>JABXYP010000001.1:1894086-2209767 GCA_024701455.1 Bacillus sp. A301a_S52 | reverse complement strand
CTCATAACAGGTGGTGGTTATCATGGAAAAAGCACCTTATTACAAGCGATAGAAAAAGGAGTCTATAATCACGAGATAGGTGACGGAAGAGAATATGTCATCACAGATGAATCTGCATTAAAAATACGCTCTGAAGATGGAAGAATGATTAAACACGTGAATATTTCGCCTTTTATTAATGATTTACCTTTTGGAAAGACGACGAAAGACTTTTCTTCTCAAAACGCAAGTGGCAGTACATCACAAGCTGCAAATATTATGGAAGCTCTGGAAATGGACGCAAAGTTATTACTAATTGATGAAGACACGAGTGCCACAAACTTTATGATTCGTGATGCTCGCATGCAACAGCTTGTGTCAAGAGACAAAGAACCTATCATCCCATTCATAGACCGTGTTCAAGACTTGTATGTCACAAAGGGGATTTCCTCTATTCTTGTTATAGGAGGCTCTGGAGATTATTTTGATGTGGCGGATGCCATTTATATGATGGAAGAATACAAACCATTCAATAAAACGAATGAAGCTAAAAAAATAGCTAAGGAGCTACTAACTCAACGTAAGAAGGAGCTAGCTAAACCTTTCCAAACGTTAGAACAGAAAAGAATGATTGATAAGCGAGCACTTTTTCAATTGTTTGATAAGAAAGAAAAAGTGGAGAGTAAAGGACTTCATACAATTAGAATAGGAAAAACGATTGTCGACCTCACCTATTTAGAGCAACTCGTCGATCAAAGTCAAACCCAAGCCCTAGCATTAATGATTAAACGAATTATTAAACATCCAGAAGATACTTTAAGCTTAAGAGAAGCAATAAATGGTGTATATGAAAAACTTGACCAACAAGGCATTGATAGCCTCTCACCTTTCGCTGGGCAACATCCTGGAGATTTTGCTTTACCTAGGAAGCTTGAGCTTGCGGCAGCAATTAATCGTATTAGACACTAATAATAAAAGAAGTCCTAGGTTTTCTAAATAATTTAACAAAAATCACCTTTTCAAATTAATTGACATTCCATTTGAAAAGGTGATTTTCATCTATGTGTTTTATAGAGTTAATCGTCAAACAGGTGTAGATAATCCTCATAACCTTCTTCTTTCAATTTATCCTTAGGTATAAACTTTAAAGCTGCTGAATTAATACAATATCTTAGTCCATTTGGTTTTGGGCCATCGTTAAACACATGACCTAAATGGGAGTCACCTTTAGAGCTTCTAACTTCTGTACGGATCATCTGATGGCTCGTATCTGCTTTTTCTTTTATAGAATCTTCATCAATTGGTTTTGTAAAACTTGGCCAACCACAATTTGAATCGAATTTTTCTTTAGAAGTAAAAAGTGGTTCACCTGACACAAGATCTACGTAAAGTCCTTCCTCAAAAAAATTCCAATATGGATTCTCAAAAGGAGGTTCAGTTCCATTTTCTTGTGTGACCTTATATTGAAGCGGTGTTAGTTTGTTCTTTAACTCATCCTTTTTCACGATGTATCCCCCCAATAGGTTTTAATAAAATCCTCTCTTCCACTACCCTTTTTATATAATTTATAATGGAATGAATTTTTCTTATAATAATACTGATGATACTCTTCAGCAGGATAAAATGGTTCAGCCGGTCTAATGACGGTGGTAATTTGGCCATTAAACTTCGCACTGTTTTGTAGATTCAGTTTTGACTTTTCAGCTAACTCCTTTTGATAATCATCGTGGTAAAAAATAGCAGTTGTGTAAGAGTGACCCCTGTCATTAAATTGACCACCAGGGTCTGTAGGGTCTATTTGTTTCCAGAAAAGATCTAACAGTTTCTCATAAGGGAAAACATGTGAATCATACGTAATTTCTACTGCCTCTAGATGACCTGTTGTTTCTGAACAAACCTCTTTATACGTAGGGTTAGTTGTATGACCGCCTGTGTATCCTGAAATAACGGCCTCTATACCAGGTTGCTCGTCAAACGGGGACACCATACACCAAAAACATCCCCCTGCAAAAGTTGCCTTTTTGTAATTTCCTTTTGTCATGACTTGACCTCCTCGTACCTCGTATTCAGAAATTATCAGTTATTATAACATGTAGATACGAGACTTTCTTACGATATGCTTAGTTAAACCTTAGCCATAAAAGACTATGGATTTATTATTTTTCTCATTCGATATATCACATACAACGCACCTTCCATCAACGTGAGTTTTCGTTCTTCTTTTTAAGGCCGGAGATTACTGACACTTATTTGTGATAAACGTTTATTTTAGAAATGAATTTTATTCTGTGACCTTTGGTCACCTATGTAATGGTTAAGTATATCATCAATTTGAGCACCATACCTTTCACCAAATGTATTTAAATGAACAAGTAAATAAAACAATTGATAAAGGGGCTTTCGCGAATGATATTCCTGATCCAATGGTAATTGTTCGGTATACGCGCTGTAAAATAGCTCGTTAAACCCTCCAAACATTTCAGTATATGCTATCTCCATTTCCCTATGGCCAAATAAAATAGATGGATCAATAAGATAAATCTTGTTTTCTGAATCACTTAACCAATTACCTGACCATAAATCACCATGGAGCAATCTAGGCTTCACACTTGTTGTCGGGATCCACTGGTGTAAACGCGTTATTAAGTGATCCATCATTCTGCGCCTTTTGAGAGGCATTTTCCCGCTTTTAACAGCTAGTTCTGTTTGTGGTAGTAATCGCTTTGAAGCATAAAACTCACACCAATTTTCATTCCAGTCATTATGTTGAAGAATGGTCCCGATGTATGTATGTTTATTATAACCAAATGCCGTATGAGTCACACGATGCAAGTTAGCAATACAATTTGCTAGTCTCTCTTGGCAATCGTTTTTGCGTGCTTCAGATGCTATCCACTGCATCACCAAACCACTTCTTTTACCATCTTTTGTATCAACAGTGAATACCCCATACGTTTCTGGAGTGCCAATTTTTGCTTCAAGATGAATAAATTCCAATGATTCCTTTTCAATAGTAAAAAAATTTGATGTCATCTTCTTATGACTCTTGACAAAATAATCACAGTCTCCCGTCTTAATATAAAGCGCCTCATTAATATCACCTCCAGAAACATGGTCAATATCTTGAATAGAAGCAGCATTGCAACCAGCTTGTAGTAACGCCTCTTTAACCCATGATTCCAATTGCTATACATCCTTCCTTCTTAAAATACGCCATAAAACGAATCTTCAGTCAGCGGGGATTTCTCCTTTTCTCCCACTGAGTAGTCGTTGAGTGAATCAGGATATAAGCGTCCGTTATCTCCCGGCTAAATAGCGTTAGCTCTCCATTTTAACGGACGCTTTCTGAGGTAAGTCAATAGCTGATTTAAGCTTTCTGTGTAGGCCTTAATTACTACATCAGTATGACATACCAACAACTTTACTTGCTTGCGATATAAATAACACCCGCCCTTAACATGTCACAGGGCAGATGTTACTCATTCATCCTCTGGCAAATGATTCAGCATATTTTGATAAGCAAATCCTCGTACCTCTTCCTCTGTGAAATATTTCAACAATTCAGTAATAAGTACCTGATACTTTCCTGCATGTTCCAACCCGCGAATATAGGTGGAAATACCATCAAAATCTGAGCCGAAAGCGAGATGTTCAACACCGCCTATTGAGCAAAAGTGATCAATGTGTCTGATTAGATCGGTGATTTGCACTGAATCATTATGTCTCACAAAAGGAGGATTAAACACGATACCAATTAGGCCATTTTTTCTAAAAATCTCTTCTGCTTGTTTGTCATTTAAATTTCTTCTGTGAGAATAAACAGTGTATGAATTTGAATGACTAGCAATTGGATAATCCGCTAATGCCACCGTATCCCAAAAAGATCTAATAGATAGGTGTGATAAATCAGTCCAAACTTTATTTTCATTATTCAACTTTACAACTTCTGCCCCTAACTGTGTGAGCCCCGCACCTCTAGGCTCACCACATCCATCTGCACATAAATTAGCATTATTCCACGTTAAACCAATCGACTTAACACCTAATTCATAAAGTGTACGTAACTTCATGAGATCATTGCCAAAGGCATCAGCTCCTTCTAAAGAAAGCATGGCGCCTATTTCAGTAGGAGCTAATGTCTTTATATCTTGCCACTTGGTAATTTTCTTAATAGCTTCGTGCTTCCCAACCACTTCACGATGAAAATAATCGATTTGTTGTAAAGCTGTGCGATACTTTTCATCTGAAGGAATGTCAGGATCCACAAACACTGCGAATACTTGCAAGGATATGTGACCATCAGATAGTTTTTCTTTCGTTACGTCTAATCTTTCATCATTCGCAAAATGTGTGGCACATCCCTCGTATAGCTTTAGTAATGCATCACAATGGAGATCAAAAACCTTCATGGATCACCTCCGTCTTCTGGCTCATTCAGTAGGTCTGACCATCTTTTCAAGGTCGATATACTCATCAAACTGCTCTTCTGTTAAATAGCCCAATTCAATGGCGGTCTCTTTTAATGTCGAATTAGTTTCATAAGCTGTTTTAGCAATAGTTGCCGCTTTCTCATATCCAATATAAGGATTTAACGCTGTAACTAACATTAATGAGTTTTTCACATGTTTCTCGATAACGTCTTCATTTACTTCGATTCCAGCAACACATTTATGATTAAACGAATCCATCGCATCACTTAATAACCGAACAGACTGAAGGAAATTATAAATAATGACTGGCTTAAATACATTTAATTCAAAGTTTCCTTGACTAGCTGCAAAACCAATTGTGGCATCATTGCCAAACACTTGGGAGACGACCATCGTCAGTGCCTCAGATTGTGTTGGATTTACTTTCCCTGGCATAATTGAACTTCCAGGTTCATTAGCGGGAATTGTAATTTCCCCAATACCTGAGCGTGGGCCACTAGCAAGCCATCTAACATCATTGGCTATTTTCATTAAATCTGCAGCTAGGCCTTTAATCGCTCCATGAACATAGACAATTTCATCATGACTAGTCAATGCATGGAATTTATTATCGGATGAATAGAAGGTGTCACCTGTGATGCGAGAAATTTCCTCAGCTGTATAGTTTCCAAAATGAGGATGGGCATTAATACCGGTTCCTACAGCTGTCCCACCAATTGCAAGGTGACGAAGCTGTTCCGCAGATTGGGTAATCAGTTCCTCTGATTTTTTTAACATAAACGCCCAACCACTCATTTCTTGTCCTAACGTTAATGGCGTAGCATCTTGTAAATGTGTACGGCCAATTTTTATAATAGTTTCAAACGCATCAGCCTTTTGCTCCACTGTTTCTCTTAGGCGCTTCAATGATGGGATGAGGCGTGCTTTTACTTCGGTTAATGCGGCAATATGCATCGCTGTTGGAAAGGTATCGTTCGAACTTTGAGAACGATTCACATCGTCGTTTGGGTGCACTCTTGTATCGCTACCAGCTTCCACGAACTTTTCGTTTGCTCTATAGGCAACGACTTCATTCATATTCATATTTGACTGCGTGCCACTACCTGTTTGCCAAACAACTAAAGGAAAATGCTCGTACGCTCCTTCTTCTCGCAATTCACGGCACACAGTTTGAATCATTTCACTTTTCTCTTTTTCAATCTTATGTAGCCTTAGATTAGCTGCTGCTGTGGCTTCTTTTAAAATAGTAAAGGATTCCACAACTTCTTTTGGCATCTGTTCCCAACCAATTTTAAAGTTCTCCAAACTTCTTTGTGTTTGCGCTCCCCACCATTTAGTATCTGGGACTTTTACTTCACCTAATGTGTCTTTTTCAATACGATAATTCACGAAAATTCCTCCTTCTTAGTGTAAGATAGAGATATTAAAAACTAACAACCTACTGTCATAAGTTGCCAGGGTTTAACTAGTACAATCGTATTTAGTGTAAGTGCTTCTGACACAACATATATTATCAACATAATTAATCCAATTGTAATAACTATTCGGAAGATAGCCCCCACTATCCGCAAGAGGACAATGCCAATAACAATCAAAATCAAAATTGTCAGTATATCCATAACTTTTCACTCCTCTTTACTATAAGTTAACGTTACTTCTCTTTTTTAAAAAAATCAACAATGAGTAACGCTTTCACATTTTTTTATAAATATAGCTCGGTCATCGTTTGAAATTTCAAAATATTACGTTTATGATAACTATATATTCTTTTTGGAGGTGGCTATTATGACCATTTTGCAGCCGAAAAAAGGTCGCTATCAATTGGAGGATTATGATAATACTAAAAGAACGTTTGAATGGGATATGGTACAAGAGCAATTCACTTGGTTCACAACAGGAAAAATTAACATTGCATATGAATGTATTGATCGTCATGTAAACGAAGGGAAAGGTTCGAAACCCGCACTCCTATATAGTGATAGTCACCGAGACGAATCTTACACATTTGAGGACATGAAGAATGCTACTAACCAGGCCGCGCACATGTTTCGTAGATTACAAGTCCAAAAAGGAGATAGAGTTTTTATTTTTATGCCTCGCTCCCCAGAACTTTATATTACTTTACTAGGAGCTATTAAAGTTGGGGCCGTTGTAGGACCCTTATTTGAAGCTTTTATGAAAGAAGCTGTAAAAAGTCGTCTTGAAGACAGCGAAGCAAAAGTTATTGTGACAACTAACGCCCTTCTTCCCCGTATTCCTACCCATGAATTACCTTTTTTAGAGACAATTATTTTAATAGATAGTGATGAAAAGCTAACACCTCCTTATTATTCCTTCAAGAAAGAAATGAAAGCGTCTTCAGTTGATGATTCTGTAATTGAATGGATGGACTTAGAAGATGGCCTTATCCTGCATTACACATCTGGATCTACCGGTAAACCAAAAGGGGTTTATCATGTTCATAAAGCGATGATTCAACATTATCAGACGGCAAAGTGGGTACTAGATTTACGCGATGATGATGTTTACTGGTGTACAGCTGACCCTGGTTGGGTAACAGGAACTTCTTATGGGATTTTTGGACCTTGGCTGAACGGCATTACAAATGTGATTCGTGGAGGGCGTTTTTCACCAGATGATTGGTATAAAACGATAGAAAAATACCATGTTACAGTATGGTACAGTGCACCAACAGCCTTTCGAATGCTAATGGCTGCTCCAAAAGAAACGATTGAAAAATATGATTTAAGCTCTCTAAGGCATATTTTAAGTGTAGGTGAACCGTTAAACCCAGAAGTTGTAAAATGGGGCTGGGATGTGTTCCAACATAGAATTCACGATACATGGTGGATGACCGAAACGGGAGCGATGCTTATTTGTAATTACTTAAGTGAACCAATTAAACCTGGATCAATGGGCAAACCAATACCGGGTATTCAGGCAGCTATTATTGATAATCAAGGAAATGAATTACCGCCTAATGAAATGGGGCACTTAGCAATTAAAACAGGCTGGCCATCGCAAATGAGGCGAATTTGGAAAAATGAGCAGAAATTTAGTGAGTATTTTTCAATCCCTGGCTGGTATGTTTCCGGGGACACAGCATATAAAGATAAAGATGGCTATTTTTGGTTCCAGGGTAGAAATGATGATGTCATTATGACGGCCGGTGAACGAGTGGGTCCGTTTGAGATTGAAAGTAAACTTGTAGAACATCCTGCAGTAGCTGAAGCTGGTGTCATTGGAAAACCTGATGATGTAAGGGGACATATTATTAAAGCTTTTGTCGCTTTAAAATCAGGTTATGAACCGTCCGATGAATTAAAAAACAATATTCAAACATTTATAAAATCTGAGTTAGCAGGTCATGCATCACCAAAAGAAATTGAATTTAAAGAGAAATTACCGAAAACACGGAGTGGTAAAATTATGAGACGGGTGTTAAAGGCATGGGAATTAAATGAACCTACCGGGGACCTTTCGACGATTGATGATGATTAATGAAACGAATCCTGTTAAAAAACACCAAGAGTCTCCTTTTATTAGGACTCTTGGTGTTTTGACGCATAGGCATACTTTTACAAATCATAACCGATTATAAAGGCCCTCTTCCCTCTACTTAGTTACTACTTTTCAGTAATCGGCTCGCATCTATTTTCCCGTATCCATAATAAGGATCAATGCCTTCAGGTCCTAGATCTGTCGCTGAAAGACGGATTTTTTCGTAAACGTCATCATTGGAAAGCTCTGGCTGAACAGATCGAAGTAAAGCTACAAGACCTGATACGTGAGGCGCTGCCATCGACGTGCCGCTCATCATGACATATTGATTATTTATAAATGTGCTTGGAATATGCTCACCAGGGGCTGTAACATCTACATGATGACCAAAATTTGAAAAAAAGCTTCTTTCGGACTGTTCGTTTATGGAACCGACTGCCAATACTTCTTCATAGGCTGCTGGATACATCGGAGTATCCACATTCTCGTTTCCAGTAGCTGCGATTAAAGCGACATCATGATCATACGCATATTTAACTGCCTCATACATCACCTCTGAATGGTGCTCATCACCTAAGCTTAAATTAATGACTTTAGCGCCATTATCTGTAGCCCACCGTATGCCATCTGCAATGGCAAAGGCGTTACCTATCGCATCTGCATCAAGGACTTTAACTGCTAATAAAGGAGAGTCCCATGTAACCCCTGCTATACCGTAGTTATTATTTGTCACTGCTCCAATAATACCTGCCACGTGAGTGCCATGTCCATTCTCGTCAGCAAACGCTTTATTATTTTCAAAGGCATTAAATCCATCATGAATTCTATCTTGAATATCTGTGTGCTCTGCATCTATTCCACTATCTAGCACAGCAGTGATAATCTCTTCTTCTCCTGTCGTTTCAAACCACGCGTTTTCAAGTTCCATCTGCTTTAAGTTCCATTGATAGTTGTCATAAAATTCATCATTAGGCAACGCTTGAGCTCTAGAATCAGGATTCGTTTGCTTTTCAAATGTGTAGTTAGGTTCCATATAAATCACTGATTGATCTTCTTCCCAATTTCTCATTAAGTCAACAGCATCTGTAGTCAAATCTCTCACAACAGCAGTCTGTCCCATTTTATCAATGACATAAACATCATGAGCTTCTGCCCATTCTTCAACATTTTCATCATCTCTTAACATAACAATGACTTCACCTTTTTTATACTCATCTTTCATTTTTCTTTCCTCATTCGAATTCATAAATAGCGTCCATTCAAGCCCTGGTACTTCCTTTTTGACAAGTGTTTCATCACCATCTAACTCCTCATCAGAAAACGTCACATCTTTGTCCGTATGTCCAATGACAAAGTTACCTTGAGAATCCGTTAATGCTGCTAAATCTTTAACAAAACTCTCTATGAATGTCATATCTACTTCTGCAACTAACGCTTTATGATGGCGCTCTATACCAATTAAAAATTTTTGAATACCGTTTTCTTCATAAGGTTTAGAATAAGACCAATCATCGTTATTAGTCTTAGAGGTAGTCAATTTCTCCATAGGATTAGCTGGCACTGCTCCAACTTTAAACGTTTCTTCATTGGTCTCTAAATCGATTTGAGCCATTCCGTCAATATGACGGTGGGCTGTGACTTCTTGTTTAAGTGAGTCATTGACATTTGTATCCTGCCTTTCTGAGAGTCGAATCATATCATTTTTAATTTGTTGTATAAAAAGATCTATAGTCAGCGTTAAATCTTCTGCCTGCTGCTCATTAAATGCTTTTTGCTGAGAAAGTGCTTCTTCCTGCCCTGGATAGGCCTCGTGATTTATATGCTCTGAACGAAACCATATGCCAATTAATATAAGCAAAGCAAAACTAAAAAAGACACTTAGTCTAAAAATTCCTTTCATCACAATCCGCCCTCTTTTCACTTCAAGTGTTTAATTATAGATTATCCAATTGGGCTAAAAGATATTATTAAATCCCGTTTTGCTATGTATGTGATGGATTTTGATTAGTAGAATGAAGTTGTTTTTTATTTCAAGTTGATAGGTCTACGTTCTTTTTCAAAATACATTGTGCAAAAGCAGAAAATATATTGTATCGCACAAATTCCTTGTTTGAATAACAAATTCATGTGAATGTTAGTACGCAAATTCGATCACAAGCGGTATGAATCAAATACCGCAAATCATGAACTAATAATCACGAACTAAGAGTAATGGTAAGGTCAAGCTCATTAATATGAGTGATGCTAACCTCCTATTTAATCGCAAAAAAAATGGATAAACATTAACCGAGATTAAAAAAGTAAATTCCCAGCTAACGTTTAATCCATTCACTTAAAAGACGTATATTTCCATGCCTATTACTAGAAAGTGTAATACGGAGAAATCATCATATAAACAAGAACACCTGTTGCGCTCACGTAGAGCCATAACGGCATTGTCCAATGTACCCATTTACGATGGACAGGACGCATATCTTTGTAGCCAGTGAAAAAGCTCATTAAAGCCAACGGTACGATGACAGCAGCTAAGATAATATGGGTAATCAAAATAAAATAATAAAATACAGCTACTAATCCTGTTCCACCATAAGGAGTGGATTCCGTCATAAAATGAAAAATAACGTATGACACAAGGAAAATAGAGGTCGTGGTAAACGCTGCATATATAAATTTTTTATGAAGCGTAATATTTCTTTTCATGATAGCAAGTAACGCAAATAATAAAAAAATAAATGTAAATGAATTCATAATAGCATTTAGTAATGGTAATTGTGTGACCCAAAACGGGATGTCCCCTACATATCCAGAAATGCCGGACAGCACTACAATTAGTAAATTAATAACAATAGTTAACACTACGACTGTTCTCACGTGATGTTTAACTATGCTTTGCCAAACATTTTTAATCATTCTCATCCCCTTCTTTAATGACAGAAATCCCCTAAATATCCACTATTATATAGCATGATATTAAGCTCATATGTTATAACTTTATAACTTTCCCCCTAAAAAAGGGTGACGCCATTAATTATATTTCATAAAATTTCATAACAATACACAGTATACAATGATTTCACGTTACAGAAAAGAAAAAAAGATACTATTCGAAAAGAATAGTATCTTTTTATAAAGCACCAAAGATTTTTATCTCTGTAGCAAGACCTGAAAATAGTAATAATACAGATGAGGTACTATTTTATCACAATAAGCGTCTATATACCTTCAGGCTCCACGCCCACTGATTGAAGGGGCGTTTTAAGCGTACTTCGCTTCTACTTTTTTTACATGCTTTTCCTCAGTTACTTGCTTAATGTTTTTAATCATAGCGATTGATGTGATAAGTGCAAGTAATAGTAAGCCTGCAAAGATATAAAAAGTAAGATCATAACTACTTGTCGTTTCTTTGACAAATGAGACGACCATTGGGCCCACTACACCTGCAAGTGACCAAGATGTCAGCAATAACCCATGAATAGCTCCTAACTGCTTCGTACCAAAAAGATCTCCGATAAATGCAGGGAGTGCTGCAAATCCTCCGCCATATATTGAAATAACCACAAATACTAATAGTTGAAATACAATAATATTAGAGACGAAAGGAAGTATGAGGAAAGCAATCAACTGAATTGCGAAAAAGATTGTATAGACGCGGGCACGACCAATATAATCTGAAGCAGAAGCCCATAAAATACGTCCTCCTCCATTAAATAATCCCATCACCCCAACCATACTTGCAGCAGCAATTGCTGTCATACCCACTTTATCTTGCGCCATTGGCGAAGCAACAGAAATGATCATAAGACCAACAGAAATATTAATAAACATCATAACCCATAGCATCCAAAAGCGTTTTGTTCTCAGTGCTTCATTAGCTGTTAATTGAGCCAAATCTTCCTTGACCGGTTTCATGTTCTGTTTTTCTTTATTTATCATTGTGTCTGGTTTCCAGCCTTCAGGTGGACGGGCAATGTATAAAGCACCTGAAACCATTAAGATGAAAAACGTGATTCCCATTATAAAAAAAGTATTTGCAATCCCCACTGTTCCAATCAAATTTGCAGCTACTGGACTAGAAATTAACGCACCTGCACCAAAACCAAAAACAGCCATTCCGGTAGCAAGACCTCTTCGGTCAGGAAACCATTTTACTAGTGTGGAAACTGGAGAAATATAACCGAGACCAAGTCCCATCCCTCCTATCACACCGTACGTCACTAAGAAAAGCGGTAACGATTCTAGTGATACAGCAAATCCAGATCCTATAATTCCACTAGAAAATAGGGCTGCAGCTAACAATGCTGCTTTTTTCGGCCCTTTTTTCTCTACAAATGGGCCAAAGAAAGCAGCAGATACCCCTAAAAAGAAAATAGCGATTGTAAATGCCAATGAAACTTGTGTCTGCTCCCACCCCAATTCACTAGCCATAGGATATTGAAACACACTATAGGCATAAGCCGATCCAATTGATAAATGAATAGCAATTGCTGATAAAGCAATTAACCATCGATTTTTTGATTTCATTTAAAAGCCACCTTTCAGCCACAAAGTCTATAACTTACTATCACTTTATATAATTATACGTTACTTTTAAATGGCTTTGTTATTGTTTTCACAAAATCCCCGATTCTTTTCAACAAATTTATGACAGTGCTTTCAGATGTATTTACGCCATAGGCTCCAAAATAAAAGTGAGGTTTTAAAACGTCTAGTAAAAATGCAGTATTACACCTTTGTTTCGAACAGCATTTTTTCTAATTTAATATTACTTTAACTCCCTGAATGAATGTCATAATTCAAAATAAACTGTCAAAATTCGAATAATGAATGTGCTCCTCACTTCAGACGGACGCTTTCACGAGGGCTTGTTTTCAATTAACTTTTGCTCGGGAAAGCCAAGTAGAAGTAGCTCTTCATCTTAAGGAAGTCGCCGTCTTACGTTTTTATCACCGATAACTAACCGTTTGTAAAGCCACCTCAAATTACAGAGGAGAGCTGGCTCTATTTAGTCGGGAGTTACTGCCCTGATTCACTGAACTACCAATTGTGGGTATTGCATATTATTCGTGCTATTACTTTAAAAACATCATTGTGGAATCAACTCACCTATTAGAAAATAAAAAATAAATGATGCCCTTAAAAGTCGCTATATCGACTTTTAAGGGCATCAAGCATTATAGTTTAGATGATGTCATCTTATTTATTTTCTCATTCCGCATACTCTGTTCCATTTTTTCTAGCAAAGCATTGACTTCCTTCTTATTTTTCTTAATACCAAACAATTTAAATTTTTCTTTTCTCAGAAGTGTTATAAGTAACTTTTTTTCTTTTTTCGTTAACACCATACTGGATCCTCCCTTTTCTCAATCCAGCCATTTACGCTGTATCTTTTATTTCCCTTATCCATTCATACGTAAACGCTGTTTTTTTCGAAGCTTGGCTCCTTCGTGACGTAAAATGAGATATAGCATCAAAGCTGCCAGAAAAAATAAAGATGAGGAAACATAAAAAACAGAGGATATTCCTGAAAATCCTGCAACTATCCCTCCACAAACAGGTCCTAGAACATTCCCCAAAAATCTAAAACTCTGATTATATCCAAGTACCTCTCCCTGCATAGATAAAGGGACGGTCTGCCTGATATAGGCAGTAGCACATGGAATAATACCTCCAATAGCCATTCCAAATAAAAATCTAAACCCAATAAGCTGCCAAATTGACGACACAAGTGCTTGCGGTAAAAAGAAAACCCCAGAAACTAATAAGCAGATAAGTAAGATTTTTTCATGTCCAATGCGATCCCCCTGGACTCCCCAAAATCGTGTGGCTGTTAAATTGCCCAGACCTGTAACAGAAAAAGCCATGCCTGCTAAAAAGGCGAGATTTTCTGCCTTGGTAAACTGTCCAACATACAAAGCAAGCTGTGGTTGAACACTAAAATTCGCAATTTGGACAGTTAAAGAGGCTATCATTACCATAATAAGGACTTTATCTGCATAAACAAATTGAAGGACTTCTTTCATACTCCTTTTTCTCTCTAAAGAGTAATCTTCTTTCACTTGGACTTCTTTAACTCCAAACAAGACCAATGTCGCAGCAACGCTGATCACACTTCCTGTAATAAGAAATGTGTAAGTAAAACCAACAGAATCAGCGAGTAACCCACCCAACAAAGGGCCAAAAAGGCCGCCAGATACTGTGCCCATTTGTAACGTTCCAAGCGCCCTTCCAGCGTTTTCTCTCGCTGTTTGTGCAGCAATTAGCGCCATTGAAGTAGGAATAAAACCGGTTACAACCCCCATAAAAAGTCTTAGAAAAAAAAGACCACCAACAGTCTCAACGTAACTCATCAAAAACATCGAAAAGGCGATACCATACCCTGTAAATAATAGTATTTTTTTCCGGCCGAATTTATCACCAAAACGCCCCCACAAAGGCGAAACTAAGAAAGCAACTAAAAATGTGATACCAAAGATAAATCCCGACCACCGTTGAACATAAGTTGGTGAATATGAACCGAACGTTTCAATGTACATTGATAAAAAAGGCAATATCATCGTAGCACTAGCGGACACAAAGAAATTAGCTATCCACATTATGACTAAATTACGTTTTTTCATGATTAAATCATCTACACTTTCCATAATTACTTCGACTCTCTAAGTATTTATTATATCTTATTTTATGAAAAAATGAAAACAACTTAACCGTTATCTCATTTAAAAACCCTCTCTAACGTTATAGTAAGAAGAGGGTGAAAAAACTAATAATAAATTATAAGGGCTGTTAAAATGTCTTATTGTACGAGTAGAAGATACAATGCCTCAGTTAAACGTTCAACACGAAATGATACATCTCTTAAATCAAACTCTATTTTTAAGAGGGACAGCATTCAAGAGATGACTACAGAGGGTCAGCGA
Source organism: Bacillus sp. A301a_S52 (assembly GCA_024701455.1). Lineage (GTDB taxonomy): Bacteria > Bacillota > Bacilli > Bacillales > Salisediminibacteriaceae > Salipaludibacillus. The sequence continues at coordinate 2,194,940 of JABXYP010000001.1, read as the reverse complement.
GGTAAAAAATCCATCAGCATAAGGTAAAAGGTTTATCCCATCATTAATCTGCAGACACCCCCTCAAGAAAAAAGCTCCCGTCTGTAACGAAAAATCACTGTATGAGTGCGTTTTTGATATATTTATGATGAAATTGGCACTAGAAATATACCACACAAAACTTCATAGTAAGAATTTCACATCAATAAGAATACTCCTGCTCATGTTTAGAATTGAAGGAAATGCTTTAATTCCTCAAGCCGTTCAGCTGCTTGTTTATATCCATGGTTATACAATGCTTCTAATCTATCTTTTCGCCTTTCAGTGCGACTTACACTTTGTAAATCCACTGGTCTGAATACAAAAGCTTTACCTTCTTGCTCAAGCTTGTCAACGGTTGCTAATGTCTTATTATAAACAGTTGACCGTTCTTTAACCACGTTTACTAACCCTTGATATTTTTTATATTTTCGAGAAAAGTACCACATACCGCGTTTCGCAGGTTTTTTAACATAACCTCTGCATTGCGTTAAAATTATAATGTGCTTCTCATTTCCTGATTTAATCGATTGCTTGACAGGAATGGGATCGCTTATACCTCCATCAAGTAATATACGATTTTTATAGGTGACGACAGGAGCAACTAATGGGAGTGATGATGAGGCTCGTAAAATTTTATTGAACTCATCTTTAATTTCTGTTTTTTCATAATACACAGTTTCTCCCGTACGACAATCAGTCACCCCTACATAAAATTTTTGTTTAGATTGAAAGAAACGATAGTAATCAAAAGGGTTTTCTTTGTTAGGAATTTGTTCGAATATGAGGTCCATATTAAACAATTCACCTGAACGAAGAAACCTTTTATAAGAAATATAATCGGGATGATTCGCATATTCTACTGTAATGGCTTTATTTCTTCCCGGTTGACGTGAAACATATGAAGCAGCGTTGCAAGCTCCAGCAGAAACCCCAACAATATAAGGGAAGTAAATGTTGTTTTCCATAAAAAATTCAAGAATGCCACCAGTAAATACGCCTCTCATCCCCCCTCCTTCTAAAACTAACCCTGTCTTTTCCAACGTAAATTCATCCTCCTTATCATCTATAAGGCTATTGTAACGAAATGATAATCTTTGCTCAATTCAGGACACTCATCGAGAAAATTAATAGCGCTCTTTCTAACTAAAAACAGAGCTCTCCTAATATAATTAATTAAATCAACCTATCCACACCACTTCTCCTGTTTCAACATGACATAAGCTCCCTCCCATCAAACCTCTGATGGTTTTTCGGCTACAAAAAAAGCTGACATAAAGTCAGCTTATAAATATGTTACATTAGCTTTATTATTTTTCCTCAAAATAGTACATTAAAGCTAGAGCGCCAGGCCCAGTATGTGTACTTACAATAGGTGTTGTTTCAATGATAGAAATGTCCTCAAACCCAGATACTTCCTTAATGGCTTCTTTTACTTGTCTAGCAAGATCTTGTGCTTCTACTTGGGCAATACCGATTCCTTTTACAATTTTTCCTGCTGCTTCCTCTTGAAACTTCTTCTTCATAAATTTAATCATTTGTAAATGCGTCCTTACTTTAGTAACGGGTGTATAAACACCGTCTTCTAACGAGGCAATTGGCTTTATTTTAAGTAGCGAGCCTACGAGAGCACGACCTCTCCCTATGCGGCCACCTTTTAATAAATACTCAAGTGTATCAACCATAATGTATAATGAACTATTGTTTCTCACGTCATTTAATCGTTCAATGATTTCTTCAACATTTTTCCCTTCATTTGCAAGACGTGCAGCTTCCTTAACTTGAAAGCTCAATGCTATGGAGATAAATTGAGAATCCACTACTGTGACATCCGCTTCAGTCATGTCAGCTGCTGTGCGAGCTGAGGCAACCGTCCCACTCATTCCACTTGTCATATGGATGGAAATGATTGACGAGCCATCTTTACCAAGCTCATCATAAACTTCTAAAAAAGAACCTGCAGAAGGCTGTGAACTTTGGGGAATGTCTTTAGAATTAACTAACAAGTCAACAAATTCACTAGATGTAATATCTACACCATCGAGATAGGATGTACCATCTACTGTAACAGAGAGAGGAACAATCGTTATTCCTAAATCTTCAATGGCTTCCTTTGGTATATCTAATGTTGAATCTGTTACAATTTTCACCTTTTTACTCACGTGAGCACCCCTTTAGACTTCAAAATACTGAATTAATCATACTATAGATCCATCTCGTTGTTAAGTATCGTCTTTAAAGATTCAGAAAGAAATATTGTAAATCCCCTGACGATTCACAGTTACTCCCATACCTCTTCCTTAATACAAACTAATTTTTATGGTAGAATATATAGTGCTTGTTTTTTAATTTATTAACGTGTTATAAGGAGGGACCGAGTATTGAGTCACCAGTTTGATGCTCCATTCATTGCCATTGAAGGTCCTATCGGTGTTGGGAAAACATCATTGGCGACGAAGTTAGCTGACCACTATAATTATTATATTTTAAAGGAAATTGTTGATGAAAATCCTTTTCTGTCAAAATTCTATGAAGATATTGAGGAATGGAGCTTTCAAACAGAAATGTTCTTTCTCTGCAATCGATTTAAGCAATTGGAAGATACATATGAACGATTTTTAGCTAAAGGCCATCCCGTTATTAGTGATTATCATATTTTTAAAAACCATTTATTCGCAAAGCAAACATTAAAATCCCATCATTTTAATAAATATGATCGTATTTACAACATTTTGACTGACGATCTCCCTAAACCGAATATTATCATTTATTTAAATGCTAGTCTCTCTACCTTAATGGATAGAATAAAACGCCGTGGTAGGGAAATGGAACAGTCAATGGAGCCTAGATACTTAGAGCAATTATCGGCAGATTATAAGCAATTCATGAAAGAACATTCCCGTGTGTATCCTGATATTCCGGTCATTTCAATAGATGGAGACAGCATGGATTTTGTAGAACGATCTGACGATTTTTTACGTATCCTTGACCAAGTTGATGTAGCGTTAAAACAAAAAAGAGCATTATTTTAATAGATTGAATGGAGTGCAACTATGACAAAATTGACTCACAGCGTTCCACCTGGAGCGCTCATCACATTAGCAGGTACTGTCGGTGTAGGAAAATCAACGCTAACTAATGTGTTGTCAGAAGCTTTAGGCTTTAAACCAGCCTTTGAAAAAGTAGATGGTAACCCTTATCTTGAAGATTACTACAGTGATTTTAAAAAGTGGTCGTTTCATTTACAAATATATTTTCTTGCAGAAAGATACAAGCAGCAAAAGAAAATGCATGAAGAAGGACTAGGATATGTCCAAGATAGAAGTATTTATGAGGATGTAGGTATTTTTGCAAAGCTTCAGTATGAGCAAGGAAATATGTCAGATAGAGATTATGATACGTATCGCTCTTTATTCGAAGCAATGGTCATGTCCCCCTATTTCCCCAAGCCAGACGTCCTTATATATATTGATGGTCAGTTCGATAGTATTATGAAACGTATTCATAAACGTGGGCGTCATATGGAAATAAACACAGATGTGTCTTTTTGGAGAAATTTATATGACAGATATAGCCAGTGGATTTCTGAATTTAGAGAGGCTCCAATTCTTCACCTTGATATCGACCACTATGACTGTCATGATCCTTACTCAGTAAAAACCATTGTAAACGGTATTGAACAATTAAAGAACGATGACAAATTAACTTACTTAAAACTCACGTAATAAATCTCTTTTTAACTTAATTAAGAGAGTGTCTCATTGTCCACCTTGAGACACTCTCTCTTTTAAGCCATTTCAAACGTTCAAAGTGTGCTTACCAATTAGACATGCTAAGTTTACTCTCCAATATTTCTTCCTCTTTATGTGCTTCATCTGGCACATAAAATAGATGGACGAGAATAATCGCATGAATATACATAATTAGTGTCTCTTCTATAAATAGTGGAAATCTAAAACCAAGTGGCCAATGTAAATTAAAAACAAATGGCTGAAGGGCCAAAATTATAAATAACGGAAACCCAAACCAGAACAAGAGTGACGTCTTAGACCCCTTCCATAGTGCAAATAAAGGTTGAAATCCAATTACCATAACAAGGGCATGAACTACCATGGAAACATACTTCACACCTTCAGCATGACGAGACACTTTTAAAATGTTAGCATATCGCCCGTTATAGTATGGCTCTATAAATGGGGTAAGCATACTATTTATTAAATAATGTGCTACAAATAGCAAAACGATTGCGTAGAGACATTTAAGAAGCCACTTAGAAATATGTTGATTACTAAAGTATTTTTTTATTCTTTTCGTGTAACTTTCTCCTCCTTTTCCATAATATCTAAAAATAACTACTGTAAAAATTGTTACAACTAGCGTAAAAACTATTAGGTCGACTATGGCTTTAGTCTGCACATTAATTTGTGCAACAAAGCTCTCTAACAGTTGAAGACTTCCTGTCATTATAAACAAATAGAAGAATAAACTAATCCCTTTAGCCTTCTGTGAAAGGTACAGTTGGTCAAATAACAAGCTAACATAAAAAATCATCACAATGAGGTATAACAATAAAATAAGGTACCTTTCATAAGATGCTTCTATAAGAATGGGCAGCTTGATTTCAGTAAAGTTAATAATAATGCTAAGAACAATACTACACACAAAAGACACAAGGAGGCTTTTTAACAGCCTATCCAGCATATTCTTCGGCTGTAAAATCATCTATCTTCCCCCTCAATTTAAATTTCTACTGGTATAGTATTATTTTCTTATAAAAATAGCTAATTTGAGGTTGATTTAATGGCGATATCTTGAAAATACTATGACGATTGTGTGCAGTAACCGCTTAATCCCATACTTCAACGTACATTAGCCCTGCTTTTACTCGTCAGTTTATGTTGACACAACCGATAGTAAAAATCCGTGAAAGTCGTATTGCATTGTGAACTGATTTACATTTTCTTACTTTTTCACTCATTTCATTTGCATTCCACTAATAAAACGAACCGGACATTAGCGTCCATTCTTGCCCCTTATCTGTGATAAATGCCCATAATTCCTTTCTTCTCCAATCTTTTAAAAACAACGATAATGCCTCTAAGAGTAAGCCATCCCCCTGTAGTGAAAACCAACGAAAAAACTAAGGGATAAAAACAATGAAGAGAGGTAATCATCCAAATGCTTTGGCGATTACCTCTCTGTATTTATCTTTGATGACTTTTGGGCCAGTCTCTTTTCAATATAAAGAGTAAGTTGCTATTTATTACCAGTAGACGTGTTTTCATCTTGTTCTCGCTTAATCCGTCGTTTGTAAATAATTGCTGATAAGTTGATACTTATTTCATAAAGCAAAATTAAAGGTATTATCACGAGTACATCAGAAATAAAATCCGGTGGTGAAATAACGACACTCACGACAACAATAGCAAAATAAGCATACTTTCGATTTTTTTTCATTGCCATCGGCGTCATCATACCTACACTTGTTAAAAACATGATAACAAGGGGCATTTCAAACAAAATACTAAACGGCACTGTCATCCTCAGAACAAATTGAAAGTACTTATCTGCTGTTAACATAATTTCAAAGGTACCTGTACCTAACTCTAGTAAAAAATTAAGTACAAGTGGCATAACTACAAAATAGCCGAAAGCCAATCCTCCAATAAATAATAAAAAGGAAGCTGGTATGTACAAAGCAGTAACCTTTCTTTCTTTAACTGTTAAGGCCGGCTTTACAAAAAGCCAAATTTGAAACACCACTACAGGAACAGTTAAGGCAAGAGCAATTACCGCTGCCAATGAAAAATAAATAACCACAATATCTAAAGGACCTAACACAGCTAGAGGCATATCTAAACCGCGTGTGAACCAACCATATATGTCTCTAATAAATACGAACACACTTATAAATATCAACAGGAAAGCAGTGAGTACAATTAAAATTCGTTTACGCAATTCTTCTAAATGATCAAGAACATTCATATTTTCTTCCGTCATACTGGACTCTCCTTAAATACGACAAAGATGTCAGATGGATCTCACCTCACATCTCTCTACAATCTACTTTCAAGACTAGTCATTCTTACGATCATGATTTGTCTCATCATCTTCTTTGGTCAGTTCTTTCGATGAATTTTTAAACTCTTTTAGTGTTTGTCCCATTGCTTTACCGATTTCAGGTAATTTCTTCGGTCCAAAAATGACTAAAGCGATGACCAATATTAACAAAAGGCTAGGGATGCCAATATTAGATAACATACAATTAAAACCCCTCTCGACAGAATTCCTTACTCCCTGTCTATTATAAGGGGTTTTAACGTATTTTACTATGGACATGTTAAAATCATTTTAAAAAATCACTTACTTATAGAGAAGCCTTCTAACAAGTCATCTATTGGAACCCCTTCTCCATAACCTATAGCATCACCTTCTCTAATTGTGATATCTATAGAAGTCACAGATTTACCGCTGAAATCCCATGGAGTTGGCTCTTCTACAGTTTGATCACTTGTTGTGACTTCATCCTTTTCCTGATCCTCAACGGTAATTTCATCATCTTCAGCAACACCGTAAGATGGCATGTTTAATGTTTCGTCAACCTCTTCTATTTCTTCAGAACTGGAGCTATTATTGTTAAACATAAATGATAATAATACTCCCCAGACAGAAACCATTAGAACACTCATTACACCTAAAGTAATCCATTTTTTCATCGTTATCAGCCTTTCTCAGACATCTTTTATTAAATGCCATTTTAATGTTAGTTACTAAAAAGAATCGATTATAAGACATGTTAGTTCAATTTCTTCTCTGAACACGATGTAGTATGTTAATAACAACTTTTTTCCTACTCTTCATGCCTACTCTTATATCTTTTGTATCATATAAGTTAAGGATAGTTCAAGGTACAATTCTTTCTAAATAGTTATAAAGTTTTATGTTAACGCTATCATACGTTGCTATATAAAGAAATGATAAAAACCAGGACTTTATACCTTATTCACTAAGGTAATAGGTAATACTACCTGATAAACATCCATTTGTGATCATTGTTTAATTTAGGCTATTTTGTTCAGTTTGAGAAGTTCAATTGTGTCATTCGTTTGATACCTGTATAATTTAGGGTAGTGTTAGTATAATTGAAACTTTAATGTGTTCAACTCGTAAATATGTAATTAGGTAGTTTTTCCTCAAAAAAAATGGAGGTATATATATGAACGATAATAATAAATTTGATTCTACAGAAATCGACACTAACCTGACACCATCACATTCACCTAAACAAGAGACAGACCTTACTAAAGAAGAGACAGAACAAAATATCCACGACATCTTAAACTCAATCGGTAAGCTTGGTGCCCAAGAACAAGAGAAAGCTGGTGAATCTCTTGAAGCATTAAAACGCCCTGTCAGTGATATGATGAATGAACCAAACCATGATTTACCTGAGCAACTCTCAAAACTAAAAGAAGTAGTTGGTGAGCTTGAACCTAATTATTTACAAGAAGGACGACTGAAACAATTTCTAACAAAATTAATCCGCAGAAGTCCTGTCGAGAAATACGCTCAAAAATATCAATCCATTGAGAGTGAAGTAGATACTATTATTGAGGCATTGTTACATGGAAAGGACCGCTTACAGGAAGACACTGTTATGCTCCATCAATTAAAAGGGGTAGCTCGTGAACGCATTAAAGGATTAAACGAGCAAATACAAGTAGGTAAAGAACTTAATACCATGCTTGAGAAAGAGTTAGCAAAGGAAGAATGGCAAGAAGATCCTACCCCTATACAAAAAGGACAACAAAAAGTCTTAACAAGAGTTAAAAATATGCAGCAGGCCGTTCTTGTTCTCCAACAATCATTAGCTTCTGTCGATATTATTGTTGAGAACAATGAAAAATTAGAAGAAGCTATTTTTAACGCCATCACAATGACAAAAAATATCATTACAGTGACTGCTTCTATTCAATTGTCTCTTAGTAATCAGAAAAAAGTCATTGATGCTGTTCAGAATGTTAACAAAACAACTGAATCCATGTTACTTAATAACGCAGAAATGCTTAAATCTAATACGGAAGAAACATTGAAAACTCTTGAAGAACCGGCAGTAGCAATGGAAACCTTTAAAAAAGCATATGAGGATGTTTATTCAGCTATCGAGATGACTGAACAGTCCAATGAACGAATTATTGAATCAAGTAAAAAATTTATCACTGAAATGGAGCAGCTTAATGATCAAATGGAACGTAAGCTGTTAAATTAGACTAGTAGATGCGGGGTGAAACGAGTGAACTGGCGTGAAAGATTGTGGGAGCAAAATTGGATTCTTCCCTTCCTGCCTAACTATATGAAACCTTTAAATGAGCCAGCTTTGATGAACGAACACACAAAAGAATTCGTTTATGAGGCAGAAGAATTTATATCAGATCTTGCTGCGCTAACAGAGCTACCCCGCTTAAATAAAACATTTAAGCGTAGTATTCAAGGCTTTAGTTTTAAAATAAAAATCAAGCAAAAGAAAATTCATACTGAGTTCCTTGATACGAATAAGTCATCTTCAACGATTAAAAAGAGAGTTTATATCACAAGCTATCGGAAAAATGTAAAAATGGAAAACGGCTTTGGTAAAATCATTGATTCCACCATCTACTATCAGTATAATGGAAAAACTATTGTGAGAAGCATTAGAAAGCATCCCTTTTTTCAATCTTTGTTCCATCATATCCATAGATTGGATTTATCTCTATCTGGAGAAAATATAAAACTCGATGAAATAAAAGAACAAGCCAATTCCAATCAAGAACAACAACTTTCTCCTGCAACAGATAACAAGTCACAAATAAAAGCACTTATTTCGTCTGCAGAGCATACGTTTGATTATTATAAAGAAATCAATTTAGCTGTAGAAAAGGCTTTGCAAGAGCTTCTGCAGGAGCTACGGCGGTGTGGAGAAGAGTACCACTTATTAGACATAGAAGAAAAACACCACATGAAGCGCATGATTCAGCATGACTTGCCCAATTTACTTAAAACCTATGACTCACTAAATTCCTCACAAAAACAAGAAAAATACGAAGAAACGGTAAGAACGATTAAACAAATGGCCTCTTATCTGCAACGTCAAGCAAATGATTTACAATCGACAAGAATGGATCGGATGAATCATCTATTAAAGCTAAATGAACTCAGATACAACTCAGGAGACAAATCCAACGATTAACGTTTCACAAAATATAAGACAAAAGCAGCCCTGCCACTTCTTAAGTGCGGGACTGCTTTTGTCTCTCTCGTTATCTATTTATTAAAACTCTATTTAATAACGGTCACATTCGTTAGCTCATCTAACGAAAAACCAGTTAAATCAATAAGCTCGTTAACTGAATAGTGGCTATTTAATGAATCCCCATACTCATCTTGATTATAATATGATAATAGCAACATCTTAAGAGGGGAAACCGCTTGTTTTCTCGCTTTTTCCACTAACTCATCATCTACATAGACAGAATAGATCGTTAACTCCATCTCATTTGACAAATCAGACGACCAATCCCCTATTTGATTTGTTATTACAGGATCATTAAAAGTGAGTGGAGAGGTTAAATAAACGGAACTTCTCTCGTTTAATATCCCTTGTTCATAGCCCTCTTCTAGGATAATGTTAGTGGCACGGCTAACATTCATCCCTTTAAAAGAGGCATCGATATCTGCTAATAACGTTTCCCCTTCTTTATCATAGCTAGACGTGTACAGTACTTCGTATTCTTCATTTACAGCCATTTCTATACTCGGATTCATATCAAGTAAAATAATTCCATGCACTTTTGATGATTGTACTAGAGGCCATAATGGCAGAAATAATAATACAATAAGCGCAAATGATAAAGGTACACTATATAATTTTTTATCTACTATACGATAAAAGGAATATAAAGGAAAAGAGGAATATTCCACTTCTTCCCCTACATGGGCATGTTCGTCAGGTTTGGCACGAACAAATTCACCGTCTTTTGTCATGACGACAATGTGCCTATTCCTGACTTCCATCACGACCCCTTTTTTCATTTATAACCACTCCCTCAAATAATCCTTCAAGTACTTATAATCTTCGAGAAGCACAATAACAAGAGCGATAATATACTTTCTATTTCTCTCTATTGTCTTTCTACTCATCGTCATGTATTTCATAAGCTGCTTAACTGGCAAACGTTTTTTAAGCATCAATGAGGAGAGAACCTCTTCTTCTTCAATAATGATTTTTGCAATACTTACCATGTTCATTCTAGCGTCTTGATGTTTCGGACATTGGTCTGCTACTTCGGTTAAACTGATACCGAATGTGTGCAACTTACTTTTAAAATGACTGATTTCTTCACGTCTTAGATCATTTTCTAGCTGTTTATAGTAGTCTTGAAATGAAGCTGAAATCTCTGCAACGTTTTCCATATTTTCCTTGTCGTCTTCCTTAAAGTCAAAAGAGAGCGACGTTCTTCTACGTTGTTCCATCCGTATGTAATCAATGACACGCCGTCTAATAACAAGGTTTGCAAAGGATAGAAAGGAACTCCCTTTGTCTGATGAATATTGATGAATTGCTTCACTAAAGGCAATTAAAGCGATACTAAACTCATCATCTGTATCTGGGTTAATAAACCTTTTACACACTCCTGCAGTCACTTTTCTTATAAATGGAATATATTGATTAATGAATTCACTTTCATGTTCAACATTTCCAGACTGTATTAATTCGATTGTATTGTTTATTTGTTCATTATAATCTGGCTTAGCTAAGAGACGCTTTAGCACAGGAAACACCCCGCATGTGTTCAAAATTATTATTCGGCCCTACCCTTTTTTTTAAGGGGGGCATTTAAACATCATAACGATTAATTATTTATCTGACAGGGGACATTTCTCCTAACTATCAATTACATTTTAATGTTAGGCGCTTTACAAACGGATGACGATTCTCTACAATAATAGCAACATTGTGTTGTCAGAAGCGTCAAAATCCTTGCTGTATATGTTGTGAGCCGATGTCGAAAGAAATGTAACACTTGTAATATACTGTTAACAAATAGATATATGAACTATGACTAATGGCATGTTAGCCTTTTTGTCAGTTTCCTCCACCCTTTTAACGAAGGCATATTATCGTTAGTTTATTACAGACAATCTTTTAAAGCTTTGACTCAAATTAAGAAATGAAAATTCACGATATAATCATGTATTTAGATTGATGGCTTCATCAGTTAAATAGTATACTATTAAGAGGTATCTCTTAGGGTGTAGAATTACACAAGGAAATTAAATTGCTAAACATCATGTCCTCATTGTGTAAACATAGAGATGAATGACATTAGGAGTGGGGTTTAAAATGAATAGACAAGAAGCTAAGGCTATGATTGGAAAATATATTGCGGTCAATGAAGGTAGTAAAGGAACGTATGTGGGGCAATTATTAGAAGTTATAACCCCTCCACAATCCACGTGGGAAGGGATCGTTCGCATAACTGGTGTATCAGCAATCCCCTTGATAGACGGCGATGCACTAGACGCTATTAATCTGCTCTATGCTGAAAATGAAAAAATTAAAGTTTCTGGACGTAAACTTACGCCTTTAGGCAAACCGTTTAATGGCTCCTTTAACGAATCATTTGCAATTGCTCTTAAGGAAGCATGGGATAAAGCGCAGGATAAAAATAGACACTTTGAGCAAAGTATGTCATTTTTACAACAAGAATTAAGAAAATTAAATGCTGAGCACCTCATTTATGAGGATGCTTTCGTCTATTATCAATTAGTTAAAAAAGGTCGGAAGCTTTACATTTATGATGAAAAGAAGCGTGAGTCTCTTTCATTAGAAGGATGTCCGTTTGAATTTGAAATAAAAGTAAATAATGAATGGGAAACTGCTTATTACAAAAAAGGGTTTACGTTTGAAACAGTCTCACACAATAGAATTGAGTTGAAACACGGTTCAACTGTAAGACTTAATAAAGCACAGTTTGACCCTTACAAAATTTTATTAAACGAGTTAGATGAACCTTCATTAAATGCACTAGAACGCGGATTAGAAAAACTCGGAGTCGAACATGAAAATTCAGTTTATTGCCATAACTCGCTGCTTATTCATTTGCTTAGTTCATTTAATCAATCATTCTTTTCAGGCGTTAATTTTATCTCTTATGCCACTGAAACAAATCAATTTGTCGTTCAGCATCATTACGAAAGAACGATGCGAGATGATGAGCCTGACATTACTTTTGACAGATTTGAATTTACTTCTGATAAAGGAGAAAGAGTCTTAACAACTTATGCAACACAATTATCCAATGATTAAACTATTTTAACTATGACAGTTACCAAAATAAAACATCAGATCTCACAAATGAGAACCTGATGTTTTATTATTATTCTCTTTTTGTCTCTTCATATGAATACCATACATAACTTTTCTCCATCTGTTCTTGACTAACATGACGCATTGTGAACGTTTTTCCAAGCACCGTTGTTAATACTGAAACACTTAACGTATGAAGGTTGTCTAGCTTCTGCAAAAGATGTTGAGAAGAACCCATATCCTGAATTCTCTTTTTCGGCAAATAAACTTCTGTCTTAGCAATTGTTCGTGTTTTTAAACAAAGCATAGACTCATTATGCCAGATACCTGCTGTTTTAAACTGAGCAAATCCAATGCCAGCCCCAACTATCGGAAGTACAAAAGCGAGCCACCCATATGGTAGATAATAGGTTATTACTGCGGCTGCAATTAAGCTGGGAATAGCTAATCTGATAATGTAGCGCCTCAAACTTTCTTTAGGAAGACTTTCATAATTAGGAGAAATGGCAAACTCAGGTACCGTATGCTCTAGTATATGTTTTACTTCCTTACGTTTACACAAAGGGACTAAGATCGTAGATAAGTCTTCATCTTTTGTACCTCCTCCTGCACTTTCAATATAAATAGATACAACATTGAACAATTGTCGGATAGGGCTCTGTACAATTCTAACACCGGTTATTCTACCAGCATTTAATGTCAACTGCCTTTGCTCAAGCACACCTCGAGAAATATGAATATCGTTTCCTTGTTTCTTTAAAATGAAATAGCCATATTTCAACATCGTTCCGACTAAGGTAAACAACCATGCTGTAAACAGAATCACTATAAGTAACGAGCCGATTAAAAGAATACTGGAATGAACGAACCATCCAATCACGTGATCTAATAACCATTCTGGAAGTAATTGTGGGAGCTGTGATACAACTGCTGCCAAAAAGGTTGCAGCGATACCAACACCACTAGACGTTAACGCGGCCAAAATCAAACGTCTCGTTCCAAGCTCCCATTTAAAATCTACTTGTTCTTCTACCTCTTCCCTTTCCTCAAACAGATCATCACTCACTATTGTTTGAGAGGTCACATTGTGACTGTCATACTCCTCATCAGGGACAAGCATACTCTCGCCCTCATCGTGAGGAAATGTTGCTATATGTTGCTCATGCTCCATAGTATGACTAATAGGCGTGGTCTTCTTTTTTAATAACTGTTTTTTTATTCTTTGAGCTTCTTCTCTTTTTAATGCTACAAGACTAAACTCTGGCTCACTACCACCGCCAGCAGTTTCGATGCGGAGCTCGACGAGACGAAACAATCTCTGAATAATATTCGCGTTTATATCTATGCTCTGGATACGTTCTTTCCTTATAAATCGATTTTGGCGAAAAATAAGGCCCTTTTTTATTAACAGCTCCTCCTCTTGAAGGTTATAGTAAAATTTCCACCAACTAACAAATCCACTATACAGAGCTATGAATAAAATTGCCGAAAAAAAGATGAGATAAAATAAAGATGTGTACGCCTGAGTCTGACCAAAAATAAGTACGGCAATGAGAGAAACAACGATTTCTTTAAGGCTACTAAGAAAACTAATGAAAATAGCAGCAGGATGTTGTCTTTTCCAACTATTCATCAGGATCAGCTTCCCTTGCTAACTGAGCAATATGGTCTCTTAGCATATCTGCCTTTTCCAATGTAAGCCCAGGTATTTCATGAACTGTAGCAGCTGTTGATATAGTAACACTAGCTAAACGATAGTGGCGGAATAACGGACCTTGTTTAGTATCGACATGTTGAACTCTAATCATAGGAATAATAACACGCCTTGTAATAAAAACGCCGTACATTAATTCAATCTCATTCTCATAAATCTTGTAACGCCACCGATCCCATTGTAGCTTTTGGATAATAAAAATGTTTATAAGTGCAAAAAGAAAGGCCAGCACAGCTAATACATATATTGGCCACACAGGAATAAAAGTCCAGAATCGACTTAGCCCCCAATAGATTAAAGGCAGTAATCCATAAAAAACAGAGCCGAACACAGATGTTATTTTCCATACTTTCAAGGTTTTTAAATCTAATGGCTGATCTGGTTTAGGTCTCATCGCTATAAATCTCCTTTTATCAACAGATAACCGTCCGTAAACCTCCCGTTTCAAAATAGAGAGGAGAGGTAACGGCCGGTAATGTCCAGATTCACTCAACGACCAATCAGTGGGAGAAGACAAAAACACCCGCTGATTGGTCGTTTTATGTAAATAACATGAATATCATTATTCATCTTCTTCATCCACATAGATAATAGTAACCCCTTGTCCTTCTAAATAAGCCAATACTGCCTTATTTAGCTCATCATCTCTTAACAATCCTAAAGATGGCGCGAGCTCCAATTCTTCTAATTGACCATTCTCTGCATCTTCAATTAGCTCCATTATTTCCGTCATACCTTGCTTTTCCAAAGCATCTGTCAATTCATCACGTGTCATATAAGTCCTCCTCGCTAAGTTATGATAGTTGTATGCTACCATAGTGAGCAGAAATTTTCCATTTATTATAGTGCTTTTTCATGCCCGTTCGAGCCAAAAAAGCATTGACAGAAAGATTCCTATCAATGCGATTCATGTGTGACTATGCTTATATTATTTATAGAATTGTAAATTCATTCAAACAAAACATATGAAGTAAATCATTACTGATCAAATACTTCAGTCATTTGTTTCCAGACAGAGCCTTTAGCTTCCTGACCACCTTCTATTCTTGCAAGGGCAAGTTTAGCTTGCATACTAACTTCAAATTCTGAATCTTCTTGCGCTTCCTTTAAAGGTGGAACTGCCCTTTCATCTCCTACTTCATATAAAAACATAGCAGCCCTCCAGCGTACAAGCTTTGACGGATCTTGTAGAGATTTTATCATGGCAGGAATAGCGATTGTACTTCCTATATCCGACATGGCATCTCCTGCTGTTCTTCTTACTGTAACTGTTTTATCCTCTAACGCTTTTTCTAAATAAGGAATAACTTTTTTATCTTCAATCATACCTAGATAAACCGTTGCTAACCGTCTAATAGAAGCTTTCTCATCATTTAACGCCTTCTCAAGAACAGGAAGGTCTTCTAATTTAGGGTTCATTTGCTCAAGAACTGCAAATCGCTTTTTCCAGTCATCTTCATCAAGCATCTCTTCTGTCACTTTTAACCACTGTCGAGTTGGTTTTTCTAACGTTAAACTGTCAGTAGTTTTATTTGCATTCTTCACTAGCTCTTCTAATCGAGTATCTGAATAAGACGCCTCAAGTTCTTCCGCTACTTCATTCGCTACATGATTAAGCTCTCCGTACCGTGGACGTTGTTCTTTCCACTTTCTAAGTAATACAACATTGTCATCTTCTTTAGTCGCTTTATTTACAGCACTAACAAAGCGCTCTGGTAAGCCGACTCTCACCTCTTGTTCCCCATCAGAAACTTTAACTTGCATTGGAATACCTTTAAATTCTTGGACATTCACTGTTACTTCACCGAAATGCTCGTCGACTGAATTTTCTTCTATCTTTTCCGAATCTTCACCGAATACGTGACGTACTTTCGGCAAAATTGCTTTCCAATCAACTTTCGGAGTACGCTCAACAGCAATGAAATCTGCTACATGATAAACCCCTTTTACGCCTTCAATGTCCAAAATGTCTTTCACGAACTGCGGTGCATCTTGCTTTCCTTTTAATGTATAGTTATTGGCTGTTCCTTGGGGAAGTGCCTCATTTAATGTTAACTTCATGGTATTAGGACTCGGCGTAGGTTCAACTGCAATAATTTTCATGCTTATACCCCTTTCTACTATGCGTGACTTGTTTATTTTATCGTATCATAAACTATGAATGAACCCAACGTACGTGCCTGTTCAATTACAAAGATCTTTGTTAAAGTAAAGTCATCATTATATTTAGGAGGAATAAACGTAATGAAACTTGCTTTAATATCTGATATCCATGGAAATGCAGAAGCCTTAAAATCTGTCCTTAACGATCTTTCAATTGTTGGTGCAACACACGTTGCTGTTTTGGGTGATCTCTCTTTCCGTGGACCACGACCGAAAGAGTGCCTTGATTTAGTTAGAGAACTGCAAGGTAAAGTGATTAAGGGGAATGCTGATGAGTGGATTGTTCGGGGGGTAAAAAAAGGTGAAGTACCAGGACCAGTGTTAGAGATGATGCAAAAAGAGCAAGCATGGGCTAGAGAGCAATTAACAGTGGATGACGTTAATTATCTCTCTAAACTTCCTGAAACACTTGACCTCCCTTTATCTAATCAAGATCAATTATATGCTTGCCATGCCACCCCTAGCAGTTTATTCGATATCGTTTCAAATGAAGCTGACAACGACTCATTTTCGGTATACACAGAGGCAAATAAACGAGCAACTTATTATGCTTATGGCCATATTCACTTACCATTTTTACGGGCTTTTTCTGAGAAGAAAATCATCAATACTGGTAGTGTAGGCCTTCCTTTTGACGGGGATGTGAGGGCTTCGTATGTAGTACTAGATAGTACTCATAACGATATTAACGTTCAATTTCGCAGAGTCAGTTATGACGTAGAAAAAGCTTGTCATGCTTTAGATGAGGTTAACTATCCAGAAGCCGCTAAAGAAGTAGTGAAAAGAATTTATACGACTGGCTCAAAACCTTGACCTTGAAACTAAGACATATTATTCTTTAAAATTTATGAATGTTTGTTTGAAGAAGTACAGCTGACCAGCCTGGTTCATACTTCTCCACGATATCATTCTGTT
The DNA here is from genome assembly GCA_024701455.1 of Bacillus sp. A301a_S52. Lineage (GTDB taxonomy): Bacteria > Bacillota > Bacilli > Bacillales > Salisediminibacteriaceae > Salipaludibacillus. The sequence continues at coordinate 2,177,784 of JABXYP010000001.1, read as the reverse complement.
ACTATTTTATCTCTTAGTTTCCTTTACAATAAACCTTCAATCAGCGGGCGTTTTCGTTGTTCTCCCACGGATTGAAGGTTGAGTAAATCAGGATATTATCGTCCGTTAGCTTCCTCTCTATTTTGGTTGGGGAGGTTTTATTTACGAACGCTTATCTGTGATAAACAATGAACAAACATTTTATATGACATGACCTATCTTCTCAATCATTTGTGCGACCGGTGCTTTATCATGAAAAGTAGCTGTTATGATATGCTGTTTATCTAACAAAAAAGTTGTTGGAACTGACATACACTGGAACTGATCATATACTTTTGTTCCTTCATCTTTTAGAACAGGAAATGTAAAATGATTAGCTTGATAATACTCTTCCCCTGCCCCTCTTTTATGTTCTCTGCCTGTTACATTTATCATTAAAAGCACTAAATTATCTGTCTTGAGCTCATTGTGTAATATTTGTTTATAACTTAAGTCCCTTTGACTGTCTGGGCACCATGAAACCCAAAATGTTAAAAGAATTGCCTTGCCTTTAAAATCACTTAATGACATATGATGATGAGAGTTTAGCTCTTGCAATGTAAACATTGGTGCTTCCATACTTCTTTACCTCCTGAATAGTTAATGAGTTGATATAAACTCAAATACAGTCGACACAGATTCGAATGCATATAATTTTTTTATAGGCTTCCCTTCCACAACTTGCACGAGACATGGGACACTTTCAATTTCCCATAAATGGGCGCCATTTTTAAAATAATTTAAATCTAATTCATATATAAAACTCTTTCCATAGGCCTTTTCAGCTAACTCTATAAATGTCCGAGCTAACTGACATGTCCCACACAGAGGTGTATATAAGTAAATCCACGTAATATTTTCTGTGTTTAAATCCCCATCATCCTTAAGTGTTATCACATTATCTTCCCTTTCATTTAATTATGTTTTTCGATGTTTCGTTCCCATGAGGGTGGCCCTCTTTTACTTCATTCTAAATATAACTTATACAACTAACAAGGTGTTTTACTTTACAAAAAACATGATGTTAGATTACTATCTTATAGTAATTCCTATTATATCTATCAATTTAGAGGTGATTCAATGGTTAATCAAGCAACATCAAGAGAACAAAGAGAGGATTCCTCAATACCCCTTCCTCCTATGCAAACACGTCCCTTTTTTCTCGGTATCGGGCTGTTTATTATACTCGTCATCGTCAGCCAATTAATCGCCGGGACACAGATAGCTCTTTTATCTGGCTTAGGACTTCTATTAGGCTTTACACTTTTTCATGCAAGGTTTGGTTTTACTTCAGCTTTTCGGCGATTACTAACTGTAGGAAATGGTGAGGCAATACGAGCACATATGGTTATGCTTGCTGTAGCAGTGACGTTGTTTGCTCCCATATTTCATTTTGGGGTAGGCTTTTTTGGAGAAAGCCCTACCGGGTTTGTTTCTCCTGTGGGAACGAGTGTTATTGTTGGCTCATTTTTATTCGGAATAGGTATGCAGCTTGGGAATGGCTGTGCATCCGGAACCTTATTCTCCCTAGGTAGTGGTCGTTCTTCCATGATTATTGTGTTGATCAGCTTTATTATTGGATCAGTATTTGGGGCATGGCATTTCGAATTTTGGACAGAAACGATGCCGAATTGGGAGGGAATCTCACTTGCTACTCATACCGGATTAGGTTATTTTGGAGCCTGGACATTACAAATGCTAATATTCGCTTTCATTTTTGTGCTGACGTATGTTATTTCTAAAAGAAAAAATGCGCCTAAAATGGCACCTCTACCGACTGCCACAGGTTTAAAGCGAGTCATCAGAGGCTCTTGGCCTATTTTAATCGCCGCAGTTCTACTAGCGGTTCTTAATGCCGCTACATTAATGTTGCGTGGACAACCGTGGGGTATTACAGGTGCGTTTGCCCTTTGGGGGTCTAAAATTGCTCAATTTATTGGAGTTGACGTGGCATCATGGGGGTATTGGCAAGGTGCCCGCGCCTCTTCACTTAATCAATCCATTTTCTTCGATTCCACTTCTGTTATGAATTTTGGTCTCATAATTGGTGCTTTCATGGCAACGACTGCTGGTGGATTGTTTAGCTTTAAGAAAAAGATTCCACTAAAACTAATAATGGCCTCCGTAATCGGGGGACTGCTTATGGGTTACGGCGCAAGGTTAGCGTTTGGTTGTAATATTGGTGCTTATTTTGGAGGTATTGCCTCCTTTAGTGTTCATGGATGGATTTGGATGATTTTCGCTTTATTAGGCTCTCTTTTGGCAATAAAATGTCGTCCTTTCTTCGGACTTCAAAACCCTAAAAAAGAGGACACCTTCTGTTAAATCCATATTATTAAACCACTTTGATCATACTGTTACTTCACAATAAACTTTCAAGCATTTGAAAGAGAGTAAGGTACTTTTAAGAAACCCGATATACTTCATTTCATTAGAGTATCCGCCGGCAGACAAAGCGGCGGATACTAATTTGGTTTTCAATAGGTTTTGGAGACAACTATTTATTTCTTTCCATTTGTATTTCAGACCATTTATATAGCTCTTCAGCAAACTGATTTACGTCCATATCAAACGAATAACCTTTTTAAATTCTTCCTTTTCATTAGCATTAAGTCTCATGTAGGTATTTTTTAATTCTTGACTCATATGCGCCACTTCTTCAAGCTTTTTTCTAATAATTTGTAATTCCATGGCTATATCCCTCCTACATGTCCCTTTCCCCATCTTGCTTATTTAAATCTGCCTATTTCACTTCAACCCATTTTTCAACAACTTTTGCACCGATTGTGTCGGCGAAATGTCGAAGTGCCCATTCATGCCCAACCGGATCAAAACTATCTACGGCATCTTGATGGACAGTTATACTAAACCCCTTATTATATGCATCCACAGCTGTGTGTAATACACAAATATCGGTGCACACACCTACGAGATGAATGTCTTGTATTCCTCTTTCACGTAATTTCAGTTCAAGATCTGTACCCGCAAAAGCACTATATCGCGTTTTATCCATCCAGTAGTAATGCTCTTTTTCTTTTGATGGAAGCTCTTCTACGAATTGTCCTAGTAATCCATACAATTTACGTCCTTTTGTTCCTCTTATATTATGAGCGGGAAACAAAGCTGTCTCAGGATGATAAGAATCATCTTCGTCATGGACATCAACAGCAAACACAATGAAATCATCTGTCTCCATAAACAATTGAGTTAATTGTGTGATCCTTTTTTCAATTGCTTGCCCTCTTTCACCGCATGTCAGTTTACCATCATCTGCAACAAAATCATTCGTGTAGTCAATCACTATCAATGCTTTCATAACTATTCCTCCCACTTCATATACATGTAAAGTTGTTAATTTCCATTGTACCATGACCAACTTAAATAAGCCCTTATGATCGTTTGATAAAGTTTAGAATTTTGTTTTTATTCTGACTATAATCATATATAATAAGTTTTAACATTAAAGCAAAGGAGTGTTTGGCACGATATGAAGATTAAGTATAATGTCATCCCAAAAGAAGAGGTTCGATACTGTGACACAACGTTCACTATTAAAGAAGCTACAAAAACACTTGAGGACAGCGGCTTTCGCTGCATACCTGTACTTAATGATACTCGCGACTATTTTGAAGGAAATATATACATTCAACACATTTATCGTGCTATTGTAAAGGGATCTATTAAGTGGGAGGACTCTATAACAAAATTGATTCAAGATGAAACGATTCATATTGAGGAACAAGCATCGTTTTTTCGTATTTTTTCTCGTATTAAACGATATCCTTATTTGGCAGTGCTTAATGCTGACCATCAATTTACTGGCATTTTAACTCATGCTAACGTGATGGCGATATTGGAAGACTCTTGGGGCATACAATCCGGTAGATACACCTTGACAGTCTCTACCCATGAATATCAAGGGGCCTTAAGCAATATTGTTGCAAGCATCAAAAGATTCACGAGTATTCAAAGTTTAATGACATTAGATAATGAGAGTACTTTTTTCAGAAGGGTCATTATCACTTTACCGGAAAGCACGACAAATGAAATACTGCAAAACATGATTAACCATTTAGAAACTGAAGGCTTTCGCGTCTTTGATGTTGAAAAGATATAATAATTTCTCTAATAAAACTTATTGTGTCCCAAACTACCACAATAGGTTTTATATTTTTTATGCCATATATTGTCGTAATTTTCAGTTTGATTATTTGTGTGGTTGAAAACCAATAAGTAAATACCCAAACAAAGATGCTTCATCCATTTAGAAAAATGGTCACAATTAAATTTATGCGCCGCCGACAACTCGTTTATTATGGGGCATCTTTTATCTTCAATTTTTACGTCATCAAATGTGTGCTAACTTCCACGATAACGTATCAATTGAAATGATTTACATTTATTTTTTCTCTCAAATTAAACGAGAACGTGTAAATACAAACGATTAATGCGATAAAACAAACCTTCAATCAGTGGGCGTATTCTTTATTCCACCACAGATTGGTCGTTGAAGGCATCAGGTTATGAACGTCCGTTATCTTCCGCCTAAATGGCGTTACCTCTCCTCTCCATTTTCAGCGGGGAGGTTTATGGGCGCTTGTCTGTGGTAAAAAGTGACCGAAACGTAAGACGGCGATTCCCGGTGGATGAAGCGCCGTCTGAAGATCTATTTTGCGAGGATTGACTGAGTAAAAGTTAGCTGAAGACAAGCTTTCATGCAAGCGTTCATCTGAAGTATGGCACATTCATGATTCGAATGTTGATATTTTACTTTGTATAAAATAACTTGATTGAAAATTTTAGTATTTTAATAGTTAAACTAAATTAATGCAACGCTTGTGTTTTATTCATTTTCTTCAGTTCGTTCAATGGCAGTAATACGATAACCATCACTTCCTTCAGAAATATAAAACTGTCGTTGACGCAACTCTGTAAATGATGACTCAGATTGCTCTACTGTTACCTCCTCTTCCCAGCGAACTCTAAATTCCTCAAATTGATTCGATTCTACATGAATATTATTAGCTTCATCGAACCTTTCTACTTTTCTCTCACCTATTAATTGTTGATGTTGTCTTCTTTCCATGTGGTAGACATGACTATTTCCTACAAAAAAAGGCTCCATTAACGAGAAAGACTGGCTTTCTAAGCTTTCTTCCCAAGTTTCTTTATAATCATACATAAAGGCTATAAGTGATTCTTTATCAAGTTGATCTTCTAACTGTTTCCAATCCTCTTCTTCATCACAAGCAGTTAAAAATATAAAGATAACTAGCCACCCAATTATAAACTTTTTCACGTTACTACCCCTTCTTGATCACTATTTTCTCATGAGAAAAAGTAGCGCCTTTCTTTCAGGGCACTACTTTAAGAATCTGATTTTTCCACAAGAGACAGTGTGTACTCAATAGATTTATACTGCTCCATAATCTTTTTTTTCTTAGCATCCTTTTGAAAACACGTAACAGCAAGGATTTCGAAATTGTCTTCTAGCTGATCAATCTGTTCAGCATGTAAATAAGAGGGCCGTTCATCCCCAATCCATTTTAAGACCGAGGGTTTCCAGCTTTTAAGAGTGTTTTTGACTTTATCTGCAAAAGGTTTTACATCCTGAAAGAAGTCAGCCTTTTTTTCTTTCTGTGCAAATGTATGGTAAAGATGATAAGCTTGTTCATTTAATACCTTTAATTTATTTGTATCATTCATCAGTTGTTCTATTTCTTCGTTAGACATATGTTAGTCACCTCACGGACATTGTAACAAATAAAGAAAAGCTTAGAAACTAAAAATACCTGCTAACCGTCTTTTTTTTCCAGACGATTCATTTAGAGCTGCCGATGAAGAACTTTTATTAACTAATTGATCTTCCAGTATGTTAATTCGTGTGGATAACTGAGTAATGATTTTGTTTAATTCATTGATTTCCTTCCGTTGATGGAGGATTTGATATTCAACAACATCATCAGCTTTGTTGCGCACCTTTCTCTCTAACTGATCAAGTTGATTCAATAATTCTTCCATTTTCTGTTCCACTTGTATGGCGGGAATCATCGCCACTTTTTTAGTTTGAGCACTTCCCTTAGCTTCCTCTACCAAACACACGTCACTCAATTTTTTCCCTTGTTTCATTTGTGCATAAATAACTTTTAATTGATCATATGTCGTGTTCGGTATCTCAAAATGACCGTTAGAATTCACATTATAAGCTAGATTAAAATACTTTATCCAACGTTGAACGGTTGACGGGTTCACATGAATAGCTTTGGCAATTTCTCTCGTTTTCCAAGTTTTTTTTCCCATAGTAATCGCTCCTTATTTCATAGTTACTCAACTGTTCGCTCTCCCGATTAAAATCCCCTTTCAACTTGACAAAACTAGTTCACATTCGGCAAAGAAAGAACAATACGGATAAAATCAGCCTCGTATCATTTTATTTATGAAGCGCACACTACAAAATAACGAGGAGGAGGTGATTTTATGTCAAAAAAACAATCAAATCAGTCAAGAGAACAAAAAGAAAAGTCGAATCATTCGTACCAACAAGAACAGTCTTCGGATTTTAAATCTCAACCGGATAAAAAAATGAAAGGGCCAGACAGACCCTCAACCTAATAACTTTTTTTCGTAAGCTGTCTCGGAAGTTTCACTTTTGTAGACAGCTTCTCTTTGTTTTAATATCTTAGTAAAACAGTTGGGAGAACAACCAATAATAAACGATTTATTGCTTAAACATTACTAATACTTCTATATTAACTATCTAAAGCTTTCTTTTTACATGAGCTACTATTTGAGCTGTCACCAGCATTTGATAGTGTTTTTTAGCATACCATTTAGTAAGATCATATTGGACAGGTCGTTTAGTGTGACGATGTAATGCTTTATCGGGGTTATACCTCGTATCGTTTGACCAATCCATTCTATGGTTATCATCATGCCGTATATAAGGAAATGTTACTCTTAGTGGTAAGCTTTTTTCACCTGACAGATGGTTGCGTATATCAATTAGTCGGCTTCCTGTATAAGGAACGGTTTTAAAGTAATGATAAATCTCCTTTTTACAAGGAGATTGAAACAATAGCCAAGAGAGCTGTTTCCCAAGATTAATTCGCTCTGTCACACTCGTAAAGTCTTTTACTGTACAGCCATATAAACGCGTCAAATAACCGGGAAATAATACAACATTAAAATGAAGTGTTTCCTGCCATTTAAAAATGGACGTTTGAAAGACCGCTTTCTTAAAGGGGTTGCCCTGAACAATTGGTTTATCTATAACATGCTGTTCATTGATGATGAGAGCAAGTAGTAATCGGTTGATGTCGCGATAGTACCAAAAATATTCCCACTCACCCCTCATCCAGCGTGAGACTGAAAAGGCAGGTAGAAGATAAAATAAGGGACGCTTCATTTCTTTTGAAAGCCGATAAATCATTAACTGAGGGTAGGCATCAGAAAATATTAACCAGTTTGCCCGTTCATAAGTTATAAACAGTCGCCTTCGCCATTCCTTTGATAATAACGTCCTATAAGTGTTACGCGTTAAATCTGTCATGGACCAGCCTGCATTTCGTGAAACCATATGAGCTAAATAAGCCCAGCGTATCTCCGGATTGGCCATAAAAAAGTTAGCATATGCACCTGTTCTTGAAATATTATCTTGATTATATTTAAAAGTGGCTTGTTGAATAAAACTGATAGCCTGTTGACTAAACTGGCAGCTCACATCCATCCTCCTTCAATTTAACTGGCGTTGGTTTTATCATGCCATCTCAACTGAAACTTACTCTTTTAATTCAATTAGTCTATTTTAAAAATATCATGATATGGTATGATATAGTGATCCGAAACAGTATATTTTAGAAGGACGCTGATGAAGATGAGTATTCGTTACCCTAACGGAAAAAAATTTGAGAAAAAGCGAATCTTTTCCGGCCAAAAGAACGTCAATAATAAAGATGATCGTTTCAGTAACCGCGGAATGTCTCTTGAAGAAGATATCAATGAAACGAACGATTATTACAGGGCACACCAAATAGCAGTGATTCACAAAAAGCCAACACCGCTACAAATTGTAAAAGTTAACTACCCGAAACGAAGTGCTGCTGTTGTCACTGAAGCCTACTTTAAAAAGCCTTCTACAACAGATTATAACGGTGTTTTTCAAGGGAGATATATTGATTTCGAAGCAAAAGAAACACGAAATAAAACAAGTTTCCCGTTGAAAAATTTTCATGAACACCAAATACAACATATGAAAGAAGTGATGCAACACAATGGTATTGCATTTGCCCTATTAAAATTTTCCCTACTTGACGAAGTTTATCTCTTAGAAGCTCATGAACTTATGTCGTTTTATGATAAGCAAGACACAAATCGAAAATCTATCCCGAAAAAAGAAATAGAAGAACGCGGCCATTTGATCCCCTTCGGTTATCATCCGCGAATTGATTACCTTAAAATAATAGATAAATTGATAGATCGATGCTAACCTGTTTTCAGACTTGCACAGATTGAAAGGAAGATGACTCATGTCTGATAAAATGTCAAGACAAGAGCGCAGAAAAGCGCAAACGAATAAAACAACGAAAAATAAATCAACTAGCAAAAGTAAACCTCGTAAAGGTTTACTAAAAAAAATATTAACGGCTACTGCTGTCATGATGTTAGTCATGTTTGTAGTAGGTGCTATTGCAGTCGTTGCCATTGTAAGCAATGCACCAGAACTTGATGAAGATAAATTAACGCTTGCTTTAATCCCTGAGATTTATGATATGAACGACGAATTAATCACCACACTTAGTGCCGCTGAAAATCGGCGTATGGCCAACATTGACGACGTACCAGATGTTTTAATAGATGCAGTTATATCTGTAGAGGATGCTCGTTTTTATGATCACTTTGGTGTAGACCTCCGCCGTGTAGGAGGAGCCATACGTGCTAATATCACAGGTGGATTTGGCTCAGAAGGAGCCAGTACTATTACACAACAAGTCGTTAGAAACTTATTCTTAGAATTTGATAAAACGATGTCACGAAAATTACAGGAGCAATACTTAGCGATTAAGCTTGAGCAAAAGTATACGAAAGATCAAATACTCGAAATGTATTTAAATGCGATCTATTTTTCTGATTCGCGTTATGGCGTCGTTGAAGCTGCTAATTACTATTTCAGTAAAGATTTAGATGAGTTGACAATTGAGGATGCCGCTTTATTAGCTGGTATACCGCAACGTCCTAACGCTCATAACCCATTTAATAATCCAGAGGCAGCCGAAAATCGTCGTAACACGGTTATTCAACGGATGCTTTCTAACGATAAGATTACTGAAGAAGAAGCGGAAGCTGCTATGGCTGTTTCAGTTGAAGACCAGCTGAACAGAAGTGAAGACCGTGAAACGAATCAGTTTCAATCTTACATTGACCAAGTTCTAAATGAAGTGGAAGAAATTGATGGGATTGACGCCAGTGATATTTATACAGGTGGGTTAAAAATTTATACAAATCTTGATACTGACTTACAAACACACGTGGAGCATGTCATGCAATCAGATGATGTCATTAATTTCCCAGATGAAATGTTTCAAGCCGGTATTACGTTAATGGAGACACAAACTGGCGAAGTACGGGCAATTGGTGGCATGCGCGAGCCAGCTGAAGGGGTTCGATCTTGGAACTGGGCGACAAACCCACGCCGTCAAGCAGGCTCATCTATTAAACCAATTTTAGATTATGGCCCAGCCATTAATGAGTTGCAATGGTCAACTTATCATCAAATTGTCGATGAGGAATACTACTATTCTGATGGATCGACGCCAGTTCGTAACTTTAGTCGCACATTCCGTGGCTCTGTGTCAATGCGTGAAGCGCTCAGAGACTCGTTAAACGTCCCTGCCGTTAAAGCTATTCAAGAAGTCGGCTTAGATAATGCTCAAGACTTCGGACAAAGCCTCGGTCTGCCAATTGATGAAATATATGAATCATCAGCCCTTGGGACAAATGAAGTGTCCTCATACCAAATGACCGGCGCGTATGCTGCTTTCGGTAATGGTGGTGAGTACAATGAGCCATTCACAGTACGAAAAGTTGAATTTCCTGATGGGCGTGTTATTGACTTAACACCTGAACCGGAACAAGTTATGGAAGATTATACCGCTTTTATGATCTCAGATATGTTAAAAGATGTTGTAGAATCAGGAACAGGAACAGCAGCGCAAATTTCCGGACTTCCGATAGCTGGTAAAACAGGCTCAAGTAACTTTGATGACGATGAACGAGAACGGCATAACATTCCTAGCTCAGCTATAAAAGACGGTTGGTTTGTCGGTTATACAACAGAGCTCACAGCAGGAGTATGGACTGGGTATGATTCAGCTGCTGATGGTCAAATTATTATGGATAATAACGAGCACCAAATATCACGGGATATCTTCCGTGAAGTGATGAGTTATGCACATGAAGGTCGAGAAACATCTGATTTTGTGCAACCTGATTCCGTTGTTGAATTAGCAATTGAACGTTCGACTGGTAAACTACCAAGTGATTTCACGCCTGATAGTGAAATTATTAGAGAATATTTTGTACGAGGAACTGAACCAACAGACGTTTCTCAAGAGTTTGAAGAAGCGCAAGGTATTGAAAACCTTTCAGCGACTTATGATGAGGACGATCATGCTATTAACATTGATTGGAGTTATCCTGAAGATGATTATAGCTTCAGATTAGAAGTTCAAACGGGTGGTAGCGGTGATTATTCGTTAGTAGATATAACAAACGATACGCAATATACTCTATCCAATCCAGAGTATGGTGAAACTTATTCTATTCGTGTGACGGCTATAGCTGATGATAATGATGACTTATCAAGCGATCCGGCCACTGTAAGTATAACCATACCTGAAGAGGAAGAGGACGAAGAAGAACTAGATGAAGACAATGAGCTAAACGAAGAGAACGAAAATGAGAATGAACAGAATGAAAACGAAGAGAACTCACCTGATAATGGAGATGATGAAAATAACACTTCTGATAATGGTGATGAGCAAGACGAAGGCTCGAACGATGAACAAGATCCTTCAGATAATGAAACAGAGCAAGAAAACTCTCCTGCTAGCTCCGAATCAAATGGATAAAAATTTAATTCTTTTTTAAAAGAGGGGCCTGTCATTGGCCCCTCTTTCCTCTTCTCTACTCGGATAATCGTGATATATCATTGCTTATACAAAAAAAAGACGCCCCAATATAAAATGCGACGGGACTCTGAACGTAAAGGAAAAAACGGCATTGCCCAATTTTTTTGCCATTCCTTACTACTAGTAAGGAACCTTTTTTGTAAGAATAGGCTTTATTTATTTAGCAATATAACTGTAGAAAACTCCCCTATTTCAGTTACTTATAAATGTTAATGGCTATGAAAGATAAACAGCCCATTTCTTCTCTGACTCTTCAATCAATTGACGCAACGTTGTAAAGGCATGATAATGGTCAATCGAATTAAATACAAATAATAAACGCTCAGACAGATTGACAGGGGCATATAATTCATGAGTGAGGGCTTTACAATCATTCACTAAATGGGTTAAAGGCTTTTGTTTTATCCATTGCATCATCTGCAAATATGAGGCTGTATACTGTTGCATAAGAGGTCTCGCAGCCTCACGATTGCGTTTCTCAAAGCAGTTAGTTAAATCTAACTCTCCTTTGTTTTTCCATTTATCTAAAAACCTATGAATAGAAGCAGAGGGAGACAGCCATGGAGAAGATGCAGAAGTTTCAATTTGTAAATACGCTAAAATATCTTCATAGAACCAATAAGAAGCGTCATGGTTATCTTTTGAAAATTTCCACCTGTCACCAATCATTATTTTATCGTTTATCTCATAAAAAGGTCTCATAATGAACACTTGCGGGACTGGTATAGTAGTCATTCTCCCACCATTATTCCCTTTTTCTTAAGTCGTTTTTTCCCTTCACGACATAACTCCACAAGCGGGCACGCCATACAATTTGGTGATTGCGCTTTACAGTGGTAACGCCCAAAAAAAATAAGTCTATGATGCGTAACCGACCATTCATCTTTCGGAACTTTTTTCATAAGTGTTTTTTCTACTTCTAACACAGAATCTTTCCAGCGACAGATCCCTAATCGTTTACTTACACGCTCTACATGGGTATCCACGGCAATCGCTGGTTCGTTAAATGCTACAGATGCCACGACATTAGCTGTTTTTCTCCCTACTCCAGCCAATTTTATTAATTCGTCTCGCTCTTGTGGAACTTCACCATTGTAGTCTTCAATTAATGACTGAGCAAGCTTTTTAATATTTTTTGCTTTACTTCTAAATAGTCCGATGGAACGAATATCATTTTCTAATTCTTCAAGAGGAACTTCTACATAGTCTTCAGGTGTTTTATATTTTTCAAATAGAGCTGGCGTTACTTTATTGACTAATGCATCTGTCGCTTGAGCGGAAAGTACGACAGCAATTGTTAATTCGAATGGGTTCGAGTGTGTCAACTCGCACTCTGCTTCTGGAAACATGTCCCCCATTGTCTTTAAAACAAATTCTACTTGACCCTTAGTTAACATACGTTAGTTGCTCCCTCCTTCCAGCCAATTATATCCTGGATGTTTTTTCTCTCTTTTAGTCTCTGACGACCTGGAAAATTGCCGATTTGATTGATGGTTCCTTATATTTTCTCCATGGCTTTTCGCTTGTTCGATTGTTTTAACCCCATTCTTTTTCCAGTCGAATAAAATACGATCAATATAACGAAAGTTTAGTTTAGATGACGCAACAGATTCTCTAAGTGCGGCTTCAATAATAAACGGTTCATGTCCGTCATCATCTAACCACATAGATATCATCTCCATTTCCATAGGAGATAAAGGCCTTGCAAACTCCTCTTCAAATCTCTGAAATAGTTTACCTTCTTGTAATTGTTTGTCTTCTTTTACTTCATGTTGTGATTGTTCATTTAAATGCATTTGAAGCTTCTCGAACAAGGGTGCGATAGAGATCATTTCAGAAATTTTATTGTCAGTCCCTTTAGACTCAACAATTTCTATAAATCGCTTTGATAATAGTTCTTTTAATTGATGGGCGCAATCGTTTGAGGTGATCGTCATTCTTTCAACAAGGTTATCAGGTGTAGGAAAGTCATTACCTTCCTGATGAAATTGCCGAATATGAATTAAAATTAAGAATTGCTCATCTGTTAAACCGAGATTTTTGTAATATTTAAAGAACAAGCCTGGTAATGTAAAAGGGGGTTCAGATAATAATTTAAAAACATGCTGGTTTTCCATGCGTGTCACCTACTTTCTTCTACGTCTAGTAACAAAATAAGAGGGTGTTTCAAAAGAGGTCATCACACTTTTGAAACACCACTCCCCACCAGCTAACTATCTTTTAAAGCCATGAGTATTATAACATAATAAATGGTTCAAATTTTCTGTTTCAGTAATAAACCATCTATTAACAGAGTTTAATCTGTTTATCACAGCCCCGTCCGTAAAATACTCCTAATCGAAGGTTCATTTTATGGATATAGACGATTTAATAAACGTGGAAACGGAATCGTTTCTCTTACATGTTCTGTTCCACTTATCCATCCTACTGTTCTCTCAAGACCAAGCCCAAATCCTGAATGAGGTACTGAACCATATTTCCGTAGATCTAAATACCACTTGTAGGCATCTTCAGATAAATTATGTTCGTCGTACCTTTGCTTAAGAAGCTCTTCATCGTCAATTCGTTGACTTCCACCGATGATTTCTCCATATCCTTCTGGAGCAATTAAATCAGCACATAATACGACATCATCTCTCTCCGGATGAGGCTTCATATAAAAGGCTTTAATGTCTTTCGGATAGTTTGTAATAAAAACAGGTTTGTCATACTTTTCTGCAATTGCCGTTTCATGAGGGGCACCAAAATCTTCTCCCCACTGAATCTCATAGCCTTCTTCTTGTAAAAATTCTACTGCCTCATCATAACTTATTCTAGGGAATGGCGCTTTAACATTCTCTAATTTGCTTGTGTCTCGTTCAAGAACCTCTAATTCTAATTTACAATTCACTAGTACTGATTGAACAATAAAACTAACGTAAGATTCTTGTAGAGCTAGACTTTCTTCATGATCCATAAATGCCATTTCAGGCTCTATCATCCAAAATTCAATTAAATGCCGCCGTGTTTTTGATTTTTCTGCACGGAATGTAGGTCCAAATGAAAAGACTTTACCAAGTGCCATAGCAGCAGCTTCCATATATAACTGGCCACTCTGAGATAGGTAGGCATCCTCATCAAAGTATTTCGTATGAAATAAGTTTGTCGTTCCTTCTGCTGAACTGCCCGTTAAAATTGGAGGGTCTACTTTAACAAACCCATTGTCGTTGAAAAACTCATATGTAGCACGGATAATCTCATTTCTAATTTTCATAATCGCATGCTGCCGCTTAGAACGAAGCCATAGGTGGCGGTGATCCATGAGAAATTCAGTCCCATGTTCCTTAGGTGTTATTGGATAATCTGTTGCTTCATGAATCACTTCAAAGCTCTCGACAGTTAATTCGAATCCTGATGGAGCTCTATCATCTTCTCTCACTGTACCTGTTACGTATAGAGAACTTTCTTGAGTTAACTCTTTAGCCTGTTTAAACACTTCTTCTCCAACTTCAGCTTTAACGAGAACTCCTTGAATAAAACCAGTTCCGTCACGAAGCTGAAGAAAAGCAATCTTACCACTTGAACGTTTATTTGCTAGCCAAGTACCTATAGTGACAGTTTGTCCTACATACTGCCCTACTTCTGAAATAGTTGTTTTCACACTCATACCTCCAAAAGTCATATCATACATCTGTTGCCGTTAATATTATACCTGTCAGTGAAAAAGGAAGTCAATGACATAGACAGGGCACCTGATCACATAATACCAAGTGCCTGCGGTTTGTGCATATGGGCATTACTTACTTCTAAGGCTGCCCTTCCAATTATCTACTATGTTTTTCTACAAACACTTTAATCCGATTCAATGCTTCTTCAAATTGATCAAGGCTTGTTGCATAAGACAACCTAATATTATCAGGAGACCCAAATCCACTTCCCGGAACTACTGCCACTTTTTCTTCTTCAAGTAATGCTTTTACCCATTCATCTGTGGTGTTAAATGGACTATTCGCTACCGCTTCTTTTACATTAGGGAATAGATAGAATGCGCCTTGTGGTTTAACGCAAGAAAATCCTGCAATAGCTGTTAGCTTACTATAAACAGTGTTTAATCGCTCTTCAAACGCTTGTCGCATCGTTTCAACTGAACCATCATCCTCTGTATAAGCAGCAATAGCACCATATTGAGACATTACAGCTGGATTAGACGTCGTATGACTAGCTACGTTCGACATTCTCTTAATAATTTCCTTGTTTCCTGCCGTATAGCCAATTCGCCATCCTGTCATTGAATGAGATTTCGAGACACCATTTATGATTAATGTTTGCTCCTTTAGTGCATCAGATAACTGAGCAATGGACACGTGCTGCTTTCCTTCATAAATAAGTTTTTCATAAATTTCGTCAGAGACTATTAAGATATTATGTTCTAAACAGAATTCACCTATTGCTTTAAGTTCATTTTCTTCATACATGACACCAGTAGGATTACTAGGAGAATTTAAGATTAACGCTTTCGTTTTTTCCGTCACTACTTCTTTTAATTGATTAACCGTTACTTTAAACTGTGATTCCTCTTTTCCTTCAACAAAAACTGGTTTCCCACCAGCTATCTTGACTTGTTCTGGATAACTTACCCAATAAGGAGAAGGAATGATGACTTCTTCATTTTCTAACAAAATGGTCTGAAAAAGTAATGAAAGTGAGTGTTTTGCACCGCTCGTTACAATAATTTCATCGTTTTCATATTGAATGCCTTGATCCTTTTTGAATTTCTCACTTATCGCTTTTTTAAGTTCAGGTAACCCTGCAGCTGGCGTATATTTCGTGTGCCCCTCAATCATCGATTGATAACTAGCTTCAATAATGTATGCCGGGGTGTTAAAATCTGGCTCCCCTGCTCCAAGCCCTATGACATCATGTCCTTCCGCTTTCAATGCCTTTGCTTTTGCAGTAATGGCCAATGTAGAGGATGGTGTTATTGACGTGACACGTGGTGAGAATTCCATTTTGTAATCGCTCCTTCTATCGTTAATTTTAGTATTACCCGCTTTAAGGGTTAAATTGATAATGCCGAATATATGTCCCATCTTCAAATCTAATATAGTAAAAAGAGTGGCGATCAGATGTATCAATGTAACTAACTTCATAGACGGGAGTTGACCCAGCCATTCCTAGCTTAACTGAATTTACTTTTTTTATGTCAAGCTCTGATCGCGCAATCTCTAGTGCCTCTTCTCTAGTTAGACCTTCAGAGTGTAGCCTTGTTTTAATCGTAGGCGTGCGTTCTTCCTCTTTTTCTTCGTCTTCCTCATTGTCAGACGCTTCTTCATTATTATTAGTGTCAAGATTGTCTTTGTCTTTGTCTTTGTCTTCGTCATCTTCCTTTAACTCTTCAACCCATATGTATACCTCTTCACCATCACTATTAATCCCATCAATGACTTGGTAAGAACGGCGCCCGTGGTAATATTGGACATCGATTACTTCTTCTAAGTCTACTTCTTCCCTAGCAATTGCTACTGCTTGATCCTCCCTTAACGTTAACGGATCCAATGTGACATTGTAAATATAAATAGAGAAGGCTACTATACCGATAACTATCATCACCGATATAGATATTATCCACGGTTTCATGCATCATCACTCACGTTTCATAAATTGTGAAAATCATCTTTTTCTTATTGGTCTCATCTACCGCCAAACCAAACATAAGATCCCTCTTTTTAAGTGTACGATTCAATGAATTAACTATTTTATATAGATCATCACTGCGTTCAATCGTCACTGAAGCTAACTGTTTGTTGCCCGTTAACCCCATCGTCCTGCCCTCCTCATACCATTCCTTTAAAACCATCCATTTTATGATTTTAATTTTATCACAATTAAGGCATCATGTTTGTGTCTACATGAACTTTTTTGCTAACAAATTCGCATTAAATAAAAGCTTCTCCTCATCAAACAGTTGTAATTCCCTATTTTCATAAACAGGTGAACCGTTGATAAAAACATCTGTCACATCACTACCTTTACAACTGTAAACTAAGTGAGACATGATGCTCCCCTCATTATTCGGGGTAAGATGTGGGGTTGCTGGATTAATTAAAATAAAATCTGCTTGATGTCCTGGCGCAATAAGCCCTGTATTATCAATTTGTAAAGAGATCGCTCCTTTAGAAGTGGCCATCTTCAAAATATCATATGCATTTGTGACAGTAGGGTCTTCATTGGCCCCTTTGTGAAGTAATGCTGCCGTCCTCATTTCTTCAAATAAATCCAAATTATTATTACTTGCAGTAGAATCAGTTCCTAAACTCACAGTTATGCCTAACGCTTGAAACTGCTTTAATGGCGCAATGCCAGACCCGAGCTTAAGGTTACTAATGGGATTATGCGATATAGCTGCATTAGCCTCTTTTATAATTGTCAGCTCAGTCTCGTCAACGTGAACCGCATGAGCTAGTAGAACCGGATGTTCAAATATTCCGAGCTCTTTAAGGTGAAGGATTGGCCGAATCCCATACTCACTCACATGTTTATCAACTTCGTTGCGAGTCTCTGATACGTGTGTATGAATCATCATGCCATGCTTACCTGCCGTATCAGCCACGCGTTTTAAAAAGGAAGGTGGACATGTGTAAGGAGCATGCGGTGACAAGGCAATAGAGACTCGTCCTTCACCTTCTCCGTGATAATCTTTAAAAAAAGTCGTGCTTTCGGTAAGTTTTTGTTCTTGTTCGGCCTGAGAACATTGCCCAATCATCCCTCTACACAAAACAGCTCGAAGATTTTTCTCAATGACAATTTCAGCTATGTCTGGCATATACAAATGATACATGTCTAAAAAAGTCGTTGTTCCTGATTTTATCATTTCCATCATCGCTACCTGTACAGCAGTTACAACTGTTTCATGATCAAACTTAGCTTCATTTGGCCACATGACTTGCTTTAACCACGTCATTAATGGCATATCATCTCCTGCTCCTCTTAAAAGAGCACTTCCTAAATGGCCGTGTGTGTTGATTAACCCAGGTAGTAACCATTTATCTTTACCATCGATAATTCGATTAGCTGTTCTTTGTTCTTCTTCTGTTGGGCAACCTTTCGCTACCTTTGTAAATTTATTATTTTCAATAATGACATAACCTTGAAAGATATCATCGCGTTGTTCAAGGGTTATAATGGTCACTGAGTGGATAATAAGAGTCATATATTCTCACTCCTATTTTCATTTTCTTGTAAGTCGTTAAACCAGTCAGTCATGTGATCTTCTAATACATCCATTGACTCTTGTATAAAAGGAATCTCTTTTGGGAGCGAATTTATGAATGATTTCCCATATCGCGTTGTCACAAGCCGACGATCTAACACGATAACAACACCTTTATCAGTAGAGCGTCTAATTAAACGACCAAATCCTTGCTTAAACCTTATCACTGCCTGAGGCAATGCCAGTTTCATAAAAGGAGAGTCGCCTTGCTCTTTTAATGAATCTGATCGCTTTTTAAAAACAGGGTCGTTAGGAGGACTAAATGGTAATCTAGCCATTAAAATACAACTTAAATCACTCCCTGGAATGTCAACACCTTCCCAAAAACTACTCGTTCCTAATAAAATTGACTGCTCAAATTGTTGGAAGTTTTTAGTCAATTTTGAGCGACTCTTTGTATGAATGCCTTGAGCAACAATCATAAACGAATCATCCAGCATCTCTTTCAAATGTGCATACGTACGTTTTAACATATCATAAGAGGTAAATAATACGAGCATTTTACCTTTCGTCACTTGTGCCGTTCGATAGATTTGTAAAGCAGCTGCTTCAATATAGGCTTCTTCACCGGCATCTTGTATAAGAGGCATATCTTCAGGAACCATTAAGGCCACTTGATCTGCCCAGGAAAAAGGCGATGCTACTTGCTTAGTTTTTACTGGGAAATCTTCAAGTCCAAGCCGCTGGATCATATAATTAAATTTGTTGTTAACAGTCAATGTTGCTGATGTCAAAATAACCCTTTTTTTATGAGTAAATAAGTCATCAGCCAGCCGGTCAGCTACAGTAATAGGTGAACTTTGGATAGAAATTGATTGTTTAGGTCCTCTCGTTTCTACTTCAAGCCAGTAAACATCATTCTCTTGGGGCTGAAGAATCAAGTGATTGAATGCCATATATTGACTTTCTATTTGATATAAAATAGAAAGTAGCCACTCCCGCTCTCTTCGTTGTTCATTTGTCAGATGAACCTCTTCTTGCTCACATGCAACATCCACTTTTTGGATAATATCATGAACCATTGTTAATAACGACTTAAATAAGTTCTCACATCTGGCAGCTGTCTCCCTTACATTTAGCCATTTTTTGTCAAACAGATCAATAATTTTAGATAAACGACCTGTTTCATTCTTTCCCGCTGTCCCTCGTGTCACGTAGTGGTTCATTTGGATAAAGAGATCGTTCCATTCTTGCTTAAATTCCGTTGCAACATGGGTGACATTTTCAGCTTTTTCTTGCATATAGGCAGGTGCAAGTTTCGTTATGGTCTCAGGTAACCATTTAGCTTTATCACGGCTAGTAACATCATTTAACACTTGTGTAATCGTTAAATAATCCAGTTTTTCACCTAATTGTCTCGTGGCCGTTTCTTCAAGATGATGTGCCTCATCAACGATTAATGTAGCGTATTTAGGAATAACTTGATGATCTGCCACCATATCAGTAAACAATAGTGAGTGATTCGTAATGATTAAATCAGCTTGTTTCGATTTCTTTTTTGCTCGCTGATAATAACAGCGAGTAAACCATGGACACGATGGATTAGCGCATGACTTAGCATCACTCGCTATATCAAACCAAAACCGCGTATTCCCGGAAGCGAGATTTAATTCTTCAACATCACCTGTATCTGTAATGGTGAGCCAAACTAAAATTTGGGCCTTTGACAAACTCCGATCGTAAGACGGCATGGGATCTTTATACAAAAGGTTTTCAAACTTTTGTAAGCAGAGATAATGACCACGCCCCTTTAGCAAAGCAGTTTTAATTGAAAAAGGTAACACTTTTCTTAATGTAGGCAGTTCATTTTTTAATAGCTGATCTTGTAATTGTATCGTTTCGGTGCTAATCACGACTTGCTCATTTGACGTTTTTGCAAAAATGGCGGCGGGAATAAGGTAGCCTAATGTTTTCCCTGTACCCGTGCCCGCTTCAATTAGTCCAATACTGTCCTCTTTAAAAACTTTATCTATAAATCGTATCATGTCAATTTGACCTTCTCGAAGTTCATAAGCAGGCATTTTATCTGACATACTCATTTCATCCGTTAATGTTTGATGGAGAATTGTTTCTACTGTCGGAATTACTTCACACGTTTCTTCATCGACCTGTTCTTCGTCTACCAACCTATGTTCTTTAAAAGCTAATCCTCGATACGTATCAATCTCTTTAGTATGGTGAGGTTGATCCGTTTTTTTGGCAATAAGCTCACTAAACCATGCACCTAGATCACTTTTTAAGGCAGGAGTTAATTTCTCAAGCTGTTGTAAAGTGAGTAAAGGCAATGTTTCGAACGTTTGAAAAATCTCCATGAGTAATAAGGCAGTGGCATTAGCATCACTATCAGCTCGATGCGGTGTAGTATGAGTCATATCAAACCGCTCAGATAATTCGGATAAACGAAAACTATCTTCTGTAGGAAACGCAATGCGAGCTAATTCTACCGTATCTAACAAAGGTCCCTGAAAAGGGTTATACCCAGCGTGTATTAATTCGTCATTAATAAAATTTAAATCAAACTCCACATTGTGAGCTACGAAATAAGCACCTTCTAAGGCTTGTAAAAGTGCAGGTGCAATTGTAGCAAAAGTCGGGGCGTGCACCACATGCTCATCGGTAATGTTAGTCAACGTTTTTATAAAAGGCGGTATAGCTCTATCTGGGTTTAGATAGGTCGCATAATTTTCTGTAATTTCCCCATTTTCTACTACTGCATAAGCTAATTGAATAATTCGGTCGCCCTTTGAAAAAGCAACCCCTGTCGTTTCAACATCTAAAACAACAAAACGCGTCATCGTCATTTACCTTCTTTCTAAGGACGGTCATTTTAATCATCTCAGTTACATATAACGTGATGTCCTGTTTTATTGTAGCATGCACAAGGCTGCGAATCATCCATTTCCATCAGGGAAATGAGCTATCTCATATAAAACGATCCTTCAATCCGGACATTAGCGTCCGTTATATGTGATAAAACATGACTGACCCATTCTGTAGATCGTGCACGTCATTTTTAAAAAAACTCTCTTAACACGCTAAACCTGTTAAGAGAGTTTGCTAGTTATTTAATTGTCGCTTCTGGCTCAGATCCCAGTATCTCTAAAATGTCATTTTGATCATTCAAAATTGCAACAGTAGGAACATGTTTATGAGCTTCCATCTCTTCCATCCACTTATACGACATAATTATAACTTTATCTCCTGGTTGAACGTGACGGGCCGCAGCGCCATTTAAACAGATCGTTTTTGATCCGGGAGATCCAGCTATTATATACGTTTCAAGTCGAGCTCCATTATTGTTGTTGACAACATGAACTTTTTCATTCTCTAACATGCCAACTGCTTTTAAGAGATCACTATCAATCGTAATACTTCCAATGTAATTTAAATTTGCTTCTGTGACTGTTGCCCGGTGAATTTTCCCACTCATCATTTCACGATACATATAAATACCTCTCCTTATTAATTAAATAGGTGATTTATCCCACATAACATTATCAATAAGTCTCACATTTTCATAGTAAATAGCAGCAGCTAGTATAACACTTCCTGTAATATCATTTGGACGTGTTAGTTTCGGGAATTTTACACATTTAATGTAATCAATTTGTCCCAACGTCAGGCGCCTTTTCAGCGTTTGATTCACCCATCCCTCAAGTTCAGTCACCGTCTTAAAATGCCCTTGTAGCACCTTGTTTTTTGCTTCAGCAAGTGTTTTATAAATGTAAGGTGCTTCCTGCCTTTCCATGTGTGACAAATTGACGTTACGTGAACTCATTGCCAGACCATCTTTTTCTCTTACAGTAGGGACAGGGACGATGGTAACATTCAAATGATAGTCAGCTACCATTTGCTTTATAATAGCGACCTGCTGAGCATCTTTCATTCCAAAATAAGCGAGGTCGGGCTCTATAATATTAAATAGTTTCATAACGACTGTGGCGACACCATCAAAGTGTCCAGGCCTACTAGAACCACATAGGATATCTGCTCCTCTTTGTACAATCATCTTAACACTCAAAGTATCAGGATACATGTCAGCTTCTGTAGGTGTGAATAGCTGCTGAACACCATGTTGCTCAGCAAGTTTTAGATCTTTTTGTAAATTTTTAGGATAACTATCAAAATCCTCATTTTCACCAAACTGCAGTGGATTTACGAAGATACTCATTATCACAACATCTACCTGTTGTTTCGCTTTTTCTACGAGCTGCAAATGCCCCTCATGTAAAAATCCCATTGTGGGTACAAACCCAATCGTTTGGCCCTCTGCTTTTAACTGAGCAATTTCCTCTTTCATCCGCGTGATGTTTTTAATATGTTTCATCATGTCGTATCACCTTTACCATAGAGGTGGGAAACACTTGTTTCTAGCGGTCGAAAGACATGTGCTTGTTCGGGGAAATCCCTTTTTTTTACATCATAACTAAATTGAGCGATGGCTTTCTTTACCGTTTCATTTATATTGGCATACTGCTTTACAAATTTCGGTACATGGCCATTATTATATCCAATAATATCGTGGTAAACGAGCACTTGACCATCAGTAAACCTTCCAGCGCCTATACCGATAACAGGAATAGTTAATAGTTGAGAAATTTGTTGAGCTAATGATTCAGGGACACATTCAAGGACAAGCATACATGCTCCTGCTTCTTCTACTTTAATCGCATCGTTTTTTAACCTTTCAGCATCACTTTCTTGTTTCCCTTGTACATGATAGCCGCCAACTACACCTACTGATTGGGGGGTTAAACCTAAATGGTTTACAACAGGAACACCAGCATCTACGAGATGTTTTGTGTAAGTAATAACATCACCGTTACCTTCCATTTTAATAGCATGGGCACCTGCGTCTTGGACTAATTTTCTAGCATGATTAACCGTCTCAGACCGTGATGAATGATAAGTGAGAAAGGGCATATCAGTTATTACAAATGTTTCACGAGCGCCTCGTTTAACAGCTTTCGTATGATGCACCATATCATCCAGTGTGACAGGTACTGTGGATTCATATCCTAGTACGACCATTCCGAGAGAATCTCCAACGAGTAAACAATCTACACCTGCCGTTTCAGCCATGTCTGCTGATGGGGCGTCATACGCTGTTACCATAACAATTTGTTCTCCATCTTTTTTCATCTTTTTAAAGTCTTTTGTCGTTTTCATTCCCCTACTCCTTTCAATTTGAAAGGGAAAGAAGGATATCATTTGAACAAGCTGTCGATTACAGGTCATTCGTTAGCCTTATAATCGTATGTGAAAAACTATTTTAAGACAGCCACTCAATGAAAAAACCTTCTCGCTGGAGAGAAGGTGGTCTTGAGCTTATCAGAAACATGGGGAAAGACACTAGCTGAATTTAAGCTAGATGTTCTTACTCATCATGTCACTGTTCCTTGTTCAACCCTCTGTCCCCGTCCATGCCGGATCAAGGCAGTCATTCGTTTTAATTGTACTTCCACTTTTGGTACAGCTCGTGACCGATACTGTCCTAATCTTATTATAAAGCAATTTGGAAAAGACGCCAAGCTTTCCACAACTCACGCAATGACGTTATTACGAGTATTCTCCTGTTACTGTAAGTCTATATCGGCCGAATATATTTTATGTACCTTTCCATCTTCATCTTCTAACAGTAGAACCCCTTCATCATTAATACCTAATGCTTTTCCTTCAATCACAGTCGTCGCAGTTCTTGCTCTTATCTTCTGTCCAATTGAGGAGGCATGAGCTTCCCATAGCGGTTTTATTATTGCGAATCCATCAGCTAAATAAAGATGGTAAAGTTTAGTGAATTCAGCTAATATCCCACCTATTAGTTGGGCACGATCGTAGGTTTTACCTGTTTCAATAAAAAGGGATGTGGCTATATCAGTTAATGGATCAGGAAAGTCGTTATGGTTTACATTTAAACCAATACCAATAATAACGGATAATAATCGATCAGTATCTGCCTGCATTTCCGTCAAAATTCCACACACTTTCTTTCCATTGATTAAAAGGTCGTTAGGCCATTTAATCGTTATGTTGGCCTTTGACAACTCTTCAATAGCACGTGTCACAGCAACTGCAGTTAAAAGTGTCAGCTGCGGAGCTTGTTCAAAAGCAATGTCCGGTTTGACGATTAAACTCATCCACACACCTGAGCCCTTTTCAGAATCCCATGTCCTTCCCAGTCTTCCTTTCCCGTTCGTTTGTTCATCAGCAACAACTAAAGTGCCGTGTGTCATCCCATCACTCACATGTTTTTGTGCAGCCATTTGAGTTGAATTTATCGATCGGTAAAAGTTAACATTTGTAAATAAAGAGTCGTTAGACAGGTGTGATAAAATTTCGTGTTCACTTAACATTGCTCGCGTTTCCTTGAGCTGATAGCCTTTATTTTGGCTAGCAATAATATCATAGCCTTCCTTACGTAGGGCATCGATATGTTTCCAAATAGCCGTTCTACTGCACCCTATCACCTGACTCATCTTTTCGCCGGAGAGAAAAGTCGTATTATGTTCTCTTAGTAGTCTAAGTACTTGTCCCTTCATTTACTCAACACCTCTTCAAATCTTACTAACAAAGCCTTTTCATGATTTTTTAAAACACCAGCTACGATTTCTCTTTCTAACTGGTCTAATATTCTACCTAGTTCCCAGCCAGTCAAATCCGGGTAGTGATGCAGTAGTATTTTTCCATTTATGTCCATATCCTGTTTCGTTTTTATCGGTAACATAACATATTTTCTTTCCCAATATGTGGAGTTAAAGTCCCCTTTTGTTAATTTATCGAGAAGAGACATAGTAATATGAAGACGTTCTTCACCTAACCGATACACATCCCAGTCTTGCCAACCCTGCCTAAAATAATCATCGATCGACTGGTGAATCATCAACACGTTTTTGGAAAGCTCTTTAGATCTCTTATAAAAATTCAGAGCATGCCGCGTTTTATCATGAGATTGCTGATATAGTGCATATGCCCACCAAGCTAAAGGGCTATTAAAAAGAGATGCCTCCCTATGATCCCTTAATACTTTTGAAAGTTGTTCATCCTTAAAAACAAACGGTAATTCTGCTATGAGTGGTTGAGAAAATAGTCTTTCCCAATCCGCTCTCCGCATGACTGATTTAGCCATTTTTTCAATTTCACTAGCGATTCTTTCCACAGCTGTATTATGAATTAAGTTTGCCAAATTAATAATATGAGTCTGAACTGTATCATCAATTTTTAGGTTAAACGTTAAAGCAAACCTTACAGCTCTTAACAGACGGAGAGGATCTTCAATAAACGGTGTGTCACTATTATGAATTGTTCTTAATAGTTTTTGGTGCAAATCTTTCTCTCCACCAAATGGGTCAATCAGCTGCCCATTTCGCCCAATAGCCATAGCATTCATAGTAAAATCTCTCTTTGACAAATCTTCTTCAATTGTTTGACCTTTAAACGTACTTACTTCCACAGCTATTCCCATTACAGGGACAATGAGAGTACCATGCTTTATCCCGACGTCAATTGTTTTCTTAAAGAGGGATTGGATTTCTTTTACGTTCGCTGAGGTAGCCACATCTATGTCTCGATTTCTAACACCTCTACAATAATCTCTAACAGCCCCTCCCACTATGTATGCAGAGTAGCCCGCTTCTTCTAAGGTCGTGATGACGTATCGGCCAGCCTCTTCTCCGTTCATATTACCCCAACTCTTTCAATACTTTATGATAAATTTTCTCATAATCTGCTACAATGCGATTTTGATGAAATGTAACGGTTGCTCGCTTTAATGCTTCCTGTGCCATTTGTTTTCTCATCATCGGGTTTTTAAGCAAATAAAGCGTTCGAGCAGCAATACTTTCAATGTCTCCAACTTCGCAAATAAAACCGCTTTTACCATCCTCGATAACTTCCGGTATTCCACCAATATTAGTCCCTATAACAGGGACTCCGCACGCCATCGCTTCTAAAATGACAAGTCCAAAACTTTCTTTTTCAGAAAGCAATAATTTTACATCGCTCATTGAAACGATCTCAGCAACTCTCTTTTGATTACCAAGGAAAAAGACACGATGCGAAAGTTCTAATTTTTTCACAAGATCTTTAATAACTGGTAATTCTGGTCCTTCTCCAATCAACATTAAAACAGCTTTCGTTTTTTGTTGTACTTTTTCAAAAACTCGCACCACATCTTGTACTCGTTTAACTTTACGAAAGTTTGAGATATGGGAAATGATGTGAACATCTGAGTCTATTTCAAAAGATTTTCTCAACTCGTCAGTTTCCCTTGGATAATAGATTCGTTCGTCAACAAAATTATAAACTGGTGAAATCGATCGTTGAATATGTAAAAGAGATTTTGTTTGGTGAATTAAGTCACGGGAAACGGCTGTAACAGCATCAGATTTTTCGATTCCAAATTTAATCATATTGGATAAAGAGGGATCGTAGCCTAGCACTGTTATATCAGTCCCATGAAGTGTCGTTACTATTTTTACGTCTCTATCGACCATCTCTTTTGCTAAATATGCACTTATAGCATGAGGGATAGCATAGTGGACATGTAAGATATCAAGTTCTTCACACGTTATTATCTCAGCCATTTTACTTGCTAGAGCTAGATCATATGGAGGGTAGCGAAAAACAGAATATTGGTTAACAATCACTTCATGAAAATAAATATTTGCCTTTTGCTCGTCAAGCCGAAAAGGTAAGCTAGACGTAATAAAATGAATCTGATGTCCTTTTTCAGCTAGTGCCTTGCCCAATTCAGTTGCTACTACTCCAGAACCACCTACGGTAGGATAGCATGTAATCCCAATTTTATAGGTCATTTTATTAGTCTCCTAACAGATCGTGTATAAGTGGTGGCTTTTCACAAAAAAAACCTTCTGCTGCAGAAGTACCTGCTTCAGCACCTAATAGTTTTTCTCTTGCTTGCAATATTTCTATATATCCAGAATTCAAAGGTGTTTTGAGTGAGTTAGTCTCTTGATGGAATTGACTTTTAAAGCATGCTAATGCCTTGTATTTCGTTTCTTTATCATCACTAATATCGATAAGAAAATCTGGTTGTGAACTTCCGTTAATTTGATAGTAGTATAAAGCTTGAACGTAAAAACGTTTACTAGATTCGAGTGGTAAATAGTTTTTTATAGTAGCAGAGAATACAGCTTCTCGGCATATATCCCCACAATGCCCATGATCAGGGTGACGATCTTTATGGAATGGGGCAAACACAAGTCTCGGCCTATATTTCCTTATTAATGCCACTAGCTTCTCTGTCGCCTGCTGGCGAGATTCTAAAAGGCCTCTATCAGGAAATTGAAGTTGAACACGTGTCTGTACCCCTAGTTGTTCACACGCATTTTCAGCTTCTTTTTGCCTAATTTCAACTGTGCCATTTGAAGATAGTTCGGCTTCAGTTAAATTAACGATGACTACTTTTTTACCTAGACGTGTATATTTCGCTATAGTGCCTCCCATTCCAATTTCCACATCATCTGGATGAGCACCGACAGCCATGATATCGTATTTAAAGCTCGTCATATCGCTCTTCCTCTTTAATTATTTCTCGCCATTTGAATTCACCGCGTTGTAAGCCTGACAATAGTATTTCCGCAGTCGCCATATTAGTAGCTAAAGGAATAGTATACACGTCACACAGCCTTATAAGTGCTGTAATATCAGGCTCATGCGGCTGTGCTGTGAGAGGGTCTTTAAAAAATACAACTAAATCCATCTTATTATCTGCAATAAGAGCACCCACTTGCTGATCTCCACCTAATGGTCCTGATTTGAATCGGTGAATCTTTAATGATGTTTCTGCCATGATTCGTTTGCCTGTCGTCCCCGTGGAAAATAGCTCGTGACTTTCTAATACTTTTTCATAAGCCATCGTAAAGCGCACCATATCATCTTTCTTTTTATCGTGAGCAATGAACGCTATATTCATAAAAGCACCCTCCATTATCTATAAGGATTATATCAACTTTTTATATCGAATGAATATGACTTACACTTCAGACGGACGCTCCTTCAGCTAGCTTTTGAGCAGTAAACCCTAGCAAAGTCGATCTTCAGCCTAATTCTTCAAGATTCAACGTCTTACATTTCGGTCACTTTTTATCATTCGCATATTATAATGAAATTTATTACACATTATTCGTGTTATTGCTTTAAAAACATTATTATGAAATCGACTCTATTTTATGCAAATATGACTTTTAGAGGTTGAAAGATTATTTAGAGATTAGGCCATAAAGCGAACTTTCAATCCGTGGGAGTTTTCCCTCTTCTCCGAAGGATTGAAAGTTGAGTGAATCAGGATATTACCGGCCGTTACCTCTCCTCTCTATTTTTGATCCAGAAAGGTTTCCGGGCGGTTATCTGTGATATATGTGCGTGACGACTAATCAATAATCTGATCTAGTCCATACACAAGTCCCGGTAATGTCAGCACTGTCTCACACGCTAGTTTAACTCCCGGCATAAATGACGCTCTATTAAAAGAATCATGCCGCAGCTTCAGCGATTGTCCTTCACCACCAAAAATAACCTCTTGATGTGCTACAAGTCCTGGCAAGCGAACACTATGTATACGCATTCCCTCATAATTTGCACCACGAGCCCCCTTAAGTTGCTCTGTTTCATCAGGATGACCTTGTTGTTTTGATTCTCTTACTTCAGAAATTAATTCTGCTGTTTTAACAGCTGTTCCGGAGGGGGCATCCAATTTTCGATCATGGTGCTGTTCAATTATTTCCACATCAGAAAGATACTTAGCTGCCTGCTGAGAAAATTTCATCAATAAGATCGCCCCGATAGCAAAATTAGGGGCAATAATAGCACCTAACTCCTTTTCTTCTGCTATAAGAGAAAGTTCTTTAATGTCCTCTTCTGTAAATCCTGTTGTTCCTACTACAGGCCGAACGCCATAATCAAAAGCAGTGAGCATATGCTTCTTACCTGATTCAGGACTGGTTAAGTCAATGAGCACTTCACATGACACGTGTTGAAAACATTCAGCCATATCTTCAAAAACTGGCACATCAAGGTCTTCCATTTCTTCTACGTCTTTCATTTGAAAACCATTATATTTACGATCAACGACAGCCGTTAAGCGGAAGTCAGGTTCTTTTGTCACCATTTTCACTGCTTCCTTCCCCATATTTCCACGTGGCCCTGCTATGACTATATTTATCATGTCTTTTCCTCCGATTCGTCAATTTTTGTCCAGCGATCCTTATCCCTTTTTTGAAATTTACTCATCACGAGACGGAAAGCTTCTTCAAGATCAATGTTTAAAGAATTTGCCATGCAAATCATGACAAATAACACATCTCCCATTTCCTGTTCCATCGTCTTTTCTTCTTCGGAATGTTTTTTCGGTTTTTCGCCGTAGAAATGATTTATTTCTCTCGCTAATTCTCCCATTTCTTCTGTTAGTCTCGCCATCATAGCTAACGGCGAAAAATAGCCCTCTTTAAATTGCGATATGTAAGTATCAACCTCTTTTTGCATGTCGGCAATAGATTTTTCCTCCATATTAAACCACGTTCCTTTCATTACACTAAAGGCTCCCACGCTTATCGTAGCGAAAACAAACCTTTTTGACAAATATTTTTAATTAAATTGATCCAATTCCTCTGATCTTATATAATAAATCACATTGATGGTAACATAAGGAGGTGCGATATGATTGCAAAAATTCAATTTAAAAATATCTTTTTTATTTTGCTAGGTACAGCGATTATGTCTTTTGGTCTCGTTTATTTTAATATGGAAAATAATTTAGCAGACGGAGGCTTTACTGGTATTACACTTATTTTATATTTTGTTTTAAATATTGACCCCGCTTACTCAAATATTGTTTTGAATATACCGCTGTTTATTTTGGGTTGGAAAGTGTTAGGGAGAAACGCATTTATTTACACGTTAATTGGTACTATTGCCGTATCCGTGTTTTTATGGCTTTTTCAGCGTTATAAATGGTTTGCCCTTCCATTGGATGATGACTTGACACTCGCTGCCCTTTTTGCAGGTGTATTTATCGGCACAGGGCTAGGTATCGTCTTTAGGTTCGGTGGTACGACCGGAGGTGTGGATATCATTGCTAAGCTCGGCTTTAAGTACTTTGGCTGGAGCATGGGACGAACAATGTTTATCTTTGATGCGTTGGTCATTACTTCGTCTTTATTTTATTTAAATTATAGAGAAGCTATGTATACATTACTCGCTGTGTTTGTCTCTGCTAAAGTCATCGATTTTATGCAGCAGGGTGCATATTCAGGAAAAGCTGCCATGATTATTTCAGACCATGCTTCTGATATCTCTTCAGCCATTATGCGTGAAATGGACAGAGGTGCCACCATCCTTAAAGGGAGGGGTACTTTTACGGGACATGATCGAGACGTCTTATATTGTGTTGTAGGCAGGAATGAAATGGTCCGCCTTAAAAACCTCATTTCAAAGGTTGACCCTCATGCATTTGTAACATTAACAGATGTGCAAGACGTATTAGGGGAAGGTTTTACTCTTGATGAAAATAAAAAGCCTTTTGATTCATAGAGAGACTCCTTGTCTCTTTATCGATTCTCATAAACAAACAGTAATCAACACTTAAACAGAATCATAAATGTTTTGAAGGATGGCCCTCTATTCCCTCACATGTTTAACAAAAAAGCTTCATGGACACTCATCAGTCCAATGAAGCTTTTACCTTGTTTTATCCTATAATATTCCGCGTTAATCTCTATTCATCATGACATACATTAAAATAAAACGAACTAACTCGGCAACAGCCACTAATGCCGCAGCTACATAAGTTAGTGCTGCTGCATCCAACACTTTCTTTGTTTCTCGCTCTTCATCATTACGGATAACACCAAGAGATACTACTTGGTCCATCGCTCTGCTTGACGCATTAAATTCTACAGGTAATGTCACGAGCTGGAATAATACAGCGAATGACATGAGAACAATCCCCGCGAGGAACAATTCTGTTATTGTTAAAAGCATCCCGCCTAATATTAGAAAAATAGAAATATTTGATCCGAAACTTGCAACCGGGACTAGAGCAGATCGAAATTTTAAGAAACTATACCCCTCTGCATCTTGAAGAGCATGACCTACTTCATGGGCAGCAACTGCTGCACCAGCAACAGAATGACCGTAATAGTTATGCTCTGAAAGCCTGACTACTTTTTTTCTTGGGTCATAGTGGTCCGTTAATTGACCTTTAACAGGTTCCACATTAACATCATATAAACCATTATCATTTAAGATTTGCCTTGCAACTTCGGCACCACTCATACGGGATGATGAGGCTACTTGCGAATATTTACGATACGTATTTTTAACTCGGGACTGGGCCCATAATGGGATAATCATTAAAATGGCAATATATATTAGGTATCCGCCTAAAGATCCAAACATAATTATTTCCTCCTGTTTCTCAGTTGTGGATTTATTATCATCTTAGTCAATCGAGATTAAGCTGTCAACAAATTTGCCTTTTATCCTCTTTCACTTTTCCGAATAGATGAGTTTTTATTTCGGGTCTTTTGACCTACATATTTTTTCCAACCTGCATAAGTAAGAGCACTGAAAACCGCACTACTTACTGTAATGATAAACCAGTAAAGTGAAGGATCAGTATCCTCTTCAACATTCTTGCCCTCAAATACCTCAGTAAATGATTGCTGTAAAAGAGTAATATGTTTTTCCCATTCTACTTTTGATGGTGCCCCCTCAGACATTCTTTTCAAAAACACAACTTGGGAATGTAAGCGCTGAAATTGCGAATCAGGCAAACTCACTCGCCATGATGGTTCAACGGTCTTATAATAAGCGATTAAGCGCGTAATATTCGTCTCTTCCGGTGATGAATCAGTAGATATAGTTTCCATCATTTTTGATAGCTCATTTTGAAATTGTGGCTCGGTATTTTTCCATAAAGGCTCATGGTTATTCGAAAAGACATCGGTAAGTAATCGTAATTTGTATACTTGTTGTACTCTTGTTTCGTGAGGTAATGATGTCTTCTTAACGGCTTCAACAGCATCTCCATATGTTTCTGTGATCACTTGTAATTGAGTCATCGTTAAGTCATTTTCATCACGATCCAATTGAAGAAAGTCATCAGAAAATTTATCTAGAAGCTCTAAAGCTTCCTCGTAATGATAATCTTTAACATATTTTAAAATCGTATCAGTTGACCGATTTAACTGAACCCAATTGTGATCTTCACTTGCTCCGACAGTAAAATCGAGACAGAGAATTATTAATACGCACAGTATGCTTATTTTTTTGATCCAATCCATCGTCATGCCTGTCCCTCCTCTTTATCATAGTTCATCCTATGAAAAAAAGGACAAGAGTAGACCGAAAACGAAGAAGAAATATCGTTATCTGTTTGAAAACCCTTCAATTGTATAGTCGTTATATAAGTTATTTAACCAGTATACAACTAAGAGACAACTAATGCTCAACCAAAATGTAAAGTAACCAATCTCTTGGATATAAGGCTGAATGGATGACGCAACCCACGGATGCATCCCATAGACATAATCAATCACATCATTGTGAAGTGTCCAAACAGCCACGACAATCAAATGCCAGCCTTTAATCCTGTAATAAGGAGTATATAGTAATCCTTGTATAGCCATCCCCAAATGAGACACGATCAACATATAATTAAGAATGCCAATTGGTGTTCCTGCTGCAGCTGCTGCTAAGATCATAACGACAGCCCAAATCCCGTATTTGAGCAATGTGACAGCAGCAAGTGCTTCAAACAGCGGTAAATTCCTACCGAACAAAAAAGCAGCTAATACAAAGCAAAAAAACAGACTAGCTGTCGGACTATCTGGTACAAATATCATAAAGTGAATTGGCGTTGTTGCAAGCTGATTATCATACCACATATATCCATAAATAGTTCCGGCTATATTTATTATAAGTAATAAAGCAATAAACCAACGTTGACGTAAAATTGTATGTAAGTATATCATCATCTTTATCGCTTCCTTCTCAATCATTATGCTCTTTATTCTATCAATTTCTAATCTTTTTACCAACGATTTTCATTTTGAACTAAAAACGATAGTCAATCTATTAACTAGAGATGCTAAAAACTTGAAATAATAACAGGCACACGTTTTACTCATTTCCCCAGTTTAAGTATGACGATAAAAAAGGAGCCAGTAAATGCACTGTGGCACTTGGCTCCTTCTCTCCTAATGAAAGGTGCGTCACCGGACGCTCCTTTCTTTTTTGAAATTAGTCATTACCTGCTTCATCACCGTCGTCATTGCCACCATTTCCATTGTCTGGATCCTGTCCATCATTAGCAATAAAGGCGGCTAAGATCTCAAGCTCTTCATCGGTCCCGTCAAATTGATCTCCAGGCATATCACCAATACCATTTTGAATGATCTCCATAACATCTTCTTTTTCATAATCACTCTCAAATATGTTTGGCCCTGCAGCACCACCTAACATGTCTCCACCGTGGCAACCAATACAGGAGTCTTGAGATTGATAAATTTCGTATCCTGCAGCAGATTCATCAATTTCGATGTCTTCTACTATTTCTCCTTGCTGGGCTGCTGCTTCCCAATCATGGTCGTCAACAGATTCCCACGTAAGGAAGATAATTGAAGCCACTGCCAGTAACATTAAACTGCTAGCAACCGGACGTTTTAACGGCCGTCGTTCTTTACTAGTATCAAGCCAAGGAGCTAATAGTAATGCTCCAAAAGCTATTCCTGGAATAACGACTGCTCCAATAACAGTGTACTGACCAGCTGCAAATTCATACTTTAGTAACTGGTATAAAAACAGAAAATACCAGTCTGGCAACGGTATGTAACCAGAATCTGTAGGATCCGCCATTCGTTCCAAAGGTGCCGGATGAGCAACAGTAAGAACTAAAAATCCAACGAGAAAAACAGCACCAACCATCCACTCACGGAGTAAAAAATTCGGCCAGAAGGCCTCTGTTTTCCCTGGGTATTCTGAATAATCCTTCGGTATATTTGGTTTCCGTTCTGCTGGGACACGTGAGTCACCAACAAACTTCATCCCTTTCCCGCGATGCATAGCTTTTCCTCCTTTTCACTTCCAACCATCTTTTACAGCGGTCCAGAAATTCCTTGCTTACGAATCATGTAAAAGTGGGCCCCCAATAATCCTAATAATGCACCAGGTAGGAAGAATACGTGAATTGCAAAAAATCGTGTTAATGTTTGCGCCCCGATAATCTCACCACCGGCTAACAATGTTCTTGCAAAACCACCAATAATCGGTGCACTTTCTGCAATTTCCAAGCCTACAACAGTAGCAAAATAAGCTTTCATATCCCAAGGAAGTAGGTAGCCTGTAAAGCCAAGTCCTAATATAACAAAAAAGAGTAAGACACCAACGACCCAGTTTAATTCACGAGGTTTTTTATATGAACCAGTAAAGAAAACCCTCAATGTATGAAGAAACATCATGACAATGACAAGACTTGCTCCCCAATGATGCATTCCTCGAACGATCATCCCGTGAGTCACTTCATTTTGAAGATAGTAAACAGATTCATACGCATGAATGATATCCGGAACATAGTACATGGTTAAGAACATGCCGGATAGTATTTGAATGACGACAACGAAAAAAGTTAGACCGCCAAAACAATAAACAAAAGCTGAGAAATGATGAGCCGGATTGACGTGTTCTGGCACTTCATGATCAGCAATATCACGCCACATCGGTGTAATATCTAAACGCTCGTCCACCCAATCATATATTTTTTGCAGCATTTCTTACGCCCCCTTAAGCATTACGCTGAATGATTTGTCCAAGATAAATCGCTCCGTCACGGACTTCCACTTCATAGATGTCCAACGGTCGCGTCGGTGGCGTACCTGGAATGTTTGTCCCGTCTCTTTCAAATCGTCCGTCATGACATGGACAATAAAACTGCTCCGGATAATTTTCGTTGGCATCCCAGTTAACTGTACAGCCTAAATGTGTACAGGTAGGTGATAACGCAATAATCTCTTCGCCATCTTTATAAATCCATGCAGTTTGGGCTTGTTCTGATTGGTACCACGCATCGTCAACTTCGACTTGAAAGTTCACGAGCTGAGGCTCATCAGTCAGTTGATCTTCAGTAATACCGACCGATACAAAATCTGATTCTCCGGTTGCCCCTAACGCAGGGTCCAACGCCATTCTGACCATAGGGCTTATCATACCCGCCGCCATGAAACCGCCTACACCTGTTAAAGTATAAGTTAAAAATTGACGTCTAGACACCCGGTGTTTTTTCTCGTCACTCACGACCTTCCCTCCTTCACTTACAGTTCTTAACACAAACTCACACATAAAAACATACTAAGACAGTATTATGAT
Source organism: Bacillus sp. A301a_S52 (assembly GCA_024701455.1). Classification (GTDB taxonomy): domain Bacteria; phylum Bacillota; class Bacilli; order Bacillales; family Salisediminibacteriaceae; genus Salipaludibacillus. The sequence goes on along the minus strand of JABXYP010000001.1, from coordinate 2,141,949 downwards.
AGCCCAAAAAAACAGGCTCTGTCAATAAAATCCGTATAATCATTTTAGAAGAATAATGTCCTATTCCTCTCTAGATTTTGGTACAGCTTGCCACTTTGTCGTAAAAATTGGCATTAGCTCTTTTGCCTGCTGCTCTATCGTTGCTCGAAATTGCGTTTTATCCATTGATTCTACCGTAGACACAGGTATCCATATTAACTCATCTGGTAGTTGTGAGGCGACCGTACGCCATGTAATATCAGCCGTTATGTAAATGATATGTTTAAATCCATTATCAACAAGATGCTTATCCCACTGCTTTAACCTTTTTAACTTATCTTCACCCTGTTCAACTACTAAATAAGTGAAAGAAGGCATTAAAAACACTCTACCCGTAAACTGAGTTTCTAGATACTCTGCCAAGTAAGACGTGTATTCTCCTTTTATAATTGTTTGTTTCTCTTCTTCTCCCCATTTTAATGGGACAAGTGGTATTAAAGCAGTATCCACATACTCCTTAGCCTGCTCATACATATGGAAATTTTCTGCTTGCCATTTCATCTCATTCACTCCTCGTATTATCATGAAAATCGCTCATGTGAAACGTATCATACTGATGGACTGACAATAGAATAGACATCCTGAAAACAGCTAAGAAAAGGTTAATAAGGAAATCAGCTTCATTAAGATCTATGTCCATCCCACAAACTAAAAGCCCTTATTCAAGGGCTTTTAACTGAGTATATTTTGCTGCTAGCTCATAAAATTTAGATTCATTACCCATAACTAACGCTTCATCAATTTCTTCTTCAATTTTTTTAATAGTATATCTTCTTAGGGATTCTTCAATTATGATTTCAGCTAATACCCCATTTAAATTTTCTTCTTCATTATTGACTGGTAAATATGGATTTTCTTCCAGCACTGCCACGTATGAAGGGTTCATTTGTTTATCTTTAAAATTAAGTTGAATAAAAATGTCCTCGTTGCGATTTAAACGAATATCATGAAAGGATTTCTCTGCATCCATCGTCACATGTTGGTTTTTATGAAAGGCAAATGGAACATGTTCCACGTCATTTGCGGAGATCATGAGTGCTTTCGGACAATGTTCTGCTTGTTCCACAAAATGTACCCGTTCCATCAAGATATCGTCACTCATCAAAAAGTTTAAAAGCCAAGCACATTCTCTTCGTTTTAGCTGATATGACTCAAGAAACCATTTTAAAAATTCTCTTTTATCCATAACCGGAACTGGATTTGTCATCATGAACCCCTCCCTTTAAAATGTGGACAGGAACTCTTTTACCTAAATATTCTCAACAACTTATAATGATGCACAATTAAATGAACGACTAACTGTCTTTATAGTGATAACTATTCGCCACTGTTTTAAAAAATCCTTCAAAAATTTATTTTTACTCCAGTTTTTTATTCAAGTCGCCCAGTTTCATCATACAAACATCGCACGACAAATACATACTCTTCGGCAACAAAAGAACACTTTCCTGAGTGGCGTCTTCTACTGCACTCCTTCGTTAAAACCGGCCATGTTAGAGGTTATTTATCATTGTTCACATGTTCGTGTGGAATAGTCAATTGTATCATTCATTGAAACAGTGATCTTTCTATTATTATATCACAATTTGCTATCTTTTTAATTCAATAAGCCGTTCTTCTATGTCAAAGCGGTGAGGTTGTAACAAGAGAAAATCCTCCAATAATTTGACACCTTGTGCTTTATTACCAGCTGCTAAGTATACCATTGCCGCTTCTTCAAGAAGTACCTCATCTTTAATTAAAGATTCTAACGCGGTATCGTAGGCCTTCACTGCCCCTTCTATATCATTTTCCTCAAATAAGGCTTTTCCTCTGTACCGTTCAAATAGTGGATCAAACTCACCATAGTTATCTAGAAATTCTAATAATTCTATGAGCGCCTCATAATCCTCTTCTTCATCAAAGTAAAGAAGTAATTCTTTTACTGCCGAGATATTTGACGGGTTCAAAGCAATAACTTTTTCCAAAAATTCAACCGCTTTTATATCATTCCCCTGTGAAAAATGGAGCCTTGCTAGTTCTAAGTACAAGTCTTCATTAAATTCATCTTTTTTTATTCCTTCTTCTAGTACGTTCAAAGCCTCGTCTAACTTTTGCTGTGCTATATAGGCTTTTGCAAGATACGCGTAGACGGTCGTATAGTCAGGGTCCATCTCAATGAGCCGATTAAAAACACTTATCGCTGTCTCATAATCATCTATTTGGAGAGATGTAAAGCCATAGCCGAATAAACCATCAGGTGTTTCATCATCCTCAAGCCCTTCTTTATAATTCGTCATAGCATCCTCAAATTCACCTGTAGCACTATAAGCTTCCGCTAGTTTCAACTTTGGATTCACTGGCAAATCGTCGGGCAATCCCCCTTGATAAATGGCTTTCTTATAGTAAGTAATTGACTGTCTGTATTCTCCGCGGTTTAAATAGAATTCCCCTAATCCAAATTGAAGAATTGCATTATCTGGTTCATTCTTAATGGCTTCTAGTAGTTTTTGTTCCGCGACTTCTGATAAACCTTGATGTTCATATAAATCTGCGAGAAGAAGCTGAGCCTGTGCGTAAGCCGCATCACTGCATTTAATTTCTGTAAGCATATCAATTGCTTCATCTTCTTTTCCTAACTCACTATAACATTCAGCCGCAAAAGCAAAAAGTTCACCGTGATCTGGGTATTCAAACATAAGTGGCTCTACTAGTGATAATGCTTTATCTACTAAACCCAATTCATAATATAATTCACTAATTGTACGTTTCGTTTCATCATTCGCTATTTTTTCTAGTTCTTCTACTTTTTTTAGTCCTTCTTCATGTTGTCCTTGCTCAATTAATTGGATGGCGCGTGCTAATTTTTCATTCATGACTTACATGCTTCCTTTCTATCAACCTTTGCCCTCATTTTACCTCACATTGTCGATGAGTCAACAAAAAAGCGATTATACTCTCATTGATTATTTAACTGTGTATTGATGAACTTCATTAATTGATAAAAACTGTTCTGGCATAGTTGAAGTCAATTCGCAACCTAGCATTTCTTCAATAAACCAATATGAACTCGCCTTAACAACATGTCCTTTAAGAACGATAACGTCAGGCAATCGTAACTCTTCAGTCGTGACACTTAAACCCTTTTCCCAATACATAAAATAATCTGCATGGGCCCCTGAATCAAACGTCCCTTTTTGTGGATATAAACCTAGCCTTTTCAAAAATAAAAGAGGGAGTGCTTCATGTTGTTCAGGGAGTTGGAAATAACTATTTAAACGTCTATTCTTAACCGTTTCTTCCCAATGTTGTTGCACTTTAAGTTTTTGTCTCTCCTTTAAGTCTGAGTGTTTCTGATCAAGAATAAACATGGTCCTTAACGGAAAAGCCGCTTCGATTAGCCGCTGCCACGGTGCTTTATTAATATCATTCATCGTTTGCACGGTAAAAACAATGAGAGGGACAGATAATTTTTTTAACTTTCTCACCCAAGATGGTGTTAAGCGTCCCAATGGGACTCTTACTGCATGGACATAATCCACTGGACAGTTTTTTAATAGCTGTCTTGATGATTCTAAAAGCTCATCAGTTTCGCTTTCATATTTCATATCTATAAGATGAATAAACGTTGAAAAGCCGTGGAGAAGCATATGTTTTGAAAAGGAGATCATATCACCCTCAGCCATATGTGTCAAAATATTTTCTTTTAAAATAACTTCCCCAGGAAGAACAGTAAAACCTTCTGTGTTAATATTTTTAACCCGTTGAGATATATTACTATTATTAAATATTTGGACAATCCCGTTTTCTACAATAATTTTTTTCACGTTTACTGCACTATCATTCCTCTCATGAACTTGAATAACATATTTCATAGCAATCAACTCCGTCCTTTTAGTGACAAGCTATGATTTAAACATGTCGGATATGCTAGACATTTAAGAAGATCCTATAAAACGAGCCTTCATCAGGACATTATGTCCGTAATATTCCGCCTAAATAGAGTTACCTCTCCTCTTTATTTTGAGCCGGGAGGTTGACGGACGCCTGTGATAAATGCGAAAGAGAAAGGCTGTTGCCACTAAAGCAACAGCCTCACATTTAAACATTTTTCTATAAACTAACAGAGATCACACTTCTTTTTCTTTTACACTTCACTATTGAAAGTGATTAGTTTCCCGCTCCTAAGTGTGACAATTGTTCAAAGAATTCAGGATAAGAGACAGAAATAGCTTCTGAACCTTCTATGGACACAGGATCATTAGCTATTAATCCGCAGAGCGCCATAGCCATACCAATTCGATGATCATGAAAGCTTTGTAATGTACCGCCATTAAGACGTGTTTTTCCAGTAATGATCATACCATCTTCTGTAGGTTCTACAGAGGCACCAATTTTTTTCAATTGGCTTACGACCGTATCAATCCTGTTGGACTCTTTTACTTTTAGTTCCTGTGCGTCCTTAATAATTGTTGTCCCATCTGCTTGGGTTGCAAGAACGGCTATTGCAGGAATTTCGTCAATTAGACGAGGGATGAGCTCACCGCTTATTGTACAAGAAGACAAGGGACTATAACGAATTGTTAAGTCTGCAACCGGTTCACTTCCTAAATTACGCTCATTCTCAACAGTTAAATCTGCTCCCATAGCTTGCAGAACATCGATAATTCCAGTCCGTGTAGGATTCATCCCAACATTCTTTAAAGTGACATTACTTCCAGGAACGATGGCTCCTGCTACGAGTATAAAGGCCGCTGATGAAATATCTCCAGGGACATAGATGGTTTGTGAGGAAAGCGTTTGGCCTCCTTCTATTGAAGCTGAAAATTCATCCCTCTCAACGTGTACGCCAAACGTCTGCAACATTCGTTCTGTGTGATCACGTGATTTGTGAGGTTCAGTCACTTTCGTTACACCATCAGCGAACATGCCCGCAAGTAGAATGGCAGACTTTACTTGTGCACTTGCAACAGGAGATAGATAATGAATACTACTTAAATCTCCACCTCGTATATGAAGAGGCGTGTAGGCAGCGTTTCTTCTTCCATCGATTGACGTGTTCATCATTTTTAAAGGTCCTGTCACTCTGGCCATCGGACGTTTTGCTATGGAATCATCTCCTACAAGAACGGATGAAAAGCCTTGACCGGCAAGTATACCTGAAAGTAAACGAATCGTTGTTCCTGAGTTTCCGACATCTAAAGGTTTGTCTGGTTCTTCTAAACCGTTTACCCCTTTTCCTTTTACAAGTATACAATCATCTTCTTCTATAATCTCTATACCTAGCTGCTTCATGCACGCAATCGTACTTAAGCAATCTTCACCTTTTAAAAATCCGTATATCTTTGATTCACCATCAGCTAATGATGCAAAGAGAACTGCTCGATGACTAATAGATTTGTCACCAGGAATTGTAACAGAACCTGTTAGTCCGCCTTTTACAGCAGAGATTGTTTTTGTCACCTTTTCTTCCTCCTTAAAGGACTTCGTATGTGTCATACAAATGTCTAGTCAACTTTTCTTTCGCAAGCGTTAAGTCTTCTTCAGAACGAAAACTTAATCGTAATACACCCATGATATCTTCCCTAGCCTCAATGATACGAATGTTAGTTAAACTAATACTCTCTTCAGCAAGAATTGCTGTGACATCAGAAATGACACCAGGGTGGTCCGGGATGTCCACAAATAAATCGTAAAAGGGCATAAGTGCACCTCTTTTTTTAGATGGGAGTAAATCACGTGATTCTTTAGCATCTGAAAAAAACGAGTAAATCTGCTCTTTATCAGCTTGCTGCAACATGTCTTCCACTTGTGTCATGACAGCTTTCCATTCCTTTAGCATTGGAAGGAGTTCCTGTCTATTATGAAGTAAAATATCTCGCCACATTGAAGGAGAGGCTGATGCGATGCGTGTAATATCTCTAAAGCCTCCAGCTGCTAATTCCATAACCATCGCGTCTGTCTCTCCTGCTTTTGCTACTTGATGTACAAGCCCTGACGCTATGATATGAGGTAAATGGCTAATAAGACCAGCATAGCGATCATGAGTCACTGGATCTAACTGAATAAATTTAGCCTTTGTCCCTTTAAGAATGGCTTGTAATTCATTGAGCTTACTTGAAGGTACTTCATCTGTAGGCGTCAGTATGTAAAAAGCATTCTCAAATAGTCGTTCTCGGGCTGCTTCAACCCCTGTTTTATGAGACCCTGCCATAGGATGTCCGCCGATAAAATAAACCCCTTTATTAAAAAGGGGCTGACCAGCTGCCACGACAGACGCTTTTGTACTTCCTACGTCCGTCACTACTGCCCCTTGTTTTAAAGGTAAAGTTTTTAATTGTTCAATAATATTAATTGTACTTTCTACCGGTGCAGAAATAATAATCATATCTGCAACCGGTGCTTCTTCAGCTAAGCTCTCAACAATTTCATCAATGATTTGCAAGCTTTTTGCCAGCTTACAGGCTTTCTTATTTACATCATAACCCATAATAATTGTTTCAGGATAACTATTTTTCACAGCAAGAGCAAGAGACCCACCGATGAGTCCCAAGCCAACAACCAATAATCGTCTAGTCACGGTGATCCTCCTAAGCGAGCCACTTCGTTAATTCAGAAATTATCTTATCATTCTGTTCAGGCGTTCCAAGCGTAATCCTAACAGATGTTGAATAACCTAGTGCTTCCCCATTACGTGTAATAAAACCATTTTTTAGTAAGAAATCAAATATCTCACTACCAGATCGTTGAAAGTCAATTAGTATAAAGTTCGTTTGTGACGGAAAGTAGTCCAACTGATTTTTCTGGCAAAAATCTTCGTACTTATTCATTTCCTGTGTATTTTTTTCACGACACATTTTAATGAAAGAAGGATCATCAAGTGCAGCTATGGCGGCTGCTTGAGCCATTGAATTCGTGTTGAAAGGCTCTCGTCCCGGGTCAACAGCTTTTACAATTTCTTTCGAGGCTACACCGTAGCCTACTCTTAAAGAAGCGAGGCCGTAAGCCTTCGAAAAGGTTCGTAAAATAATTAAATTTAGATAAGAACTTAACATAGGCAAGGTATCTGGATAGTCTTCTTGTGTGACATATTCATAGTAAGCCTCATCACTAATAACAAGCACATCTTTAGGCACTTTTTCAATGAACGCTTTAAACGCCTGCTCATCTACATATGTTCCTGTAGGATTGTTAGGGTTACAGACAAAGACTATTTTAGTGTTCTCATCAATTGCATCAAGCATAGCATCCAAGTCGTGAACCCCGTTTTGAAGGGGCACTTCTTTTACTTCTGCTCCTTCAATCACAGCATTGTGCCGATATTGAGGAAAAGTGGGTGATGCTGTCACAATATTATCTCCTGATTCTAGGTAAGCCCGGCATAATATTAAGATAACCTCGTCCGAACCATTTCCAAAAATGAGCTGTTCTTCCTCAACATTAAGATGTTCAGCTACTTTTTTACGCAACAAGCGGGCATATCCATCTGGGTATATAGCAATCGTTTCAAACGCATGTGTCATCGCCTCTTTTACATGAGGTGAGCATCCATACGGATTTTCGTTTGAAGCAAGCTTAACAACCTCTTCTAAACCTAGTTCTCGCTTAACTTCTTCTATAGGTTTTCCTGGTTGATACGGTAAAAGACCAACCATTGACGATTTTACATTCATTCAAATCCCTCCACCTAACCGTTCCTGTCTAGTTTCTATAGTATTATGAAATGAGCTGCTGTACAAATTGTTTTATCTCAATCAAAGCATTTTCTTTTTTGATAGGCGACATTAACTGTTTCTCTCTTTCAGCAATAAATCGCACTAAAGCACTTCCTACTATCACTCCATCAGCGACTGTTTGAAAGAACCGCACGTGATCCCGTGTTGAAATGCCAAAACCAGCTAGCACTGGTACATTACTATAAGATGTGACTTCCTGCAATGTGTTTTCTAGTTCGTCCGAGAAATGTTCACGGGTACCAGTGACACCAAGGGACGTGACGAAGTATAAGAACCCATCACCAAGCTCACAAATCTTTTTCATGCGGTGTTTAGAACTAGGGGCAATGAGAGAGATTAAGGAGATGTCTGCTGATCCACATAATTCACGCAAATCACGACTCTCTTCAAAAGGTAAATCAGGTATAATTAAGCCGTCAATATCAGCGTCCTTCATCTGATCTACAAGCCTGTCGTTGCCAATTGACAAAACAGGGTTCACATACGTAAATAAAACTACAGGAAGAGTTAAGCCTCTTCTTCTCGCTTCTTTTATGCCTTCAACAGCTTTCGATAAAGACCCTCCAGAAGCACGTGCCCGTTCACCTGCTTCTTGAATTACCGGACCGTCCGCTAAAGGGTCACTGAAAGGAACGCCCCATTCAATAGCATCAACTCCCGCTTCTTGTAATGCTAGTGCAATCTCAATGGATGCTTCATAGGTTGGGTCACAACTCATAATGTATGGTACGAACTTTTGATTGCTATTTTGAAATGTATCAGCAGTTAACCGGTTCATCCCTCATTTCCCCCTAACACTTCTTGAATCGTGTGAACATCTTTGTCTCCTCTTCCGGATAAACAAACGAGGATAATCTCGTTATTAGGACGTTTACCAGCCTCTTTTTTAACATAAGCGAGAGCATGGGCTGATTCTATCGCCGGCAATATACCTTCCAATCTACACAAATCCTCTAAAGCAGCCATCGCTTCTTTATCAGTTGCTGCTTCATAGTGAACTCTTCCTATGTCTCGTAAATGAGCATGTTCCGGTCCTATACCAGGATAATCTAGTCCTGCAGAAATAGAATATGGTTCAGTAATATTGCCATTTTCATCTTGCAGTAAATAAGACAACGACCCGTGGAGTACTCCTTTTCTTCCTTTTGTTAATGTTGCTGCATGATCGTCTGTCTCGATTCCTTTACCTGCTGCTTCAATACCTGTTAGGGCAATATCATCGTTTAAAAATGGATAAAACATCCCCATAGCATTACTACCACCACCGACACACGCCACTACTTCATCGGGAAGCCTTCCAAGACGATCATACATTTGTTTTTTACTCTCTTCCCCTATAATACTTTGAAAATCTCTAACCATTCGAGGATAAGGGTGGGGGCCAACGACACTCCCAATTAGATAAAACGTATCGTCAACATTTGCTACCCAGTGGCGAATCGCTTCATTGGTGGCATCTTTTAACGTTTTACCACCAGAGGTTACTTCAATGACTTCAGCTCCAAGAAGTCGCATTCTAAACACGTTTAAGGATTGTCTCCGCATATCTTCCGCACCCATAAACACTTTACAAGATAGTCCGAATCGAGCAGCTACAGTAGCAGAAGCGACGCCATGCTGTCCTGCTCCTGTTTCAGCGATAATTTGAGATTTCCCCATCTTCTTAGCTAATAGACCTTGCGCCAACGCATTATTTATCTTGTGAGCACCTGTGTGGTTTAAGTCTTCTCTTTTTAAGTAAATCCGTGCACCACCGTAATAGTCGGATAAACGTTCAGCATATGTTAATGCAGTAGGTCTTCCTGAATATTCTTTCAATTCTTTTATTAGCTCTTGTTGGAAGCCAGTATCTTCTTTAACCGATAAATAAGCTTCTTCTAATTCTTCCAATGCGTACATTAATGTCTCAGGAACATACTTACCTCCGAAAGGACCGAATCTGCCAAATGAATCTGGCGCTTGGTACGTTTTTTTCACAGCTTTAGTCATGTCATCCATCTTCCCTTCATCTTTTTGACCATCTGTTTCAATCCCTGAAGAAAGATCAATACCTGAGGGCTTATAGGTTAATAGTTTCAGGACATTACCAGGGGTGACTCCACCTGCGATTAAGCACGGCACACCTTGTTTTTTCGCTTCCTGTTCATAAGATGGGACGGATTCCCAATCAAATTGAATACCTGTTCCTCCCCACGCATCAACCGTTTTTGTATCCACTACAAAGCCATCTACAATGCCCTCATATTCTCTCATCTCAGATATAGCTTTGTCATGATGATGAATCGTTTTGAAAATATCTAAACCACTTCGCTTCTTAATTTCTGCTACTTCAGCTGGTGTTTCATTACCATGACATTGAATGACATCAACCTTTGCCATCTTCACGATCTCCAAAATTTTCGAGACGGTTTCATTCACAAACACACCTGAAAGTTGTTGTCTATTAGAAAGAGGATAGGCTTCTTTCCACTCAGCGACTTGCTGTGGTATAACTTGCCGTTTACTTTTTGCAAAAATGACACCAATCATGTCAGCTTCTGACGAAACAGCTTTAGCAAAATCTGTTTTCGACGTGATACCACAAAATTTTAATAACGGTGCCATTAGTTCTCCCCCTCATAAAATAGGGAGTTTAAAAACTGTTGCTTATTTGTGCTTCTCATAAAAGCTTCACCAACTAACATGCCATGTACTTGATTTTTCAAGAGACATTCTACGTCTTTTTTCGTATGAATACCGCTTTCACTAATAAATAACGTTTCGTCAGAAGCCACTAAAGGACGTAATCTCTCTGTTGTCGATAAATGTGTCTCAAACGTCGTCAAATCACGATTATTCACACCTATCATAGCTGGCTTTATATAGGTTAACACCTTTTCAATTTCTTCCTCGTTATGCACTTCTACGAGCACTTCCATTCCAAGCTCAGATGCCTGATCATATAGTTCAGCTAACTGTGAACCCTCTAAAATAGCTGCAATTAATAGAATAGCATCGGCTCCAATCCGCTCAGAATACACCACTTGCTTTTCATTTATTATAAAATCTTTTCTCAACACAGGCACGTTGACACGATTTTTGACTGCTGACAAATCATCAGCATGACCTTTAAAAAATGTCTCATCAGTCAGGACTGAAATACCAGATACTCCTATTTCTTCATAAGTTGCCGCAATGGAAAGAGGATGAAAATTATCGGTTAATAGCCCTTTTGAAGGGCTTGCCTGTTTTATTTCTGCAATAATACCTAGTGGATGAATGGACGTTAGTAAAGCGTTTTTTAACGACCGAAACGGTGTATCAAGCACTCTAGCCTCTGGTATAGTTAACGAAGATAGCTCTTCCTTTTTTTTAGCAACAATTTTGTCTAGTATCGTCATGATGTGGTCACCTCTTCCTTCTCACTTTGTAACGCAGCTAAGTGGCTTAATACGTGGGCTCCGAGCGCTTCCTTAGCTTCTTTCACACCATCCTTGATCGTTGCTGTTCTTCCTTGGACATATAGGCCCGCTCCTGCATTTAGTAATAATAAGTTTTCAGCGGCTTGCGCTCCTTTTTTAGCAAAAACTTTTTTGATAAGGGTGGCACTTTCAGCTGGTGATGCGACTAATGCTTTATCAATCGCCTCCGTCTTTAACCCTACATCCTCAGGTGTTATGATAAATTCATCTATGTGATCATCTCTCACTTCAATAATATAACTTTTACCTTCGATCGTAAGTTCATCTAACCCATCTTCGCCACACACAAACAACGCACGATTTATACCTAAGCGCTGTGATGCATAAGCCATTTTCTTTGCGACCACGTGATCGTAGACACCAATAATTCGACAAGGTGCATCTGCCGGGTTAGTCAAAGGGCCTAATAAGTTAAAAATTGTTTTCATTCCTAGTTGTTTTCGCACGGGTGCGACGTTTTTCATGGCAGAATGATAGATAGGGGCGAATAAGAAAGCAAGGTGGTGCTTTTGGAGCATACGAGACACTTCTTCTTCAGTTTCTTGAAAAGGAACCCCTAATACATTTAGAACATCTGCACTGCCTGTAGTGGATGAGACACTTCTGTTACCATGTTTCGCTACTTTTACACCTAAAGAGCTTAACAATATAGCCACTGCCGTTGAAATATTAAAGGTTCCCTTACCGTCTCCCCCGGTCCCACACGTATCTAACACATCATAAGGCAAGCTAATTTTTTTTCCTTTTTCTTGCATACCCTTTGCAAACCCCACCAACTCATCGACCGTTTCTCCACGATAATGCAACACGGAAAGTATACCTGCCATTTCTGCAGTATTTAATTGACCTTCCATCATGGCTATAACGAGTTGCTTCGCCTCATCCTCTGTTAGTGGTTCGATTGCCATTACTCTTTCTAGTACTCTACTCATTCTCCTCTTCCTCCTCTTTTTCGTACCTCAGCTCAGCTAATTTAATGGCATAAATTAATGCCCGTGCTTTGTTTCTCGTTTCTTCATATTCATTTTCAGGAATTGAATCTTGTACGATCCCTGCTCCGGCTTGCACATGTGCCACTTGATCTTCTAAGACTATCGTTCGAATAGCAATACAAGAATCTATCGCTTGATTAAATCCGCAGTAGGCAATCGCTCCAGCATAGATTCCTCTTCTCGTCTGCTCTAACTCTTCAATAATTTCAACTGCTCTTACTTTTGGTGCTCCTGATACTGTGCCTGCAGGGTGAGCCGCAAATAAAGCTTCAAAAGGATGAGTATTCTTTTTTAATTGACCCGTCACTTTTGAAATCAGATGCATAACGTGTGAGAAATGTGTTACTTGCATCATTTCTTTTACATGAACACTCCCGTACTCACTCACCCTCCCCATATCATTTCTAGCTAAATCTACAAGCATTAAATGCTCTGCTCGTTCCTTTTCGTCTGCGAGTAAATCTTTTGCAAGTGCTTCATCCTCCGCTTGATTATTTCCACGTTTTCGTGTTCCTGCGATAGGATGGATTTCCAATTCACCTTTTTTTTCAACCTTCACAAGTCTTTCAGGTGAACTGCCGATAATTTCTCTCCCGTCAAGCCGTATATAATACAAATAAGGTGACGGGTTAATTTTTCTTAACACTCGATATAACGAGAGACCATCCGTCTGAACAGGCAGTGTGAAGCGTTGAGATAGAACAGCTTGAAATATATCACCGGCAGCAATATACTCTTTCACTTTCTGTACGTGGTTCATAAAAGTTTCTTTGGTGTAATTGGAGCTAACATTGGCAAATAAATCGTCTCTTACATGATCTGTCATTGGCACCATCGAAACAGGAAGAGAGTCATCAACTGCAATAGCCTTCAAAATGGCTTCTATTTCATGAGCGCCAGTTTGAAAAGCCTCCTCTCCATTTAAGTCGGCTGTATTTTGTAAATGAATCACCGTTAATTCTTCTTTCCCATGGTGATACGCTAAAATGGTTTGGCAGAAAACAAAGGACACATTTGGATTCTTTCCATCCAAACTAGCCGCCAACCTTGGTTCATAGCAACCATATGCTTCGAATCCCATATAACCAACAGCCCCACCTGGAAATGGCAGCTCTAGCTGTTGATTCGGAGCGACATTTAAATAGGTTAATACACTATCCCATGTTTCTTGGATGTGTTCCCCACGCAATATCGTCTCTCGTCTTTTATTTTCAAAAATAAAGCTTCCGTCTTTGTCATATAAATAATAAATAGGATTTATCCCTATAAACGAATAGTTTGACCATGGCGATAATGGGTCTTTACTTTCAAGTAAAAAGGCTGCATCGTTGTTAAATAGGTGGAATAATTGAATGGGAGTTGTTGTATCAGCAAGAATATGGGCCGACATTAATACGGTGTTGTATTTAGCAGCCTGTGTAAGAAACTGCTCCTTCGTAATGGTTAACATTTCAATCACCTCTCATGTTTTTGACAGGGACTGAAGTGTGAGGATTCAGATCATAATATAGGGGTGAAAAGTATGCTTGCGTTTTCCAAATAGTAATGAGAGATAATCATTGCCTATTTATCTACCATAAAAATAAAACGTCTGCCAAAGGGGCAGACGTGTTCACGCATAGCTACACTAACTCCGCTCTCCTCAACTCCAACTCTGCTCTTCATACATAATAACCGATAATACTTACGGTGTACTTCGCTCTTCTCTCAACTAAACTTACAGTAATCCTAACGTGTTCACTGTTCGTTTGTCAAGGTTAAGTCAGGACGAAGTTTGACTGCTTCGTTTAAATATATATGATGAATATCTGCAGGACTTTTAGTTGTATTGACCGTTACCATTAATCGAATGCACTTTTTCAAGCTATTTGGAACAGGTATTTCCATCGCACACATTATAGGCACATATTGAAAGCCTTCCAAACTTCTTAATCCTTCAGCAGGAAATGCTGCATCTAAATCATTTGTTACGGTAATCAATACGTGACTTATGTCGTCAGGGCGAATATTGTTTTTTTGGATAATATGCGACATGGCGTCTGCCGCAGCTTTACGGATCTCAGTTTTGTTATTTGTCTGAACAGTTGTAGCACCGCGAATACCTCTCGTCATCATCTTAAATTCCCCTCCTCTTCAAGGAGCATCATTATGTCTTCTTCGCTGACTTTAACGAGCTGCGGTTGACCAATTGAACGCAGAAGGACATAATTTATGTCATTGTGAGACGATTTTTTGTCACGCCTCATTCGAACAATCAATTGATCATAATCACACACACTTGGTATTTGAAGTGTGTACCCTAGTGTTTTCATATAATCCAATATTCTGTCATAGAAGAGCTTTGAACCGAACAGACGCTCACTCAATTTCAAGGCAAAGGACATACCAATAGCAACCGCTTCTCCATGAGTCATGTGGCCGTAACCAACCTCTGCTTCAATGCTATGACCTAATGTATGCCCAAAATTCAAGTAAGCCCTAACTCCTTGCTCCTTTTCATCCTCTTCCACAATACGAGCTTTAATACGAATTGACCGCTCGAGTAGCTCATTTATTTTCTCTGATGGTATATGTGACAAGTCAGTAATATTTTTTTCCAGCCAATCCAACAGTTCAGGTTCAGAAATAAAGCCGTGCTTAATGACTTCTGCAAACCCTGACCGCCATTCTTGGATTGGAAGAGTACGTAACATCTCTGAATCATAAATTACAGCAGCCGGTGGATGAAAAGCACCAATTAAATTTTTCCCGTGTGTATGATTAATGCCTGTTTTACCACCAACACTACTATCATGAGCTAACAAGGTTGTAGGCATTTGCACGTATTGAATGCCTCGCATGTACGTAGCCGCTGTAAACCCAGCTAAATCTCCTGTTACCCCTCCACCAAGAGCTATAATAACAGACTGCCGATCTAATCCATTTTCCAAAGCTTCTGTTAAAAGCTGATGATACATATCAAATGATTTAGATGACTCACCACTTGGGATTAAAGACACAAATGGTTTCAGACTTTCAGGAAAAGATGATAACACATCTGTTAAATAATAGTCTGCAACCGTTTTGTCAGCAACAATCATATAGGAACTTGCAGGTTTAGATAGTTGAGCATTTATAAGATTAAATGTATGAAACCTGATATCCTGGTCAATATATACAGGGTACCTATGTGATTTACTTTCTATAGTTAAAGTCGGGGACTGCATTAAAACGTCCTCGCTTCCTCTAAATAGTCTTGATAATGTTTTTTAATGTCTGACATTGTATCGGCACCAAATTTTTCTAAAAATGAATTGGCTAATTCCCAAGCTACTGCAGCTTCACAGACAACAGCTGCTGCCGGAACAGCGCAACTGTCTGACCGCTCAATACTTGCTGTAAAAGGCTCCTTGGAGTCAATATCTACGCTTTGTAGCGGTTTATAAAGGGTTGGAATTGGTTTCATCGCTCCTCGTACAACAACAGGCATCCCATTTGTCATACCACCTTCAAAACCACCAAGTCGGTTTGTTTTACGGGAAAAACCGTTGTTCTCATCGTGAGTGATCTCATCATGCACCATACTACCTTTCATTCGTGCAGCTTCAAAACCCAAACCAATTTCTACTCCTTTAAATGCATTAATACTCATGACACCTTGAGCAATCTTAGCATCCAACTTTCTATCATAATGAACAAAACTTCCAAGCCCAACTGGTACATTTTCAGCTATTACTTCAACGATCCCCCCGATGGAATCACCATTTTCTTTTGCTTCATCGATGGCTGTTTTCATTTTAGTTTCAGCTGAATTATCAGCACAACGAACTTCAGAAGCTTCAGTGACTTCTTTTAATTGCTCAATCGTTGTAAACTCCGGCTGTTGACTTACCACATCACCAATTTCTAGAACATGACCACACAAGTGAATGTTGAAGGCTTTTAACAATGTTTGTGCCACAGCGCCTACAGCAACTCGTGCCGTCGTTTCCCTTGCTGATGAGCGTTCTAAAACATTTCTCATATCACGATGCCGATATTTAATCGCGCCATTTAAATCAGCATGACCCGGTCTAGGGCGTGTTATTTTACGCTTAACTTCTTGTTCCTCTTCTTCTGAAAGTGGATCAGCTCCCATAATTTTCGTCCAATGTGTCCAGTCTTTATTTTCAATATGCAAGGTAATAGGTGCTCCCGTAGTTTTCCCGTGGCGCACACCACTTGTAATCGTTACCTGGTCCTTTTCAATTTGCATTCGTCTTCCACGACCATACCCCTTTTGTCTTCTTGCTAAATGTTCATTAATATCTTCAACCGTCAAAGGCAACTGACTTGGAACTCCTTCAATAATAGCTGTCAACTCAGGCCCGTGAGATTCTCCTGCTGTCAAGAATCGCATGCACTATCAACCTCTACTTTCTTTATCGCTTTTATGTGTTAAAAACTTATTATATCTATTGTTGATGATTTGCCGTTATTTTTCAAGAGAAAAAGCTAAATTTATTTAAAGTGCATCAAAAAGTTAAGAAAAAACGTCATTTTACTTTTTTATAAAAAAAGGTATCTTCCGTTTCGAATCCATATCGTTGTGCTTGAAAAATTTGTTCCGTGCTTCCAACAAATAAAACACCGCCTGGTTTTAACGCGTCACTAAATTTAAAATACAGCTCATCTTTTGCTTGTTCAGTAAAATATATCATAACGTTTCTACAAACAATTAAGTCAAACCCTTTTTCATAATCATCAGAAAGTAAATTATGCTGTTTGAATTTAATTGCTTTTTTCACTTCGTCCTTAACATGGTAGCCAACCTTTTCTTTTTCAAAATAGTGATCCAACATGTCTTGAGGAACTTCTTTTAGAGAACGTTCGGGATAGAAGCCTTTTTTTGCACGCGTCAAAATAGAATCGTCTAGATCTGTTGCAAGAAGGTCAATCTGCTCATATTTAAGATGCTTATGCAAAAGCATCATGAGAGAGTATGGCTCTTCACCCGTAGAGCAAGCTGCACTCCATATTTTTAACTTTCGCTGATCTGTAAGAAGTCTCGGAAGAATTTTATTTTCCAACACCTTCCACCTTTGAGGGTTTCTAAAGAATTCTGACACATTAATCGTCATCCGCTGTAAAAACTCATCAAATAGGTCGTGTTGTTTCGAGAGTTCATCAAAATAGTCTGAGAACGTTTTAAATCCTCTTTTATCTCTTAATGAAGTTAATCTGCGCTTCATTTGTGCTTCCTTATATAAGGATAAATTGATCCCGGTTTTTTTATAAATCTGTTCTATAAATTTCTGATAATCATCCATCGTCTGTCTCCTCACTTAAAAAAGTTTAGTGCTTACCTTACTTGTACCACAATTCGGACTTCAGCACTATATGTATAGTTAAAAAGCCACCTTTTAGGTAGCTTTTATCCTTAATTAATTGGGTATTACTATCATAAAAGTAAAATATAGATCAAGGTTTTAATATACTGTTTGCAGTTTCTTTAATCTATATCCATTTAGTTATTTCTTTTTCATATGAAACTATTTCATCTTCAGTAAAATAGAGCTTTATTTCACGTTGAGCACTTTCTGGTGAGTCAGAACCATGAATGATATTTTTAGAAACATTTATCCCGAAATCTCCTCTTATTGTACCTGGTAATGAGTCCGTCGGATTGGTTTTCCCCATCATCTTCCGAGCTTCAGTAATAATTCCTTCGCCTTGCCATACCATAGCAAAAACAGGACCAGAAGTAATAAATTCAACTAATGAATGAAAAAAAGCTTTTCCTTCATGTTCTTCGTAGTGACTCCTAGCAGTCTCTTCGGTTAGCTGGATTAGCTTTGCTCCTACCAATGTATACCCTTTCAATTCAAATCGAGAAATAATTTCCCCAATTAAATTACGTTGAACACCATCTGGTTTTACCATCAAAAACGTTTTATCCATAATTAACCAACCTCCACCAATTGTTTTTCAATCAAGCTAATCATAGCAAAAATTAAAAAAAGGTACAATTTGGTTATGAAAAAACAAGCCTTTTATCAGACTTGTTTCCAAATTAAAATTTTCTCTCACTGATATAGTCAGCTATTTGTTGTAAAGCAGCTTTTGCACGTAATTCTGGTAAAGGCTCCAGTGCTAACAGCGCTTTTTTTATGTACTTATCAGCTACTTTTTTTGCTTCTTGAATGGCTCCCGTCTCTTTAATATCCTCAATAGTAGCTTTCATGTTAAACGGAATACGACTCTCCGCTTTTAAATATGCCACGATTCTTTCATTCAACTCGTTATCTTTCTCCATTGCGAGAAGAACAGGCAGCGTGACGTTTCCTTGAGCTAAATCACTTCCTGCTGGTTTACCTAGCTCCTTTTCAGTCCCAACAAAATCTAAAATGTCATCTGTTATTTGAAAAGCCATACCGACGTAATAGCCATATTTTTTTAATTGTGATTGGTAAAGGGATGGAGCGTCAGCAACAATGGCACCGAGTTGACAGCTTACAGATATAAGAAGAGCTGTTTTTCGCTTAATTCGCCGAAAATATATTCGTATGTTTTGTTGCCAGTTATATTGGTCTCGAATTTGTTCAACCTCTCCTATGCACATTTCAACCATAGCTTCAGATAAATATTTATGAAGATCTAGGCGATTACTGAGTGTAGCTATCTCTATTGCTTTTGCAAACATGTAGTCACCCGTGTACATGGCAATACGATTATCCCACTTTGACTTAATGGTTTTTTTGCCCCTTCTTAACTCAGCATCATCGATGACATCATCATGAACAAGAGAGGCCATATGAATCAGCTCTAAAGGAACTGCTACATGCTTTACTTTTTCTATGTCATAATCCCCAAATTGTGCTGCAAGTAGCACAAATACCGGTCTAATTCGCTTACCTCCCGCTTTCAATAAGTGTGAGGAAGCTTGTTGTAATACTTGGTGCTGAGCATCAATATTTTGCTCGATTTCTTTTTCGATTTTTATAATATCAGGCCTTAAATGCCAGTATATCTCTGTTAATTTCATAAATTGTCCACCTTGCTAAACAGAATGAAATTTTTCTGTTGGATTCCATATCGACACTTTATTTACTTTTTTAGTGAGAAGATTTAATTCATAAGCTAAGTCATAAAAATGATGTAAGCCTTTTAAGTGTGTGTCAGTTAATTCATAGTTCAATCCTGCAAAATAAGTTTGCCAAAACTCTGTTGTACCACCGAGTTGAAAGCGTATAGATCTAATCATGTCACTAAATCTGTTTTTACGACATGCCTGCTTACTTTTTAAAAATTGTTGGTGCACTTCTCTTAAAAGTCCTTCGTGCTGTTCCCATGCTTCTTTGCGAATAGCAAATAACGCGAATGTCATGGGAAGCCCTGTGAAAAATTTCCACAAATAACCTAAGTCATATTGGTAAATAGCCTCTTGTTTAGAAAAAGAAGTAAGTATAGCATCATCCCCGATGAGAAGACACGCCTCGTGGTCGCTCATCATTAAATCATAATTTGGAGCCATCGTCGTATATGTTACATTTAATTTGTAAAATTTACTTAGTATTATTTTTAACAAATTGACTGATGTAGCAGAGCTAGACGTCAGAGCGATTGACGCACCGTTAAGCTCTTTAATTGGTTTCCTTGAAAATAAAAAAATAGAGCCAACTTGCTTCATTGCGGAAACAGATAAATCAGGAAGCACTTGATACTCTTCACTATGTTCTCCATAGGCAAAGGAAGAAATTCCTCCTACATGCACTTTTCCATCCGCCATTTCTTGATTTAACTGTGAAGGAATCGCCGGGACAAATTCACATCCTGCACTCTTTAATTTTTCTCGGTTTATATAATAAAACATTGGTAAAATATTTGTATAAGAGATTTCTGCTATGACCAGACTCATCTGCTATCGTCTCCCCACCTTGTAAACAGATTATGATCCACCTCTACCTGATCCAACACTTTACCTACTACAAAATTAATAAGGTCATCCAGCGTCTTAGGGTTATGATAGTAACCTGGCATAGCAGGTACAATCATGCCGCCTAAGTCACTCACTCTCTTCATATTCTCCAAGTGTATTGAACTAAGAGGCGACTCCCTTGGAACAACAATCAATTTACGTCTTTCTTTTAACATGACGTCTGCCGCCCGCTCAAGTAAGTTACTTGAAATTCCGTGAGAGATCTTAGCTAACGTCCCCATAGAACATGGTACGATAATCATCGCATCACTTTTCGCCGATCCGCTCGCAATAGGGGCTGAAAAGTCTTGCTGTGTGTGATAATGAAAATGATCCCACTTTCCGAACAGTTTTTGAAGGCATGCTTGTTCATCTGAGGTATCGAGTCCTAATTCATAGTAAAGCACCTGCCATGCGGCACCAGTTAATAAAAAATGGACTGTGTGGCCGTCTGCCAGCAAAGCTTGCACACACCTCACCCCATAAATAGCGCCACTAGCTCCAGTTATTGCCACAGTCACCTTTTTTTTAGCGCTTATATCTTTCATAAAAGTAAATCTCCTATCGTAAATGCTAGCATGACCATACTAATAATGCCATTCATTGTAAAGAACGCTACGTTCACCTTCGACAAATCTTTAGGTGATACGAGAGAATGTTCATAGACCATAATTGTACCCACAATTAAGATTCCTATTAAATATAGCCAACTAAGTGGTGTAATAAAAAATAATGACACCATAGCTATAAAGCTTATAATGTGAAATCCTCTAGCAAACTTTAATGCTTTCGTAATACCAAAAAAGCTCGGAATAGAAAATAAATTTACGTCCTTATCATACTCAGTATCTTGAGTAGCATAAATAACATCAAAACCAGCTGTCCACAGAGCGACTGCAATAAAAAGCATTATAGCTTCCCATGTTAAAGTTCCAGTTGCCCCTACCCAACCTCCGAGTGGAGCAAGACCGATAGTAATACCGAGAAAAATGTGACACAGCCAAGTAAATCGTTTTGTATATGAATAAAACACGAGGAAAAAAACAGCTAATGGAAGAAGATAAACGGCTAATAAGTTTAATTGAAAAGCTGATACAAATAGTAAAGTGAATGATCCAACAATAAAAATGACCGTTTCTAATCTTGATAAAAGGCCAGCGGGGATCGCTCTATCTTTTGTCCTCGGATTCGCTTCATCTATTTTTGCATCAATTAATCTATTTAAAGACATAGCAGCACTTCTTGCCCCTACCATCGCTAATGTAATCCATATCCAATCAGTTAATCCAGGCCATCTACCTTCGATTAATAAGCTACCTAAAACAGCTCCGATGAAAGCAAATGGTAACGCAAAGACAGTATGTTCAAATTTAATCATTTCTAAAATTATTTTTAACTTTTTCATAACTAAAACCCCACTTTTAAGCCTTCAGGTATAAGTAGGTGCCTACATATAACCTCTAGATGTTTAAACCTAGGCAGTTACGTATGAGTAAGCCTCCTACTCAAGAACGTGAATTACTCTATTAAAACACTAACACTTAATTTAGAAACGTTTACACTTGTAAACTTGCAATATATCAAGATGACTACGATTAAGCCCCCTGACATATTATTGTTTGTTTACAACTCTCCCCTACTTAGTAGCAAAATGTGATGCGACAGCTCCTCCAGAGTAAGATTTGTATTTAACAGATGCAAAACCCGCATCATAAAAAAGTTGCTTCAACTCTTTTTTCCCGGGAAAGTGGCGACTTGATTCCTGTAACCAAGAATATTCGGCATAGCTTTTAGCAAATATTTTCCCAAAAAGGGGCATAACATACGTGAAATAAAACCAGTATGCTTGTTTAAATATCGGCATTGTCGGCTGTGAGGTTTCTAGGCATACAGCTAATCCTCCTGGCTTAACGACACGATGCATTTCACGTAACACTTGTAAATAGTCGGGGACATTTCGTAAACCAAAACCGATGGTAACACAATCAAATTGATTATCATCAAAAGGTAATTCCATAGCATTTCCCCACTGTAACGTGATATTTGGTACATTCATCTTTTTTATTTTCTCGCCACCGACTTTAAGCATATTCTCACTGAAATCAACCCCGGTGACATGGCCTTCTTCCCCCACCGCTTCTGCAAGGGTAATCGCCCAGTCAGCCGTTCCGCAACAAATATCAAGGGCTCTTGCACCTTTTTCTACATCCATTTTTTTCATTGTATCTTTCCGCCACATGTTATGTTGCTTGAAGCTAATAATTCCATTCATTCTATCATATTCTTTGGAAATGCTTTCAAATACATCGTGTACACGTTCTTCTTTTGTTCTCTCCATAACTAACCTTCCTCCACAACACAATGCTCTTCAATTTGAAACCTTTCAACCAACTCATACATTCTTGCTTTTATATAGCATGTCATTTCATTTTCTTCACGTATTTCTTCCTCAATTCCCTCACATGTCACATTAATTAAGTGAGTTAATTGCTCTAACACTTGCTTCTTACTGAAAGAGTCAGTAAAATCACCAAAAATTGATGTTTCGGAGCGATACCCAAGTTCAATAATCGAAGCTTTTTCACTGCATAAAAACTTCAATAAGAAAAAATCCTCAATGATATGAGTCCAGTGAGACAAGTGAAATAAGTGAGATACATTTTTTAATAAAGAGGCATGTATCACTTTTATGTCATTTAAATTTAAACGCTCACTTTTGTCCTCAGAATGATATACCTTCATTTTGGACTCATTTATTTGTTGTATGGCTTTTGCCAGCGCTCTAATTAGAGCTACATCTTCATTTTTTGAGAGCACATTATAGTACAAACTACTGTAAAAATCACCTGCTAATACAGTGAGTTGATTTTTTGTTTTTAAAGATTCAGGCCCTAAGCCATGTATGGCAACTCGTTCATGAGTATCCAAAGCTGCCTGTACAAATAAAGTAGTTAAGATACAATCATGTATGTATTTTTTAGAATATTTTTTTTTCTGAAGAATAATCAACAGCATATTGGCTTGATCTTGATCAATCACTGGATTATCCATAAACTTATTTAAATAATCGTGTTTGACACTTTTATAAAAACTATCAAACACAAGGTTTAATTCTTCGTAGTGGCCATTATATGCCGTCATCAGAAATCCCCCAGCATCAAAGTCTTATCCTTAATCGTCATCTAACCCCATCCACGTCTAGTATATCACAATTATTTCTCTCGAATAAACATTCCTTTAAGAAAAGTCCACCTCTCGTAACACCCCTGAAAGCGTGAAAAAAACACTAATCATGAATTAGGTAAGCATTTAGTAAATCATTGTTTAAAAGAGGTTCTTTAAATTTAGAAAACTCGCCATATGGCGAGCTTTGAAGTGATGACGTTTTTTCTGTAAAACTTTTATGTGGCTCACATTTATTTCAAATTAGTAATATCACCATGAGCTGTTTGAAGCGTCGCTTTACCTCTAATTTTAATTGCAGATGTATGTTCTGTAAATTGCGCAATCATCATTTCATCTTTGTCCAATTTTTCAGAATGATGGAAACGTGTATCTGTTCCCCTCGTGAGTCCAATGACGTTAACACCATCTTCTTCAGCTTTAATGACAATATAACCATTATTATCTGTCATAGGATCTCCTCCCCACCTTTTTTTATTCACACGCTAAATAAGCAATAGTACACTTCACCTATTTCAAATGCATAGAATAATATCTAATAAAAATCTCATTTTACTTATTCGACATGGAGACAACCGAGCATCAACGCCCTCTAAAATTAGGAAATTATTCTTTGATTAAAGATAATACTTCTGCTCTCGCAGCATCATTACGCTCAAAAGCCCCTCTCACAGCAGAAGTAACCGTTTTAGATCCAGGTTTTTTCACTCCTCGCATCGTCATGCACATATGCTCAGCTTCCACTACGACGATAACGCCTCTTGGTGTCAAAGTTTCAACGATGGCATCCGCAATTGTAGAGGTTATTCTTTCTTGCAATTGCGGTCGTTTCGTGACTGCCTCTACTGCTCTTGCAAGCTTACTTAAACCTGTTACTTTCCCTCCTTTTGGGATATACCCTATATGAGCTTTACCGAAGAAAGGTACGAGATGGTGCTCACACATAGAATAAAAAGGAATGTCTTTCACTAAAACGAGCTCCTCATGATCTTCTCCAAAAACTGTTTTGAAGTGTTCCTTAGGATCTTGTGAGAGACCTTGGAATACTTCTTCATACATTCTAGCGACACGTTTAGGTGTATCTATCAAACCTTCTCTAGAAGGGTTTTCGCCAATTGCTTCCAATATCATTGTTACTGCTTTTTCAATTTTTGCATGATCCACATTACTCATAAGTAGGACAGCCTCCATTTCTATTTATAACTATTGGGTCGTAGAAATTTTAGCATAATTATTTATATAAAAACAAGAAAACGCTCCCGACCAACTAATAGAATAGTGCAAAGTTAAAAACCGTAATCTTAATAATGAATAATGACACGTAACATGCCAAATAATACGATACAGAAATGAAAAAAGCTCCCGCCAGTAAAACTGGTGGAGCATTTTTTTCATATAAGCCCTATATGTACTATTTTACAGCATCTTTAAGGGCTTTACCTGGTTTAAATGCAGGCACGTTGCTTGCAGGGATTTCGATTTCTTCACCTGTTTGTGGGTTACGGCCTTTACGTGCCGCACGCTCACGTACTTCAAAATTACCAAATCCAATAAGTTGTACTTTCTCGGATTTTTGAAGTGAACCAGTGATGACTTCAAAAACTGCATCAACAGCACTTGTCGCATCTTTTTTAGAAAGATCCGTTTTTTCAGCAACTGCATTGATAAGTTCTGTCTTATTCATACTATTCACCTCCTCCCAAACTTATAGTTGTGTTATTCCTTTTGTTGCACAATCATAAGCGTTTTATACGTCTACCCCAGCAATTCATGGGATAACAAGGCTTATGTTAAACGATAAAGCTTAATAATTCAACATTTTTTGCGTATTTCTTAGTATTTTTATTACTTTTTCACCTAAAAGTCCAGTAAAAAGTAAATCGAATGGCATTTTATGGATAAATATACCATCCTTTTTGTGTTTTAAATTAGAAGTAAAACCCATTTTTTAGCTTAGCTTTCACATGTCCTAACTAAAAATTCAAACTTAAAACGAACCTTCAATCAGTGAGAGTTATCATCCTTTTACCACTGATTGGTAGTTGAGTCAAGCAGAACACCAGCCCTCCGTTATCTCCCGACTAAATAATGTTAGCTCTCTCCAGGAAGGTTTACTGACGATTATCTGTGATAAATCTCGTTAATATCATTTTTTTATCTTGTATTATGAACTAATTTATCAAGTTGATCTGTAAAAATGACTCATAATGATCTTAGAGAAGTGTCTTACCGATTCAAGTTAAAGCTAAAAAAGAAAAAACCCCTCCAAAAAGAAGGGCTATAAAATAATCGCTATAAGTCCACCAGATCCTTCATTTATTATCCTTTCTAGTGTTTCTTTTAACTTATACCTCGCATTTTCAGGCATAAGAGAAAGTTTAGCTGAAATCCCTTCTCTAACAATGGAATTTAGTGACCTTCCAAATATGTCGGAATTCCAAATCGATAAAGGATTCTCTTCAAAATCTTGCATTAAATACCGTACAAGCTCTTCACTCTGCTTCTCAGTACCTATAATTGGTGCAAATTCCGATTCTACATCAACTTTTATCATATGAATAGAAGGTGCCACTGCCTTTAAACGAACCCCAAATCGCGATCCCTGCCTTATGATTTCAGGTTCATCCAGACTCATATCCTGTATAGTCGGAGCTGCAATTCCATAGCCGGTTTGTCTAACCATTGTGAGGGCATCTGCTACTTGATCATATTCAGATTTCGCATGAGCTAAATCTTGCATGAGCTCAAGTAAGTGATCTTTCCCTCTAATTTCTGTTCCGACTACTTCCATTAAAATTTGATCATATAAATCATCAGGAGCTCTCAGGTCGATTTCGGCCACTCCTTGCCCCATCTCGATACCAGACAGTGTTGCTTTTTCTATAAAGTCGTAATTATAAAATTGTCCTACAACACGATCAACATCCCTTAGTCGTTTAATGTCTTTCACAGTTTCCCGTACCGATGTTTCATAATTCTCCCTTAACCAATGTTGCTCTTTTAAAACCATGACCCAGCTTGGCAAATTAACATTCACTTCATGAACTGGAAATTCAAATAAAACTTCTCTCATCACCGTGTGAATATCGTGCTCAGTCATACTTTCGATATTCATTGACAGGACAGGAACATCATGATTTTCTTCTAATTGAGACCTTAATCCTTCAGTTTGTGGATTCGTTGGATGAACGGAATTAACAATCACAATAAAAGGCTTACCTACTTCTTTTAATTCGTCTATAACGCGCTCTTCAGGTTCAACATAATCCGTCCGTGGAATTTCCCCAATGGAGCCATCAGTTGTAATGACAACGCCTAATGTAGAATGATCTTGGATGACTTTTCGTGTCCCAATTTCAGCTGCTTCTTGAAATGGAATAGCTTCTTCATACCAAGGAGTTTGAATCATTCTCGGGCCATTTTCATCTTCATAGCCTTTAGCTCCTGCAACTGCATAACCAACACAATCTACAACACGTATATTCACATCTAACCCTTCATCCACATGAATTGATACGGCTTGGTTAGGTACGAATTTTGGTTCTGTTGTCATAATTTGCTTACCAGCAGCACTTTGAGGCAGTTCATCTTGAGCTCTTGCCCGGTCCGCTTCCGACTCAATATTCGGTATGACAGCCAATTCCATAAATTTCTTAATAAACGTTGATTTCCCCGTTCTCACGGAGCCGACAACACCGAGATAAATGTCACCACCTGTCCGCTCTGCAATATCTTTAAAGATATCCACCTTTTCCACAAAATCGCCTCCTGCTCAAAATTCTAGGTAAACTCATTCCACTACTTACGTAATTGAAGTTGAATTCATAGTCTCTATTACTCTATGATGTTGTCCAACGTTTATGACAAGGTTATTCAAAGATTTGAAGTTGAATAGAAAACTATCTCGTCTCCTTGGATATTTATGCCTTCCCCAATTAAAATAGAACGTTAAAAGTTAGTTTCAATCTCTTTGTACCATCTTTTAACAATGTCTTTCATTTTCTCACAGACCTTTATTTCTTACTAGTGACTATGACCTATTCATCAATAGCGATTTTAAAGTAATAATATTAACAATGAGCCTCTTCTCACTTACTATGCTACAACTTAGCATTCAAGCATCAAGCTATAGTGATTTCATTTAAGTTATTAAAAAAACATTTTCAACTGCTAAATCATTAACAGCTGAAAATGCTCGAATTACCATAAACCTATTCTTCTATAAAACGAACCTTTAATCAGTGGCGTTTCCGTTTTTCCCCCACTGTGGGTGGTAATTGCGTTAAACAGGATATTAGCGTCCGTTCTCTGTAATAAAAATAACTTCACCATTTTCTATCGTCTGTGGCATTGAATAAACTGGAACAAAAGGTGAATGTGCCACAAGTAACCATCTTAAATCATCACCTTCTTCAAATTCCCCTAATCCATACTCTTCAGCGTAATACTTAATGTCAAGAGAATAATCAATCACAACAGTCCCATCTGTTTGCATGTAAAGAGGAAGTCGATGGCTCGGATGAAAGGGGCTCTCCACAACAGGCGCTTCATCATAATTTAATTTTTCATGATCAAGTTGCAGCAATTCATTGTCTATCACCATCTCAATCGGAGCAAAACTATGTTCACTTCGATACTGGAAAATCTTTCTTTCTAAATCTTGAATCGCTCTCACGTTTCTAAGATCGATCAACCTCACTTCAGCAGCATCTTCAGGATCTACAATAACATACTGATAAATACCGCCATTTTCAAATGAATTCCCTGGAGCCGCTTGCAAATAAGTTGGCACAAGTTGTGAGAAATCCACTGGATATTTCTTGAATATAGGAGTATCTGCTTCTCTTGTTTTAATAGGCAATACACCAGTGTCTTCACGATATTGTGTGACTGCGTGTTGCACAGACTGCAATTGATCTTCATACGGGATTTGATTCTCTTTCCTTTGTTCATCCGGATAAAGACATCCCACTAGTAAGAGTGGTAAAAAAAGAAGGCTTATATGCTTAGTAGATAACAAAACAATCACTACCTTATATTAGTCAAATTTAATTATTCAGGCACAGGGCCAGTAAATACAACCAATAGCATGATTAGCCCTGCTACTATTATGCTAATAAAACTAATTGTTAATAAAATATACCTCAACATCCCAGATAATTTTTCTTTCGTGAAAATTGTTAATATAACAGAAAAAAACATTAGCCCCATTCCTATAAAAGAAACCCACATTTTAACTAAGCCATCTTCAAACATCTTGTCTCCCCCATCTAGTCATTATAAATGCTTGTCTATCACTTGACCCGCAATGGACAAATGTTGAAATATAACGACACACACTTATTCACTCTATGATCATCTCATCTTATAAAATCCTGATTTATTATAGCATACTCGTACATCCAATGCATGGTTACAGCAGCTAAATACAATAATCTCTATAGCTTTATAACTCCTATATGTAACACGAGATCAAAATCATCACTTTATTCAATTCTACACATAAAAAAGACTGAAGATAAGGGGCTCTTTCTTCAGTCTAATATGACTAAACACTGCCTGTATAAAGTACTACAACCATGACAGCCATGCATCTGTCTGTAATATATTTATTCAGAAACGCTCTCACATGACTGATACGAAAGCCTAAATTCATTTAGGTTTTTGAAACATTTTAGCCAGTGAACCGAAATCCATAGGTACCTTATTTGACGTAATTGCTTTTACGAGTTCATCTTCTTTTTCCTTTGAGACAGATGCATTAGCTAATTTAGCAACTTGATG
Source organism: Bacillus sp. A301a_S52 (assembly GCA_024701455.1). Taxonomy (GTDB): domain Bacteria; phylum Bacillota; class Bacilli; order Bacillales; family Salisediminibacteriaceae; genus Salipaludibacillus. Next base: position 2,112,839 of record JABXYP010000001.1, on the reverse strand, counting down.
AATAAGTTGTCTTACATTTTGTTCGTTAGATAAATCTGTCTTATTAACTGACTGAGCTAATTGAAACAAATCTTGATGTTTCACATTGGTTTTTTTCTCTAGTTGATCAAAAAACGACTCATTATTATTTCCTTGCACGCTATTTCCCTCCTCATGCTCGTATGTGTTATCATATGCATGAGATTAAAATGAGTGAAGGTACTTAACTAAACGACACATTTAGGGCTCTAGCTCGTTCAACGGATCTCCGTCACCGAGATTCAAATCTTCTACTTCGTGTTTTTTAACTCTTCCCATTAGTTCAGAAACGGCCTCTTCTACTGGTTTTCCGTGAAAAAGCACGTTGTACAATTCTGTCGTAATTGGCATATCAACCCCTAATTGTTCTGCCAATTGAAAGGCTGCTTTCGTCGTTCGAATACCTTCTACAACCATTCCCATTTCACGTTCAACCTCATCAACAGATTTCCCCTTACCAAGCATATGCCCAGCGCGCCAGTTTCTACTATGTACACTTGTACACGTCACAATAAGATCTCCTAAACCTGACAAGCCAGCGAACGTTAAAGAGCTAGCACCTTGCTTTAAACCTAAACGAGTAATTTCCGCCAGCCCCCGCGTCATTAGAGCCGCTTTAGCGTTATCACCAAATCCTAATCCACTCGTCAAGCCAGTACCAATTGCTATAATGTTTTTGAGCGCTCCACCGATTTCTACGCCAAGCAAATCAGGGTTAGTGTATACTCTGAAATGACGATTCATAAAGAGGTCTTGCACTTTTTCTGCCATCAGCATATCATTGGAAGATGCTGTGACAGTTGTAGGTTGTCTAAGGCACACTTCTTCAGCATGACTTGGACCAGAAAGTGCTACTACCCCTACACGATTTTCTTCCACAATTTCTTCTTCAATAATTTGTGAAATTCGCAGATGAGTTTCTGGTTCAATCCCTTTACTTGCATGAATAATTAATACAGGCTTATTTAAGCATTCATTTACCGATTTCAAGACATCTCGCATCGCTTTAGTAGGGACGACAACTAAGACAACATCCGCCCCCTCAAGCGCCTCTTCCAAACGCGAAAATGCAATAATATTTTCTGGCAAACTCACATTAGGTAAATAACGGCTATTTTTTCTCTCTTTATTAATTGTATCTATTTGTTCTTTAGAACGTCCCCATAACTTCACATCGTGTTGATTATCTGCCAACACGAGTGACAAAGCTGTCCCCCAGCTACCTGAACCTAATACAGCAATCGTAGACATCCTTACCCCTCCTTCTAGTTAGCAGTGATCTTCTCGCCGATTTTACTTTCAGTCCCATTTATTAATCGTTTAACGTTTGTACGATGTCGCCATATGGAGAGGAATGAAATCATGATAAGAAAGTAAACGTAAACGAATGGGTAACCTAACTGTTGATAAAAAATAGCAGTAGAAAGTGTGGTCCCTACTACAAATATAAGGGATCCTAATGACACAAACCGAGTGATAACAATAGAAATAATAGCAATAATCCCTGTTGTTAATGCTAATGTAAAAACGAGTGAGGCAAGAACACCAATCGTTGTAGCAACACCTTTTCCACCTCTAAAACCATAATACACAGGCCAATTATGACCTATTATTGAAGCTAGGCCAGAAGCGGCGCCTCCAATCGGATCTCCACCTGTTAAGTACCAGCCTAAGAATACAGCTGCAATCCCTTTAGCACAATCCAGGATCAAAACTACTATAGCAGGTACAACCCCCATAACTCTTAACGTATTGGTAGCACCTGCATTCCCACTACCATGATCACGAATATCTAATTTCTTAAATTGTTTGCCAATAACATAACTAAAGCTAATTGCTCCTAAGAGGTACGATATAAAAATCGCTACTATAATCATACTATTCCCCCAATCTGCTAGTCACTCTTCTTACGAGCAATAATATGAACAGGTGTTCCAGCAAATGTAAAAGCTTCTCTTATTTTATTTTCTAAATAACGTTTATAGGAAAAGTGTAACAATTCAGGATCATTAACAAATAAGACAATTGTAGGTGGCGCCACAGATACTTGTGTCGCATAACTAATTCTTAACCTCTTACCACCATGGTCAGTAGGGGTGGGATTCATCGTTACCGCATCCACAATAACATCATTTAACACATGTGTTTGTACCCTCATATTATGTGACTCACTAACCTCATTAACAAGTGGTAGAAGATTATGTAATCTACGTTTTGTTTTAGCGGATAAAAACACGATTGGCGCATAATCAAGAAAGCGGAACCCATTTCTGATTTTCTCTTCAAATTCCTTCATCGTCTTATCATCTTTTTCCACTGCATCCCATTTATTCACAACAATGACGATCGCTCTTCCTGCTTCATGAGCATAACCAGCAATCTTTTTATCTTGTTCTATAATGCCCTCTTCTGCATTTATAACAACTAAAACAACATCTGAACGCTCAATCGCCTTTAAAGCTCTTAATACACTATATTTTTCTGTCGCTTCATATACCTTTCCTCGTTTACGCATACCTGCTGTATCAATCACGACGTAATCTTGCCCATCTTTCGTAAATGGCGTATCAATCGCGTCTCTCGTTGTCCCAGGAATATTGCTCACAATGACTCTTTCTTCACCTAAAAGGGCATTAACTAAAGACGATTTACCCACATTCGGGCGACCAATTAAACTCATTAGTATAGTATCTTCGTCATATACATCCTCTTCTTGGTTAGGAAAATGAGTGGCTAATTGATCCAATAAATCTCCTAGTCCGAGTCCATGAGAACCAGAAACAGGGTAGACATCCCCAATCCCAAGGCTATAAAAGTCATAAAGCTGCTCATGCATAGAAGGGTCGTCCATCTTATTAACGGCAACAACAACTGGTTTTTTAGAGCGCTGTAATATTTGCCCTACTTCTTCATCAGCAGATGTTAAACCTTCCCTACCATTGACGACAAAGCAGATTACGTCCGCTTCTTCGATAGCAAGTTCAGCTTGGTATCGCATTTGATCTAGCAATGGTTCATCACTAATTTCAATCCCACCTGTATCTATAATAAAAAATTCGTGAGTGAGCCATTCAGCCGAACTATATATTCGGTCTCTCGTTACACCCGGTCTATCTTCAACGATAGATACTCTTTCTCCAACTATACGGTTAAAAATTGTTGATTTACCCACATTTGGTCGACCAACAATTGCTAATACTGGTTTTGGCACCGTATTTTCCTCACTTTCATTTCAAAAATTCATACGTTATTCATTATACGTGTAACTTCTACGGAAAGAAACCTTCCGTTCGCAACAATTATTTTTTTTATGTGAGAAAACTGTCGCTTACCCAACGATTTAACTTATTATTTAGTAGTCAATCCTTACACATTCACATTTGTTTTCGAGGTGGTATATGCACCTTGTCTTGCCATAATCTGAACCTTTAATTTCTTTGCTATTTGTTCAGCATAAGACCACAACACAACAAGAACCATTAATGCAGCAAGTACATCTAAGAGGAACAAGCTATTCGTCATAACTAACTGAACCTCTTGACCATTCGTCATTAATTGAGAAAGAAAAGATAATATAAGTCCTTGAAATAACCCTAGTGTTAAACTGAACACTCGACAATAAACCTCATTAAGAAAAATAATTAATACAACTAAACTTAGTACAATAATGGACCATTGGGGAGATAGAATCAACCACACTGGTTCGAAATACACTGCTTTATGAATAGAAAAAAATAAATGGGCAATGAATAAGCTTATAACATAGCCTTTTAGTTTCCCAGCCAATGAAAGGTTTCTCATAGTATACAAGCCAACCAACAAGAAAGTACCCCAAGCTAAATTCCACTCTATAACTAAACTAGAATAAGTAACGGCTGAACACATGATTGTTATAAAGCATACTAATAATAGTTGAGCACGGCGTGTTTTATTATCAATAAAAAAATAACAATATATTATAGTAAGCCATGTTATCCAAAAAAAGATTGCACCTTCTATCATATTTGCTCCCTCCTTCTTTTATAAGCATTCTCACCCGAATGATGCAGCTTCATACATAGGAGATCTAATAGGATAAAAGATAGCAAATCTTTAAGAGGTAACATATACGTGAGTTATTCACCAACTTAACAATTAAAGTAAGTTAAGGTCATTACAAAAAAATAAACTCACCAATTGGCGAGTTCGTAGCTATGGCCATTTAATAAACATAAAATCTAGTGATGGATGCCACTATTTAGTGGTATCTATCTCTAGGTTATTCGTCCCCTTTAATAACTTCGGTTTGCAAAGGTTGTTGTATCAATTCCTCTTTCGATTAACCACTCTCTTGTGGAGCCTGAGATAATAATTGGGCATTTTTTCAGATCCGTTATTGTTTTAGCTCCTACTGCAGCCATTATAAATTTTAAATCCGTTAACAAACCGTTTAATTTATCAATTGTTCGCTCGACACCATCGTCTTTAACCCACTTTAAAACTGTGCCTGCCAATCCGGCTGCATTCGCTCCCAGTGCTATCACCTTCGCTATATCAAGTGCATTCTGTATGCCTCCAGAGGCAAAAATAGTCAAGTTTAAATTATCATCATTATAAACTGCTGCTTCTGCAACACTAACCGCTGTAGGGATTCCCCACTCATCAAAAAAGGGCATTTGTCTAGTTCGTCTAGAATTTTCAATAAGAGAAAAATTAGTTCCACCAAATCCTCCAACATCTACATAAGAGACACCGATATTATATAACTGCTTCACCGTTTCTCTACTCATTCCAAACCCAACCTCTTTAACAATAACTGGGGTTTTTATCGCTTTTATGATAGACTCTACACGTTTAAGTGCTCCTTTGAAGTCTCTGTCTCCTTCAGGCATAACCAGTTCTTGAATCACATTCATATGAATTTGCAAAGCATCTGCTTCCAGCATATTTGTACAAAATAAAGCTTGGTCTACAGTTGCTTCACTACCGACGTTAGCAAAAACAAGTCCACGTGGATGGTACTGCCTTACAACTTTATATGAAGGTTGTTCACTTTTATCTTTCACAGCAGACATTTGTGACCCGACAGCCATAGGAATGTTTAAAACATTCGCTATCTGTGCCAGTTGACGGTTAATTTTTTCAGTTTTTCGACCTCCGCCACCTGTCATAGCATTGATATAAATAGGCGAACTAAATTGAAGTTCGCCAACTTTTGCAGAAAGTGAGATTTGATTTACGACCGTGTCAGGGAAGCTTTGGTGAATAAAGGTAATATCATCTAACCCTGAGGCACGAGTTTGGCCAATTTGCATGGCATATTCAATATGATCTATCTTTCTTTTTGAACGGCTCAAATTCTCACCCTTTATTTTCTAGTATTAAACTCGACATTATTAGTTTTTATATTTTTTTAATTGATCGCCAATGACATCGCCTAATGAGAAACCACCATGATCATCATCTTTTTCGTATTCTTGCTTTACTTGATTTTCAGCTTTCGCTTCTTTTTCTTCTTCTAATGCACGGATGCTTAACGAAATCCGTTTATCTTTTGTATTAACATCCAAAACTTTTGCAGAAACTTCTTCGTTTTCTTTTAAAACTTCTCCTGGTGTTCCAATATGTCTATTGGCAATTTGTGAAATATGAACCAGCCCTTCTACACCAGGTGCCACTTCTATAAAAGCACCAAATGAGACTAGTCTCCTTACTGTCCCTTTAATAACTTGGCCTGGTTGAATTTGCCCCTCTAATAATTCCCATGGGCCAGGGAGGGTATCTTTAATAGAAAGAGAAATACGTTCATTGTCAGGATCTACACCTAACACTTTTACTTTAACTGAATCTCCTTCACTAACTACATCGGAAGGCTGTTCAACGTGATGATGAGCCATTTGAGAAATATGAACAAGTCCATCGACACCACCAATATCAACAAATGCTCCAAAGCTCGTCAACCGTTGCACAGTCCCTTCTATAATTTCACCCTCATTAACTGAAGAAAGTGTTTCTTTTTTCTTTTCATTTACTTCCTCATCTAATACCGCTCGCTGAGATAAAATTAGTTTGTTTTTCTCCCGGTCCATTTCCACAACCTTGAGGCGGAGCATTTTACCTTTGTAATCAGCAAAATCTTCAACATAATGACGTTCTACTAATGATGCAGGTATAAAGCCTCTAACGCCAACATCAACCACGAGGCCACCCTTTACTACATCTGCAACTTCAGCTTCAAAAGTTTCCCCTGATTCTAGTTTTTGCTCAATATCATCCCAAGCCTTTTCAGCAACGACGGCTTTTTTAGAAAGAACTAGCTCTTCTTCTGTTAATTTAATCACTTTGAACTCATGTTCTTCCCCTTCTTTTAAAACATCGTCAACTTTTTCGATGTGAAGACTAGACAGTTCACTAATTGGTAATACACCGTCCATTTTATAGCCAACATTTACGAAAGCTTGTTTGTCCTCAACCTTTGCCACCGTTCCTTTTGTCAAATCTCCTACTGATAAGGATTTGAATTCGGCCATTTCGTTATTCATCTCTTCTACCATGCCATTAACCTCCCTAAGTACCGGCACTAGTCGCCGGATCCATAAATGCTAAGTATTTATGCTTATCCTTCACTTTACGTGAAAGATATTACCTAATTTCAGTTAGTGCGTTTTATGCTTATCAAGAAGCTGTTGAATACTTGCCATTATTTCCTCAGTTGCTTGCTCTGCGGATGCTTTTTCATTTCTTAACGTTGTCATATCAATTGGTTGACCGTATACAAGTTTTAATTTCGAAAAAGGCTTATAAGTGCCAATGACAGCACATGGAACAACAGCAGCCTTAGATCGGAGTGCGAAAAAACCTACCCCTGTCAAGCCTTTGCCTAATGTTCCGGTTTTACTGCGAGTTCCTTCTGGAAAAACACCGATTAACTCAGAATCACTTAATAGTTTTAATCCCGTTCTCAATGCTTGGCGATCACTCATTCCTCTGCGTATAGGGAATGTTCCAAGTTTCGGAAGTAATGTTTTAAGAATGGGAGCTTCAAATAATTCGGCTTTAGCCATAAACCTTGTCTTTCTCTTTAAAAAACAGCCGACTAATGGTGGGTCCAAGTTATGTATATGATTGCTACAAAGCAACACGCCATCGTCAACAGGAATGTTCTCTTTACCAACTAGTTCAACTCGATAAAAAATACGAAAAAACAATCTACATAGAAATTGACCAAATGAAAACAATTTAGTGCTCAACGGTCCCATCCCTTTCAACAATAACGCTAAATATATTATCTACAACTTCTTCGATTGACATCGAAGTTGAATCAAGCACAATGGCATCTTCGGCTTGCTTTAATGGGGCTACGTCTCTTTCTGAATCTATTTGATCTCTTTTAGCAATATCCTCTTTCAATTTCACGAAGTCAGAAGGCATTCCTTTCGCGACATTTTCCTCATGTCGGCGCTTAGCTCTTTCTTCCACAGAAGCTGTGAGAAATATTTTTACATTTGCTTCTGGTAACACAGCAGTACCAATATCTCTTCCATCCATCACGGTTCCGCCATTGGCGGCTAATAATTGTTGCTTCGATACCATTTCCTTCCGGATGAGTGGGTGCTTCGCTACATAAGAAACAGTGTTTGTAACTGACGCATTTCGTATCTCATCAGTCACATCTTGTCCGTTTAATTTTACGTGCGAACGTCCAGATTCATTAACAAGTGTTATATCACACTCTTTTAGAAGTTGATGTAACTCTTTCTCGTGATTGACGTCCACGTTCTCCTTAATAGCCTTCCAAGTTAATGCACGGTACATGGCGCCAGTATCTATATAAATGAATTCCAATTTTTCAGCAAGTAACTTAGCGACAGTACTTTTACCAGCCCCTGCTGGTCCATCTATTGCGATATTCATTTGAGTATTCATGCTGCAACCCTTTCTAAAATAACTCTGAAATAATATGGATATACTCCACATGTTATCACATTTATGCTGTAACGGTCTATTTTTTAACGATCATTCATCATAACCAACGTCTAGTAAATAGTACTTTTGTATTAAGGTGGTTTGTAAAGTCATTTACACCCTTCATTAAAAATCTCACTATTTAAAAAATAGTCACAGTTAACGACTAATAAACAGTTATATTCTATGACAGTTTTTTCCTCCGTTTTAGCTCTAATTGCTGTTCAAAGCAAAAACGAATGATTTTTTGACGGTCACTTTCTTCTATTTCTAAAAATTGAAAAGAACCAATGTTCCGTTCTTGCTCATTATATTCCCTGATAAATTTTGCTTTTACAGCAACAAAATGTGTTTCTCCAGATTGATAACCGAGCGCTAACCACGTTTTTACATGATCATCTGCGCTTAATTCATGAGAGGATGGTAAGACAAGTGCCATGCCTCCTCCGCTTAAATCAGAGGTCACTGTAGTAAATGGCTCGAAACGATTATCCGGCGAATAAACTGCGCAATCTACATTCGAGTCTATCCTCACATACTCCCGCCTTTGAATTTTTATATACTGTTCTTGGCCAGGATCTTTTATGACAAGCATTGGTACTTTTCTTTCAGTTTTCCCTAACACTTCCGTTTCAAATAAATAAACAATATGGTTTTCACCAAGGAAGATAGCTCTAAATTGGGTGCCTTCCAAGAAGTAGCGGGGCTTAGAATTTACTTCCTCTACTGGAAAGTCAATAAACAAGCGTCCTTCTTCGCTATCAAGAACTTTACTTCTTAACCTTTTCGTTTCCTCTTCATTTTCTTTTAATTCTAAATAAATTGTTTCACCAACTTTGATCAAAGTGACCCTCCTAAATAAACCACATTGTAAAGTTTATATTTTCATTCGATATGCATGATGCAATATCCTTCTTCTTATTATGAAAAGAACGAAGGGCCTCGTCAAGGCTCTTCGTTCATAAATTTTAGTGATAGACAGGTTCAGGGTTAGGGAGTTTTTCTACTTGTTCTTCACTACCCGTTTCTGCATTGATAAAGATACGAAATGTATCATTATCAATTGTCCCATAAAATTCGTGACATGTCACTTCATCCCCAGCTTGGTTTTCAATCACTGCCACATGGTGTTCTTTAATATCGAGATTACCGTTTGCTTTTTCCTCGGCTTCTTCTTTCGTCAATTCTAAGTTAAATTCACGATCTTCTTTATGGTTTGCTAAATAGCCGAAGTTTTCAAACCCGATAACATCACCTTCATCTAAAGCTACTTCTACGACAACTTCATCAGGATAAATTCGAATCTTCTCATCCACGAACACAAACTGAAAGACTCCCACGTTATCATATTGCTTACTATCAACCAATTGCATGTTATCAAAGTCGTTAGTATCTAAAAAGCTTTTAGCGTTATCAGCTGCTTCACTTAAACTTAAGACATCTTTATCAATATCTCTTTCGTTCAACATCCATACTGGATGTCCACCATTTTTAGTAATATCCATTGTTATATTCGTATTATGCTTCTTGTCAGCTATCGTTAAGCTATATGCTTCATAATCTAATCCTTCTCCTGTTTCTGTTACTTGCACATCATCTAACCTAGATCGACCTAAGAATTTTTTAGCAACCTCTTTTGCTTCTTCTTGATTAATCGTCTCCTCATCTTTGATTCGTTCAAATATTTTTTCATCATTCCCAGCTACATGCTCTTTTTCAGAGTCAAAATTCACTTCAGAAAATCCAGATACCTTATCATCAATTATTTTAAAACCATTTACTATGGCGTTATTTAAAGGCTCGTCTCCTGCTTTCATTGCCATTTCCGCATCCATCCATCTTAAATGATCCTTTAAAACTAATGACTGAACACTTCTTAATTCGTTTTGTATATCTGCTGCTTGACCATAGAGTGTTTTTAGGTCATCATAGTTTTCATCTGTTAGGGGCTCGTGATCTTGATTCCTGATTGAATGCTGGTATGAGAAATCACCAACCTTTTTTAAAAATTCCTCGGTTTTACTAAATGGCATTAACCCCAAAGGCAATTGCCCTAAATCACTTTGTGCTTGTGAGCTTACCCTCCACACTTCCGCTAACGATGGTGAAAGCTTTTCTGTAGAATTCATGGCTAATGTAGATCCAATTTCATCGTGCAACAAATCAATCTGATACGTCAAGTCATGAAAAGCTCGTTGATAACTGTTCTCTGTATGATTTAAAATCGCATTTTTCTCCTCATGTTCTCTATACCCCCAAAATCCTGCTCCTATAACGACTACAACTAGTATACCGATAATGATATTACGTGCCATCAGCTTCACCTCCAAAAATTATTCACAGAAAATGTGTTTACCGATTTGTTTAATTTGTGGTCGAGACCAAATCCATTTATTCGTTGCTGTTTGTGGGTTAAAATAATAGATCGCATTACCTGATGGATCTTGCCCGTTAATAGCATCCAGCACAGCCTTCCTTGCCCGATCATCAGGATCCATCCATATTTGTCCATCTGCTACGGCTGTGAAAGCCAGTGGTTCAAATATGACATCGGATACAGTATTAGGAAAGATTGGACTTTCAATACGATTTAATATAACTGCTGCAACGGCAACTTGTCCTTCATACGGTTCTCCTCGGGCTTCGCCATATACAGCTTGAGCCATCAGTTGAATATCATTATCCGAAAACCCTTCCGGAACATTCATAGCTTTCTCAATATTCATGTCATCATCTTGCGCTTCTGGTTCTTCTTCATCAGGAGTCACGATCTCTTCTTCTGGATCCTCCTCAGGGGTTTCTTCTGGGTCCTCTTCTACTTCTGGTGGTTCAGGGGCTTCTTCTGGGTCCTCTTCCACTTCTAGCGGCTCAGCAGCTTCTGGTGTTGGCTGTTCAGCAGGCTCCTGTTCCTGAGGAGGAGTTTCTTCTGCTGGTGCTTCCGGCTCCTCTTCCGCTCGTCTTCCTTCTGCTGGGGGCGGCTCCTCTTTAGGTGCTGGCGCTTCTTCTTTCGGTTGTTTTTGTTCTTCTTGCTTTGCTACACCATCTTCTTTTGGCTGTTTTTTTGGTTGACCCTTGCTGCCTTTAGGCCCACGTTGAATATTTTTATCAACACCCCCATAATACGTAAATTTTCTTCCTTCTCTAAGATTTTGATGAACAAATTCTTTATCAAATTTTGTTGCCCGTTCGAGCATTGCTTTTGTTTTCTCTCCTACTACACCATCTACTACTTCCAGTCCAAACTGCTTTTGAAACTCTTTAACAGACCAATATGTCTGCCATCCAAACACACCATCAATTGTCCCGTTGTAATACCCGTTATACTGCATTCTCGCTTGAAGCTCGACGACATCATCTCCAGTTGCCCCACGTTGCACAACTTGACCTGAAAATGCTTCGGCACTTTGAGGAGTGGTAAGACTCATCATGCAAAAAAGCGTCAATAATATCAGCTTTATAACCGAAAGCTTAGTATGGTTTTGTTTCATAGAGATCCTCCTTTAGTCTGGCTGTCTGATTGAGAGACATGTGAATAAGCTTAGTTTTATCCAAAGCGTTATATTTATTCCATAAAAACAATCCGCTAGAGTTAAGAGGTCTCAAATCTCATTTTTAAAAAGGGAGTTAAATGCTCGTCCAATTCGTTAATATCATCAGTCAGGACTTTTATTTCTATCTTAATTTTCATAATAGATTTATCCCAGTAATGAATTGTCTTTAATCTTAATAAACACAAAGCTGCACCCTCCTACGTTCAGGTGCAGCTCAGATAATGCTTAATTTTCGCTTATTACTTTCAATAATTAGAGATAGGACGTCCTTATTCTGGTGCAACGTCCATATCAAATTGGGACTCATTACCGCAAACACAACGTTTAAAGCCAGTGTCAAATCCCCCCATCTCATTTGGGCGTCCGCGGAGAATGTATTTTTCTCCACACTGTTCACAACGGATGACAATCTTATACCGATGATTTATTTCAGGCAAATAGACCACTCCTTATCGACCAAAATATTCAAACCTGTTGCAGTTTACTATACAACGAATCTGTATTCATATTCAACATTTCACTATAAAACGAACATTCAATCAGTGAGAGGTTTTGTTCTTCTCCCACTGATTGGTCGTTGCGTGAATCAGGACATTAGCGTCCGATATCTCCCAAGTAAATAGAATTACCTCTCCTCTCTATTTTAAGCAGAGAGGTTTACGGATGAAACTAACTTATTTCCCGTTTTACATGATGAAGTGCTTGTAATCGATTTGCTTTTTTAATATGTCTTAATGCGACTATCCACAAGCCTATCATAAAAGGAACTAATACATACATCCATGCATTGAGAAGCACGAGTATTAAATTATATAAACTGTGTAATAAGTATGGAAAAAAGAAAGCAAGAAATAAATAACGATACCTTTTATTTTTGTTAAATTTCGCCTTCCCGAAATAGAAACCCATAACGACTCCAAAAAGAGCATGACTTGTTACAGGAAAAATAGCTCTAAAAAAAGCCATATCGACACCATTAGCAAGCAAGTACAACACATTTTCAACGGATGCGAACCCAAGCGCAACTGCAGTCGCATACACAATACCATCGTAACGCTGATTAAAATGAACATGATAGAATATAGTTATCAGAACGATAAACCACTTTAAAAATTCTTCAATAAATGATGATTGAAAAAAACTAAGTACGAAAGGTGAGACGATGTCTGTTTCATGCTGAATCGCAAATTGAATGAACATCACAGGAAAAACAAGTAGAGCGCCAAATATAAAGCTTCTAACTACCATTATGATCGGCTCTTGTTCAAATTCATCTTTTAAATAAAAAAATGTCAAAAGGGCTACAGCGGGGGTAATAGCCACTGTTATAATAGAAATCATCGGGTAGGTGTCCTTTCGGTGAACTCACACCATTAGCATTAGTTGGTGATATGTACTATATTAGAAAACAGTTGAACAATTTTCAATATACGACAGAAAAAAAGGAGAAAGAATATGAAAAAAATATTAATTGTACATACGGGTGGTACGATAGCCATGAGTGAAGATAAAAATACTGGGGAAGTAAAACCGACGAGTGCCAACCCTTTAGCTCTTCCAATTGACAGCTTACAAGGTGTAGAAATTAAAAGTGAAGATTTCCTTAATGTGCCTTCCCCTCATATGACTATCGATTTAATGATGTCCTTAGCACATTTTATCGATGAAGAAGTAGCCAATCATCATTATAGTGGTGTCGTTGTCACACATGGAACGGATACTCTTGAGGAAACTGCTTATTTACTTGATCTCGTGTTAAAAAGCAAGTGTCCAGTTGTTGTAACGGGCGCAATGCGTTCTAGTAATGAACTTGGTTCTGATGGGCCTCCTAATTTGCTATCCGCTGTGAGAACTGCTATGAGTGAGACTGCTAATAATAAAGGTGTATTAGTCGTCTTAAACGATGAGATTCACACTGCTAAGAATGCGACTAAAACACACACGAGTAATATTGCAACCTTCCAAAGCCCTCAGTATGGGCCAATCGGCATCGTCACTAAACGTGATATTCATTTCCACCATGCACCGATTATACGGGAAAAATTTCACTTAACTTTTTTAACAAAAAAAGTCTTGCTTATTAAAGCCGTCGCAGGAATGGAAAAAGAGATACTGGAAGCAGTCTGCCACATTAACCTGGATGGGCTTGTTCTAGAGGCGTTAGGACAAGGAAATATGCCACCTGAAACGTTAGCACCGATTGAGAAGTTAGTAACGAAAGGAATTCCTGTTGTACTCGTTTCAAGGTGTTTTAATGGTATTGTTCAAGATACTTATAGTTATGATGGGGGGGGGAGACAGCTTAAAAATATTGGCGTTATCTTTACTAATGGATTAAACGGCCAAAAAGCTCGTATTAAGTTAATGGCAGCCCTTGAAGAAACATCAGACCTTCTGAAGTTACAAGAAATTTTTCAACGGTAACCTAGAACTTATAGAAAAAATCATTCTTTAATAAAAGGCGAGAGAGCTTCTCACCATGTAGGTGAAGAAGCTCTCATGAATATAAGTTTTACTATTTTATCCGACACGTATTATTTCGATGCGATACTGTGAGCAATTAATTTCCCGTGCTCACGCCCATTTTCGATAAAAATTTCATTAGCATTATTCCCCGCCGCAATGACTCCAGCAATGTAAATATTTTCAACATTCGTTTCCATCGTTTGCATATCAAATGTCGGTCTTCCAGAACCCTTATCTAGTTTAACACCCATTCCTTCAATAAAGGAATGATCGGAATGGTAACCTGTCATAGCAAACACAAAATCGGCGGCTAGATACTCTGTTTTCTCGTCTTTCTCAACGAGCACCTTATTCGGTAATATCTCACACACAAGAGTATTAAAATGCATCTTTATCACATTCTTTTTTACAAGCCCATCGAATTCTGGAAGAATCCATGGCTTAATACTTTGTGAATAGTCCTTCCCTCGGTAAACGACCGTCACTTCAGCTCCTGCTTTTTCCAACTCCAATGCTGCATCAACTGCAGAATTTTTTCCGCCGATTACCACGACCTTTTGGTTAAAAAACGTATGAGCTTCATGGAAGTAGTGATAAACATGTGGTAAATCTTCCCCAGGAATGTTCATAAAGTTAGGAGAATCATAATAGCCAGTGGCTATAACGATATGTTTAGCTAAGTATGTTAGCTTTTCCCCAGTTTTCCGTTTTGTTTGCACGATAAATTTACCTGATTTTTCCATTGTCACTGCAAGTACTTCTTCAAATGCTTTTATCCGTAAATTTTTCTCTTTAACGACCTCACGATAATAAACTAACGCCTCGTTCCTTTTTGGTTTTCTTTCTGTACTGTAAAAAGGAATTTCACCGATAGCTAATTTATCGCTCGAACTAAAAAACTGTTGATGAGTAGGATATTTAAAGAGGGAATGGACAATATTTCCTCTTTCGATAATAAGAGGATTATAGCCTATCTTTTGTAATTCAATGGCTGCTGATAAACCGCATGGGCCTGCTCCTACAATCAAAATATCTTCCTTTAGCATCTTACATCACCTCATTCAATCAAAAACGTCCCCATTAAGTAGAAAGGGACTCTGTAACCTAATCTTATTCTAAATCAGATGTCCTATTAAATCCAGCCAAGCAGCCTGTTCACTTTCTTATAAAACGAACCTTCAATCAGTCAGTGGGCCCCACAGATTGGTAGGTGAGTCAATCAGGACATTAGCGTTCGTTATCTCCCATCTAAATATAGTTACCTCTCCTCACTATTTGACGTGGGAGGTTTACGAACGCTTATCTGTGATAAATGAAGTTTTTTATTAACGACGTCTGTTGATAAAATTTATTAAAATTACCCGTCTAAGTGCGTGGCGTTATTATTTATGCCTCTCCGTCTATACATATCACTCTCACAAAGGTCACTTACTCATATACAGCCCAAAAATTAAGAAGCCTTTTATCCCTAGGCTTCTTATGAAAAATAGCTAGTTATATGTTTAATGGCTTGGGATGGTACAATGATTTTACCGTAATCGTTTAATTTATGAACTGATAAATTGGAAGGTTCTCCAAACTCACAACAGATAGCATAAATGGTTTTTTCTCTCACCGCAGGAAGTTCTTTATCACCAAAAGTTAAGTAGTAGGTGTGACGATAATGAAATAATTTTCCGCCTTGAATATTTTGTATATACAATGCTTTACATAATTGAATCACATCTTCAAATTCATTAAATTTAAATAGTTTTGTATCATGGGCTTTAGTTTCAATTGCTTCCCATTGCATAAATGGCAAGTCTGCATCATCAAAGACATCTTCTGTCTTAGTTACAATAATGACGAGTCCTTGAGACGGTATGGAAAATACTTCGACTACAACCGGTCCCTCTGGCTCGAAATTTAATTCCTCACTGGCTTCCGTAATCATTTCTTGAAATAACTCATCGATAACAGGAACGTCAGACCAAGCCTTATCAGTGGAAATTCCCCTTTGTTCAAGATCCTCATATGATAAAGAAATTTTCATTTTATCATAAGCCAGTCGTTCGAGGCGCATGAATATTCCTCCCTCTTTTATTCCGGCATATAAAGAAAAGTGTCTTTACTTACCTTTAGTGTTTAATGTAAATTATGATTTTATCACTAAAAAGGTTCGGTATTATGCCTAAATTCCATTACTATTACAAATAACGTCTTAACCAGGTTATCCACTGCTCTTCTGTTTCACCTACTAAGTATAGTTTATAGGAATCGTAATCATCCTCTGATAACTGTCTTATAGCAGGCCCCATAAGTCCTATAAGAAGATCAGAGAAGTTATGATTCAGCTCATCAGTAATCTTAAGTGCTGAAACAAGGTGTTCAACCATCGTGGAACACATAATGATCATTTTAGGTGTGATCTCCTCAACTACTTGAATAACATTGTCTGTATGAATGCCAGCACCTATATAAATGGTTTCATATCCCCTCCTACGAAGAAAGAACGTAAATATCAATAAATAAACCTCGTTTTGTTCATATGGAGCACAGACACATAGCACTTTCGGTAATAGGCTGTTTGTCGGTAAATGGTGCAAAACCATTCCTATTCTCGTCCTCATGTAAGAGGTAGCATAAGATTTATGAGCCATTGTAATCTCGTTTTGTTCCAATTTTTCTTCTAATTCAATTAGCATGTCCCCTAATATAGTTATAACCACCTTCTCCATGCTGAAAACATTGAATGCATGATCCATAAGTTCATTCGCTTTTGTTTCGTCAAAAGCTAAAAGTGCTATAAGAAGATCCTGTTTAATCTTCTGCATTTGCGTTCCATTTAATGCATCTGTGTCAGGTAGATTTTTTACATTCTTTTTACTAAACAAATCCACAGCCTGTCCAATTGTAAACCCTGCCTTAACCTTATTAATAAGCCAGGTTAATATCGTCAGTTGTTCATCTGTATACAAGCGATGACCAGCCTTATTCCGATGAGGCTTAACAATGCTATAGCGCCTTTCCCATGCTCTCAATGTGCCAGGTTTAACATTAAGCATGTTTGCAGCAGCTTTAATATTATATTTTCCTTGAGCCTGTGTCACATTTTCACCTTCCGCTTCGTAGGCTTTTGATAGTAGATAGATCAAGTAAGAATCCATTGCACTACTTCCGTTCACTTTTAATTTGCTCGACCAACTACTGTTATGATATGTACTTGTGGGGGCGCTCCTAACCTCAAGGGGACATGTCTCGTTCCAAACCCATTACTAATAAAAACAGGTAATTGCTTCTTCTTTGTCCAGCCCCCTCTTTCACCTAGAGCTAACCAGTTTAGCCTTATTTGACCTCCGTGGGTATGTCCTGACAACATAGCATATATAGAGTGGTTATCGTCTTCAAGTGCTATGGCAATTTCCGGGTTATGACTTATTAAAATAGCTGGCTTTGTAGTTGAATAAAGTGTCTCTAAAAGCGCATGCCCAGTCCCGTAATCTTCAACTCCTATAACAGACCACTTACGATCTATTTCAATGACTTCATTATTGAGTTGTTTGACATTAAACTCCTCTAAAATAGCTGTTAGCTGATCCATTCCAAAGTGATAGTCATGATTGCCTCTGACAAAATAAGTTTGGCCTAACGACGTAAGTATTCTAAGATTATGTTTAACATATTTCTCAGGGGTTCGCCTTTCAGCAAGATCTCCTCCGATAATAACAAAATCAACTTGTATATTTTCCCACCATGTCGTCATTTCAATTTTTCGATTGTGAAGATCAGATATAAACAGTATTTTTTTAGTTGTTATAGGGATAGGTAGTGAGATGGTTTCTTTTGTAATATCAAGTTTTTTAGCTTCTTTCCCCATATAATAAGTGAGTGGGATCATTATCAAAAAAGGTAATAATAGTAAATAAATAGCTGCCATAACGCCACTCCTATGTTGTGATCTAGTAACGTCACATAAAACGAACCTTTAATCAGACATTAGCGTCCGTAATCTCCCGCCTATATAGAGTTACCTTTCCTCTCTATTTTGAGCAGGAAGGTTTGTGAACGCTTTTCTGTTATAAAATGAATTCTCTATAAAGAAATAAATACTAAATAAACGTTAAAATACTCCTGTACGCTAACTGTCTAAAGAAAATACCGAGGGGATCATTCTCCCCATCGGCACATCTTAAAGAGGAGTATGTATACTCTTCTAAGTAAACATTTTTAAAATAGGCCCACAGCTTTTCCATCACTGTCTACATCCATACGGAGTGCGGCAGGATTTTCTGGTAACCCTGGCATGGTTAAGACATTACCGGTTAACACCACGATAAAACCCGCTCCAATGGAGGGTTTAAGCTCCCGTATAGAAAGAGTAAATTTTTCTGGACGACCAAGTCGGACAGGATCATCTGAAAGGGAATAAGGTGTTTTTGCCATACAGATAGGATATTTCCCCCATCCTAATGTTTCAAATTGCACTATTTGCCTTTCAGCTTCAGTAGAAAATGATACATCTGCAGCACCGTAAACGATCGTTGCGATTTTTTTAATTTTCGTTTTTAGTGAGTCATTAAGCGAATAAAGCGGGTTAAAATGATTAGGTTTTTTAGTGATTTCGGTTACGACTCGCTCAGCTAATCGTTTTCCTCCCTCCCCTCCGTTTGCCCACACATCTGCTAATTCTACGTTAATTCCTTGATTCTCACACCATCTTGTTAACAGGGAAATCTCGGCCTCTGTATCATTCATAAATCTGTTTATTGCCACGACGTGTGGAAGACCGAAGGCTTTAATTGTTTCCACATGCTTATGTAAATTCGCAAGCCCAAACTCAAGTGCTGTCAAATTTTCTTGTTTTAATTGATCTTTTGGAACACCTCCATGCATTTTTAATGCACGTATAGTGGCAACAATGACGACAAGACTTGGATCTATATTTCCTGCGCGTGTTTTTATATCTAGAAACTTTTCTGCCCCTAAATCTGCTCCAAAACCTGCCTCTGTTACAACAAAATCACCTAGCTTAGCAGCCATTTTTGTCGCAATCACACTATTACACCCGTGAGCAATATTAGCAAAAGGACCTCCATGAATAATAGCTGGTGTATTTTCAAGAGTCTGCACGAGATTAGGCTTTAATGCCTCTTTTAGGAGCAGCGTTAGAGCCCCTTCAGCTTGTAAATCCTTTACAGTCACTGGCTGCTTTTCGTACGTGTATGCGACAACAATTCGTGACAGTCGTTCTTTTAAATCAGTTAAGTTTAGGGCGAGACAAAGAATAGCCATTATTTCAGACGCTACGGTAATATCAAAACCCGATTCTCGAGGTATCCCTTGCTGAGGTCCGCCCAGCCCGATAACAACCTCACGAAGAGCACGATCGTTCATATCTATTACCCGTTTCCAAACGATACGACGTGGATCGATGTTTAATTCATTACCTTGATGGAGGTGGTTATCAATTAATGCAGCCAACGCATTATGTGCGGATGTTATAGCATGGATATCGCCGGTAAAATGTAAATTTATATCTTCCATAGGGACGACTTGAGAATACCCACCACCTGCTGCTCCTCCCTTTATCCCCATAGTAGGGCCTAGTGAAGGCTCTCTTAAAGCTATAACTGCCTGTTTATTAAGTTTGTTTAAAGCCTGGCCTAATCCAACGGTCACTGTCGATTTACCTTCACCTGCAGGAGTTGGGTTGATCGCTGTTACAAGAATGATTTTTCCGTTTGGACGATCTTTCAGCCGCTCCATCACGGAAAGGGACAGTTTTGCCTTGTACCGTCCAAATGGCTCCCATTCGTCATCAGTTAATTGTAATGTACTCACAATGTCGCTTATAGGTAACATTTGACTTGCTTGGGCAATCTCAATATCGGCCCTTACTTGTTTATCTACCTTGGTCATTTTCCACTCTCCTTCTCTCTACTCTAATACGTTAATATTTTACCATTTTTTTATCTTTTGGTGAGCCATTCCTTAACTTTCTTCATTCAGCAATAAATCACTACTATTTTTATTAAAAAAATTGTGCTCAAACATTAAATTTGAGCACGGTACCATTATCATTAATAATAAAGTCAAGGCAAACATCTGTCTCTTCAATAAGGAGTACCTTGCTTCAGTGATAACGTTATTTAAATTAATGACACGCTATAGCATATATCTTTTAAATGACCTTATGATTTGTTAAACTTTTGTAACATTGCAAGCCACTTTTCTAATGGAATATTGTTTAATTCTTTCAATAAGGTATTCACCTCATTGCCTTTCAAATTCCCTTGTAGCACCACTTCAACATTTTGATCCACATCTAGTAAGACGGCTCTTACACGCAGAGCATCTGTCAACAAGGCGATAATGATCGCTAGTTTCTGCGGTGTCATTTTTTTAAAAAGCTCTTGTGTTTCTTTATCTAATTTATAAGTGCCTGCTCCCGTTCCTTTCCTACGATTTGACACAGTCATCACACCTTAGAGCGGCAGTAATCAATTCTCTAATGTTTCGACTATAAGAAGGTCGTCTATCGCCGTATCATTCGCTTCTCTTCCTAAATCGAATATCAGGCCTAAAACAATAACGATAAAGACAGTCGTCATAATAGGCTCAAATGGCGCTTTACCTGAAGCTGACATAGTTTCACCTCACACTCTCACTACTTGTCATAATAGTATATGATAAGGTGCGCTATGTGTTATTACTTTATTTCACGTAGTGAAATGACAGCACCGATGAAGCTATTCATATGGATGGGAAAGGGTCTATACCCACTTAAATTTCATTTATGATAAAGGTTTATATCATGCTTTTCTTTTAATTCTCGAAAAATCTCTGAGCGTTTCTTCCATGCTTCAGGGGAAGACCAAATATCTGCTGCACGATCGATCATATCTTCTTTTAATTGATCGTAGTCTTTTTCTGCTTTTTCAAACTTTGCTGTCACCTGCTGCAACCAAGCAAACGTTATGATAGACAATATTGTAAAAAAAAGAATGAATGGATCTGTCATGATTTTCTGAAAGATAGAACCTTCAGCTTGAAACCATTGCATCCAATTTTTAAAGACATAGACCGTGAGACTTATTAAACTCAAAATCACGAGAAAACCCACTCTTACAAGTTTCTTTTCAGCAGCTTTTTCTTTACCCTTTGCTTTAATGATCGCGTTGATCATGAAAGTATCAATACTCTCTTGCCCAGTAGAAACTTTTTCCTTCATGATAATGCACCCCCAATAAATTCTATGCAAGCATTCATGGGAGTAGGACAACTTCAGAGTAAGTATTATATCCTCGTCACCCAAAAGGGATACGTTAATACGAGTCCAACTATTAGTAAAAAAAGAAAAAGCCAAATAGTAACAAGAGGAACCCGAAACTTTTTTCGTCTTTTTCTTTTCGCTGCCCGTGAAAAAGGGCGCCTCACTTTTTTGTGAATAGTACTTCTAGGCGGGAGTTCATGACTATGTAAATTAGGTACTTCTCTGTCCATTTCCATCTGATTCTTTACGTCGCCATTATTCCTGTCATTTCGATTAATACGTGACAAAGGTACCACCTCGTTTGTCGTTTTTATCGTTCTATACACCTATAGTTACACATACAATGTACCATGATAAAACTCATACGACTAGTTACCTTTTAATGTTTATTATCGAAGTATCGAATATGAAGCCCTAGCAAACAATCTATTATAAAATGAGCAACAATCGCTGTAAGTAAATTTCCTGTTAGTTCAAAAAGCACACCTAACGACACACTCAATAGAATCGTAAAGATAAATAAAAAGCGATTAGCCAAATAACGAAAGTGAATAAGTGTAAACAAGATAGATGCTACCCAGAGACCGGCATAGGTTTGTATGACACCACGAAACAGGACTTCTTCACTAATCGCAACAATCGCTGATAATACAACGATATGAAATGGATGTCTGCTAGAAAAAACCCGTTTATTAATTCCCCCATCATCAAACCAAGACGGTGGTAATATACGGGATAAAAAAAGTTCAAAAGTCACGATAGCAACGCCAAAAGTTAAACCTATAAGAAGGTGGTCCCCACTTAATTGGAAAACGTTTAATACAGCGAATACGTCCCCCTTGATCAGCCAACTCGTAAACAACGCAATAATGAACATAATCAGCTGGGTCGCATACAAATTGATGAGTAGCTCTTTATCGGAAATGTGTTTAATTATTTCGGCCTGCTTCTTCACATTGATCCCCCGTCGCAAACGGTTAACATACGCTTCAACGCCGTTTGCCAGGATTGTTCACCTCTCTGTTGCTCATACTTATCTCTTTGCGATTTATTTAGCGTTTGATCATACATATCTAACGAGTCACATTTATTACAACACCAATTAGGTTTGTCAACGACTGTTTCATGAAAATAGCGAGCTACTTCTTCCCTGAGACATTGTGTTGTTTCTGCTAGATGTCTCATCTGCCATAATAATTGAAGCTTCTCTTTTTTTCTTTTCTCAAAATAATGAATTAGCTCATCGGCAACATCCGGTTTATTAGCATAGTTTGTGAAAACACCGTTCATGATCAATTGACGTTTCTCGAGCTGATAATATAACATTTTTTCTTGTTTTTCAGGAAGTTGAATCAGAAGGGTTACTTCTTTGAATGTTTTTCCAACAATATCCTTCTGTGAAAACATCTCTTTAAGTACAGTTCTTTCCGGAAACTCCTCTTCGATGAATGCCACAGGTAAGATGACATCCTCCTCACAAAATATCATATAAGCTGTGCTTTGCCTTCCATCTCTGCCAGCACGGCCTATCTCTTGAATATAGTGTTCCACGGATGACGGTACATGCAAATGAAACACACTTCGAACATCTGGTTTATTAATTCCCATTCCAAAGGCATTCGTACAGCACATGATATCAATGTCATGGTACAAAAATTGTTGTTGTACTAAAAGCCGATCTTCTTTTGTCATACCCCCATGATAATAAGCAGTTCGCTTCAGCCCATTCTTTTGTAAATATTCAGCCGTGTATTGAGCTTTTTGACGTGTGCCTGTATAAACAATGGCTGGTGTCTCTGCTTCTATGATAAGATCAGCAAACCTTGCTTCCTTTTCAGTTTGATCCTTATATTTCTCAACTGTCATAAATATATTATTTCTGTTAACTGGTAAACGATAGATACATTCATTTTCTAGATTTAGATGATAGCAAATGTCTTTTTCAACTTTAGGTGTGGCCGTAGCAGTTAAGGCTAAACAGGGGGGATTCCCAAATGTTTTTCTAACATTTTTCAGTCTTAAATAATCTGTTCGAAATTCATGGCCCCATTGAGAAATGCAGTGGGCCTCATCAACTACAAAAAGTGAGATACTCGTTTCTGTCAGTTTTGCTAAAATAAATGGCATTGTAAGCATTTCTGGAGAGATAAAAATTAAATTAAAACGATTCAAATCATTTAATATGTCATACTTTTCACTTGTATCTAACATGCTACTTAGATGAGCTACTTTTTTCTCTCCGTTAGCTCTCATTTGTGTCACTTGGTCTTCCATTAGCGATACAAGCGGAGAAATGACAAGAGTCAGCCCATTCATTATTTTGGACGGCAAATGATAACAAAGCGTTTTCCCAGTTCCTGTAGGCAATATGGCTAGTACATCTTGTTTAGTTAATACGGCCTCAATGATAGGTTGCTGCCCTTCTCGGAAAGATGAATAACCAAACTCTTCCCTTAATACATCATGTATCGCTCGCATGGAGGTCTCTCCTTTTTCTTGATAATCCAAGCCTAATTTGAAAGTAACTCACATCTCCATTTAAATGATCCTTAATAACTTTTAACCTGTTTGTTTGCAGTTTTCTAGCTGTATTTTCAATCAGTGTCAGCTGGTCATTCGTTATATATGGCTGATAATCAAAATGCTCATCATGAATGGCAATTTCTATGATATGATCTTCTATCGTGCTTTTTTTCAAGTCTCTTCTCTTAGCTATTTCATCCCGGGTATAACCATTCATTAATAGTTTCCGTGTTATTTCAGCTGTATGTGTTAAATTAAGAGACGTTCTATTTTCTGGGATCAATTGAGATAACATAGGGTATGTTGAAGCTTCTTCGATTTGGCTTATGAATGTATGAATAATTCCTCTAAATTGTATGAAAGTATATAAAGCATCGTGATGAAAACGACTAGCTAGTTGTTCGTATGTTTTACCAATTCTATCACTAGACGTTAGCCGATCCACAAAAAGGGTCGCTTTTTCGTCCGGTAGTTTTTGTAACATATCTGTTAATTCGTTATACACTTGATTCCCCATACTTAGTACATTGCCGTGGTTCAACACTATCTTTCTTACAGTAGTCTGTGCTGAATGATGATAACTAATTGGTATAAACATTGAGTGATTCATTTTCAAATAAGAAATTGATTGAACAAGTAAAGCTATACTTTGCCACACATGCTCAGCAGTATTGTCCCATTCATATTTTAACCCGTTAAACTGGGGAGGTATCTCATATTGCAAGGAGGCGTGCTTCATCTTTTTAATACCCTCTTCAGTGAGTAGCGCTACTTTATCAGTGTCACTTATCCAACCTTTCACTTTCAATTCAGTGACATTGTTATCTAACTCACTAAATCCCCATTGCTTTAACATAGCTGCATAAGATTGTAAATTAAAGAGCATAATATCTTGAATTGTTTGGGCTGATCGTTTCCCTTTTAAAAGATGAATAACACCATTTAAGCTTTTTTCACCTCGACATTTATGAAGAAGCTGTAAAATTAAAAATTGAAGAAAATTCATTACTTTTCTCCTCTCTCTATCCTCATAAGTATAATTGATGAACAGTTGCTAAGCTAGCAAAACCCTTTGCTGATAAGCATTCTCAATTATTTTTTTATTGAAATGTTAAGTGAGAACATTTACAATGTAGAATAGGAAGAACAAACTTCTTGTGAATTTGTTCTTGGTTAAAACACCCTTTTTTATATAAAGAGCGTTCAAAACTATCGATAGATCTTAGAACACAAATTGGTATGATTGGATAGTATCCCCTCGTGTTTTCCGAGTTGGTTTATCGATGATTTGAATACACTCTATAGAGAGAATCATGAAGGGTTCATATAATACTTTTAATGGGAGGCTTTTGTTATGGCAAAGTACACGATTGTAGACAAAGACACCTGCATCGCCTGTGGAGCATGTGGAGCTGCTGCTCCAGATATTTATGATTATGATGATGATGGCATTGCATGGGTAATTCTGGATGATAATCAAGGAACGAAAGAAGTTCCCGAGGAGCTTCATGAAGATATGGAGGATGCGTTGGACGGATGCCCAACCGACTCAATTAAGATTGCGGATGAGCCGTTTGAAGGCGATGCTTTAAAATTCGAATAGGTTAAAGATTTGCCACCGGTCATAGCCGGTGGTTTTTTAGTTGCTCTATCTGTGTTTAATGCCTATAATTCAACCGTTGAGTTAAGGATGATTTTATCTTTTTTAACTTCAAGCCAACCTTCTCGTTCCCATTTTTTAAGTTGTCTGCTAACCGTTTCACGTGAAGCGCCGATGATGTTCCCTAATTCTTGATGTGTTAAAATAATATGCTTCCCCTGGGTATCATGTAAATAAGCCATAGCTGCTTTTAACCGTGAGGCAACATTTAAAGACAATACTTCATTTAATTTCTTCTGTAAATAAATGATTTTAGAGTTCATCATCTCTATAATTCGAAACATGAGTTCTGGTTTATCTCGAACAAAAAGTTCAAATTTGTCTATCGGTATAGCTAGGACTGTGACGTCTTTTTTAGCAGTTGCAGTCCCAGGATAAAAGGTTTTTTTAAAGAAACCGGTATGCGGAAATGTTTCCCCTTCCCCTAACACGTTTATGAGACTTTCACTACCTTCCTCTGTCAGCTTACTAATCAGTATCGTACCTTTACCTAATATGTAAAATGCATTTTTTTCTTCACCTTCAAAAAATAACGTTTCTTTATCTTTTAGCCGTATTTTTCTCCCCATCGCAATAACTGGTCTTAATTCGTCTGCTGACAGCCCTTCAAATAGAGCTGACTTCTGCATAATATTCTCCCACATAGGCTGTCTCCTTTTGTATATTTAACTAGCCTTCCCCTTTTAAGTTTACATGCTACATATAGCAGTTTCAATTCCATTTTATATTATTACGTTATATGACAGTTGATTGAACTTTTCGACACTTTATTAAATTAATGTGCTAAACCTATAGATTGTTTCCTCTCTTTCATGTTACTATAGTTTAAAATTAGCACGTTAGGAGATGAACCATGGTACACGCACAGCAAGCTGTTAAAACTGATAAAGAATTATTTAATGTCCTTGTTTCTGATCAAATGGATAAGGATGGTTTAAAGCCTGTAATCGATAGTTCACTTATGAATGTTATTTTCGAATCAATCACCACAACGACAACTCCACTCGAAGAAGTAGATGCCCTTCTGATCAGAAGTGCCACCACTGTGACGAAAGAGGTCATCGAAAAAATGCCTCGCTTAAAGATTATTGGCCGAGCTGGCGTTGGCGTGGATAATGTCGATATGGAAGCTGCCACCTCAAATGGTGTTGTCGTCATTAATGCACCTGATGGAAATACAATTTCTACCGCTGAACATACATTTGCTATGCTCGCCTCCCTTGCAAGGAATATTCCATTAGCAAACCAGTCAATGAAAGAAGGGAGATGGGACCGTAAGAAATTCCAAGGAACTGAGCTCTATGGCAAAACACTAGGCATACTGGGATTTGGTCGAATTGGAGCAGAATTAGCCGCTCGCGCTCGCGCTTTCCGTATGAACATCCTTGCATTTGACCCTTTTTTAACACAATCTCGTGCAGAAAAGCATCATGTGAAACCTGTTGAGCTTCACGAGCTTTTATCACAAAGTGATTTTATCTCCATTCATACTCCTTTAACAAAAGAAACGAAAGGCCTGTTAAATAAAGAGACATTACAACAAACAAAGCCTGGCGTTTATTTATTAAACTGCGCAAGAGGCGGTATTATTGATGAACATGCTTTATATGAAGCAATAAAAAGCGGACATGTTGGAGGAGCAGCAGTCGATGTTTATGAATCGGAACCTGCGCAAAATCACCCATTAACAGAATTAGATGAAGTTATAACGACACCGCATATTGCAGCCTCTACAACAGAAGCCCAAAAGAATGTGGCGGCACAGGTTGCTGTTGAAGTGATGGATTATTTAAACGGCAAACCTGCTCCTCATGCATTGAACTTGCCTTACCTAGATGCAGATGTATTTGAGAAATTTGCACCGATTACACAACTAACAAGAAGTCTTGGGGAGATTACGTCCCAATTATTTAGAGAACCGGTAAAAAAGGTTGAACTTAGCTATGCTGGTGAAATCTCACACCAAGAAACTGGCCTGTTTAACCGAAGTTTTTTAGCTGGTTTTTTACGCCACCGTATAGATGGCTATGTCAATGAAGTAAACGCTTCTTGGATTGCAAAAGAGCGAGAAATAGAAGTGGTCGAAAAGCATGAAAGTGAATCCCGCGGCTACTCAAATTTTATTAAGGCTACCATTATCGGTGAACAAAACACGCTTGAAATTTATGGTACTTTCAGTAGAGAGATCGGCCCTCGTATCGTTCAAATTAATGAGTTCTCTCTTGATTTTCAACCTGCAAAGCATACGTTATTCATCCAGCACAATGACCAACCTGGTGTCATAGGAAAAGTCGGTTTACTGCTTGGTACACATGATATCAATATTGCAACGATGCAAGTAGGGCGGAAACATGAAGGCGGGAAAGCTATTATGTTATTATCTACTGATAAGGAATGTGATGAAAAAGTCATTGAAGAGTTCCAAAAAATCACCGATATTGTCTCCGTTTCAAACATAGAATTATAATACTTTTCTATAAAGAGTTCTCCAACATATGACAGTTGGAGAGCTTTTTTTCTTTCTATCGACATAACCTTACATACTTTCCTCTCGGAGGCCATACTTTTATAGAATTCAAAAATTGAAATTACCAATATGCCTATGATAAGCTGATAACCAATGTAAGACAAACAGTGAAAGGTTGATGATGAAAATGAAGCGTGTAGACAAAAAAGCTTTCCTTGCTATCCCACTTTCTACAATGCTTGTTTTAGCAGCTTGTGGCGGAGAGAATACAAATGATGTAGAGAATGACCCAAATAATACGAATGAAACGACAGAGAACGTGCCAGAAGATGGCGGAAATAATAATGAAACAGCAATGAACGAAGAAGGAGCTTTAGAAGCAGATCCTGACGAGCCTATTGCTATTGTTAATGGAGAAGAAATACCAATGGAAGAATTACAAATGCAAATGTCTCAATATGAAATGCTTTTAGCTCAGCAAGGTTTGGATCCTGAAGATGAAGAAAATGTCGCAATGATCCAAGAACTGCAACAAGATATCCTTGACTTACTTGTGAATCAAGAGTTACTTAACCAAGAAGCAGATGCTCAAAACATCGAAGTAAGTGATGAGCAAGTTGAAGAAGAGCTCGATCAAATGCGTGAGCAATTCGAAGAAGAAGAAGAATTTGAGCAAGCTTTAGAAATGCAAAATTACACATTAGAGCAATTAGAAGATGATATTCGTCAAATGAAACGCGTTCAAGAGCTTCAAACAATGGCTCACCTAGATGAAGACCTTTACGAAGTTAGTGAAGATGAGGCTAGAGAATATTATGAAGAAATCGTTATGAACAACCCACAAATCGGAGAATTTGAAGATATTCAAGAAGACATTGAGAATGAATTAAAGTTAGACCTATATTTAGATGATCTTCGGGAACAAGCTGAAATTGAAATTCTTATCTAAAAATAAAAGACCGTCTCTCACTTTACTTAAAAGTAAACTAACCTAAATTATTGGGACACTATAAAACACCTTCGAAATGGTACACTTAAACAAAGTACTAATTCGGAGGTGTTTTTGCATGGGCAAAAACGTATATTCAAATGAGGTTAAGTGGGCAGTCGTGAAAGATAAGATGAGTGGGCAGTTTACTAATCGTGAGATCATGGAGAAGTATGGGATTAAAAATGTGTCCCAAATCAAAACGTGGATGAAGTGGTATCGTGAAAATCAGGTTCATCGATTCGATCAACCAATAGGAAAACAATATTCATATGGACATGGGCCTGATAGTTCAAGTGATGAAGAGAAAAAAGAACGCCAAATGAATCATTTAAAACAGGAAAATGACATCTTAAAAAAGTATTTGGAGATCGAAAAGGAGTTGAGAAAGAAATCGTCCTCCAACTAGTCCAAACTTTACGGGGAAAATATACAGTGTCAGCTATTTTATCAGCTTTAAATGTGTCCAGATCGACCTATTATCGCTGGGCATCTGCGCAACCAGTGGAGTTGTCTAAGGAAGAGGAAACGATTATTTACCTTTGCGAAAAAACAAAGTATCGATATGGTCACCGTAAAATCAAGGAGCTATTAAAACGTGATTACCAGATCAAATTAAATCGCAATACCGTTCAACGGATCATGCAAGAACATCATCTTCAATGTAGAGTAAAGCAAAAAAGAAGGTGGAAATCTCAAGGGGAATCCGTCGTTATCGCGCCAAACTTATTACAGCGAGAGTTTCATGCAAGTAAACCTAACGAAAAGTGGGTAACGGATATTACCTACATTCAATATGGTCCAGACACTTTATACTTATCAACGATTATAGACTTGTTTAATAATCAAATCGTGGCTTATAAGCTTTATACTCATCAACAAATCCCTTTGGTGATTGATACCTTAGATGAAGCACTAGAAAAGCGAGGAAACCCCAAAGGAGTCATCATCCATTCAGATCAAGGAAGTGTCTATTCTTCTTATGCTTATCAAAATCGGATTAAAGAAAAGAATTTAGTCAGTAGTATGTCACGCAGAGGAAACTGTTGGGACAACGCAGTTATTGAGTCCTTCCATTCGAACTTGAAATCAGAAGAATTTCAGTATGTTAAATTCAATTCTTTGTCTTTAGAAGAAGTCAAGGATCGTGTAGATCAATTTATGACGTATTATAACGAAGAGCGTATCCAAGAAAAGTTAGGCTACCACACACCAATAAAGTTTGGTGATATGGCAGCCTAGGAAGGTGTTTTATTACTGTCTCATATGACTAGGTCAGTCTAAAGAGACGGTCTTTTAAGTTCATGTTTATTAGAACCACTGCGGCGCCTCCTCCAGGAGTCACCGTTTTTCAGGTCCTTCTTAACAACCAACGGACGTTTCTTCGTGTCGACAATTTCATTATAACGTTCAGGCTGAATAGTTACTCTTGTTTATCATTCCCATGCTCATATAAGATATCCTCCGTCCTACTCCTAGCATTCACAGCCCGAGCTGCAGCAAAGAAGTAATCAGACAGGCGATTTAGGTATGGTAAGGCCGCTGGCGGAATACTATCTACTTCTAAATTAACCGTTAATCTCTCAGCTCGCCTTGTAATCGTTCGGCAAACGTGAAGTTGAGCAGATAACTTCCCACCCCCTGGAAGAATAAATGCTTTTATCGGCGGTGCCTCCTCCCAGTGTTTATCTATTAAGCTCTCCAGCCTCTCTGGCGCATGTAAGCCTATCTTCCAGTCTTGTTTTTTTGTGACGTTAGCCAAATCGCCACCTAAATCAAATAACTCATGTTGAATAGTTGTTAAGTCACCGACAATATCTTCATGCTTTTCCTCCTTGGCGTAGACTACCGCCAAACCGATACAACTATTTAATTCATCTAACGTACCGTATGCTTCAACTCTTGCATGTGTCTTTTTCACTCGTTTACCGATCAATTGTGTTTGTCCTTCATCGCCTTGTTTTGTATAAATTTTCATATGGATTTATTACCTCACTTTCTTCTTGTTTGCTATTAATTCACTTTATTTTTGTCCTTAGAGCTTTTCAATTGTTATAATAATAACTATCATTACTTTTATTATAGGGGGATATATATATGAGTGTAACTGAACATAAGAAAGAAGCCCCACATTCCATCAGCTGTATGGTTCTTACAGTGTCTGATACACGAACAATCGAAACAGATAAGAGTGGCCAGTTTATGTCTCATGCCCTTCAAGAAGCAGGACATCGCGTGCTAAAACGTGTGATTACAAAAGATGACTTTACAGAGATTCAAGAATACATAAGATTAGCCGATCAAAACAAAGACATTGAAGCATTATTAATTAATGGTGGAACAGGGTTAGCATTGAGAGATACAACGTTCGAAGCTGTAAAACAAATGTTGGACAAAGAGATAGTTGGCTTCGGCGAATTGTTTCGCTATTTAAGTTATGAGTTAGACATTGGGCCTGCCGCAATGTTAAGTAGAGCTACCGCCGGTATAAGGGGATGCACGGCTATTTTTTCCACCCCTGGCTCTAGTGGTGCCGTAAAGTTAGCTATGGAAAAGCTTATAATTCCTGAATTGTCACATGTCATTCGAGAAGTTAATAAAGATAGAAAATAGTTTTACGACTCACTTGAAGACAAGTCTTCTTCTTCACAACCAAAAACGTCTCATCTTTCCAAACCCATAGGTTTCAACACAGCGTCCAGCTGTAATAGAAACCTTCAGCGTCTATCCCCCTCTACTTTAATAAAAACAATCCCTCTAAACCAAGCAGTTAGAGAGGATTGTTTTTATCTGTTTGCTATTAAGTATAATACTACTCTTTTCACGATGCCCTTCATTTATCAGAGGAAATGTAAGGTAAATAGACCGAAAACGTTGTCCCCTCATTTACTTTACTATGAGCTGATACTTTTCCTTTATGTGCATCTACAATATTTTTCACGATAGCTAATCCTAAACCTGTCCCTGCTCTTCCACGTGTTCGTGCTTTATCTGCTTTATAAAAGCGTTCAAAAACAAAAGGTAAGTCCTCTTCTGGTATGCCTGCTCCTGTATCTACTACTTCTAATTTAACGCCATTAAGAACTGCTTCTACTCTTAATGTTACTGTGCCGGACTCTGGCGTATGACGTATCGCATTGTCAATAAGGTTTGTTAAGATCTGTTCTAACCTGTCAGAGTCAGCCATCACTGCTTTTTCAATAGGTTGAATATCCCCTTCAAGCTTCACCTTATGTTCTTTTGCTATACCTTTAAATTTCCGCAACATCTTAGTTGCTAATGTTTCTAAATCAAGAGCTTCTATTGTTAACTGAATATGTCCAGCTTCCATGCGGGCTAGATCAAGTAACTCATTAACTAGACGACCCATCCTTAAGGATTCATCGTAAATAATTTTGGCCAACTCTCTTTTCTCATCTTCATTCCCTGCAATATCGTCAATAATTGCTTCACTATAGCCCTGTAACATAGAAATAGGTGTACGAAGCTCGTGTGATACGTTGGCGATAAAATCTTTTCTTAATTTATCATGCATTCGTTCTTCCGTCATATCACGAAGAACAGCCACTGCCCCTCTCACATGCTCATGGTCATACAACGGTGTCATTAAAATCACCCAGCTACGCCCTTGTACATCTACCTCACCCATTTGCTCCATTTCTTCAGTGACGACTTTTTCAAATAAAGATTGAAGCTCTTCAGGGAGTTGACCAGACTCTTCCACTTCATAACCTTGTTCATATAGCCAAGCACCAATAAATTCGTTGGCCGGCGGGTTCGTTACCATCACTTCTCCGTCTCTATCTAACGTTATAACCCCATCTGCCATCGAACTTAATATCCTAGACAGTTGCTCCTTCTCTTGGTTAAGTGCATTTAAATTCGTATTAAGTGCCCTGGCCATTCTATTGAACGCAATAGCAAGCAACCCAATTTCATCAGTAGTTAATATTGGAATTTTCGTATCGAAGTTTCCTTTAGCAACTTCTAAAGATGCTTTTCGCATTTTTCTAAGCGGAGCTGTAATGCGCGTTGTCAAGAAAAAAGCAAAGACGGTTGTTAAAATAATGGCAATTCCGGCTGATAGATAAATAATATTTTTAGTTTGGTTTGAAGCTTCTTCTACCACATCAAGTGATTGATACATAAAAAGTGCCCCATACTCCCCGTTAATAAATTCAACAGGCAGTCCTACAACCATCATTTCTTCACTTATCTGTTCTCCTCTCACAGGGAACGTATAATCCGATTCAGTAACGATGGTTTCTTGAAACTCAATCACTCGTGACAGCACATTATCTTCATGGAAGAGAGTAATAGGCATGTCATAGGAATCGCCTTCAGTTGTATACCAGTAGTCCTCTTCATTTCGAATAATTAACGCCTCGGTTTCATAAGTAGCAGAAATATTTCGACTCATCGCAAGTGCTGACTCATCCACACCTTCTTCTTCTAATAACGAGACAATTAAGTGCGCATGGTTCATGAGTTCACTTTCAGCTTGATCAGTATGAAACCGCTCGAAATATTGTAGAAGTAGCACGGTAAGTATAACAAGTACAACTGAGACGAGAAGAAGTATTGTAAACCACAATTTCCCTACGACGCTCCGCCAAAAAAACATTAGTCTTTCACTGCCTCAAATTTATATCCAACTCCCCAAACAGTGGAGATCATGTTCGCAGCCTCAGGTGACATTTTATTTAATTTTTCACGGAGACGTTTAATATGAGTATCAACTGTTCGAAGGTCGCCAAAAAACTCATAATTCCACACATCTTTCAATAACTGCTCCCTCGCAAACACTTTGTCAGGTGCTTGAGCAAGATAATGTAACAGTTCATATTCTTTAGGTGTTAGATTAATATGGTTGCCATCTGCTGTCACTCTATGTGCATCATTATCAATGGTTAAGTGAGGAAATACGAGTACATCCTTGGTCGTTGTCTCTGTTTGCAAAAACTTAGTAGAAGATGCTCTACGTAATAGAGCTTTAACACGTAACACCACTTCACGGGGGCTAAACGGCTTCACAATATAATCGTCCGTTCCTGCCTCAAAACCTTGAACTCTGTTAGTTTCTTCACCTTTTGCAGTTAGCATGATTATGGGCGTCGCTTTATGTTTCCTAATCTCTTCACATACTTCAATACCATCAATACCAGGCATCATTAAATCTAAAACAATTAAGTCGTAATCCGTATCTAAAGCCATTTGGAGGGCTTTTTCTCCATTTTCTGCATCATCCACATCATACTCTTCACGTTCTAAATACATTTTTAATAGTCTTCTTATACGCTCTTCATCATCAACAACTAATATTTTTGCTTCGTCAGCCATATTTTAATCCCCCTTAAGTTTAAGCCACAATTCTGTGGTTTATACTCTTACAGTTGTCAGGACCTTCCGTCCAATTTGTTCACAATTTATTGTAACATGTTCATGGCACTGCGTGTATACTCTTTCATAAGACTAGTACAAGAGCCCGCTCTTATTTAAGAGCAGGCAATAAATGACTAGGCATATGAATGCAATCCGGCAATAACAAGATTAACGAATACAAGATTAAACATAATAAGAGCGAACCCTACAACACATAGCCATGCACTTTTTTCTCCATGCCAGCCCCGTGATAAACGTAAATGCAAGTACGCGGCATAGAATAAGAATGTAATAAGCGCCCATACTTCTTTTGGATCCCATCCCCAAAATCTTGTCCAAGCAATTTGAGCCCAGATCATGGCAAAAATCAGACCGCCAAGTGTAAAGATAGGAAAGCCAATAGCAATCGCCCGATAACTAATTTCGTCTACTAATTGAGGGTTTACGTTTTTCACTATCGGTTGAAGAGTACCACCAAGCGGCTTACGAAAAATGAGTCGTAAAAGCCAATATATGATTAATCCTGTTAATACGGACCACACAACCATATTGACACCCCCACTCCGAATATTTGCTGGTGTAGAGATGAGTGGATTCATACCTTGGTCGGATATCAACTCTCCTTCATGAGGACCAATAAGCGGAGGTACATGATAGACCATTTCTGCTACATTTTCTTGCTCATCCACATACGTGAAAACAGCTTCATAATTAGCCAACCCAAAACCGATATTCACTAACACATACGCTAGCACTGCAATTAATGAGAACATGATAAACTCGACGCCTTTTACCTTTTTAGAGGCTTTAGTAAAATCTATTACCCGCACTAAATACAAAAGACCAGCAGCAAATCCAATAGCTAATATGCCTTGTCCAATAACAGTTGTAATAACATGTATTGTTAACCAGTGTGATTGTAATGCAGCAATCAAAGCCTGTTTTTCGGTTGGAAAAAGCGAGGCGTAGGCAATAATTAACATGGCAACAGGCATTGTAAACAGGCCTAAATAATTTATTTTGTAAATTGGGTAAATAATGACAAAAGCTAGCGAGATAGCAATACCTAAAGCGGTAGTATACTCAAACATATTACTGACTGGTGCATAGCCTACTGCTATCCAGCGAGTAATAAAATATGTTAGCGAAAAGACAAACCCACCAATAGAGAAAAAATAACCGATCAAGGCAGACTTATTATGTTCTTCTCCTCGACGATTTTTAAATTTTTTCCCTGTGATTGATACCGCATAAAAAATAGTGGCAAGTAAAAAGAAGAAAAACGCTGTGTATAACATATTCATACTTAGTTGAAACATGGAGTCACTCTCCTCCTTTTTGGCTATCGCTCTGATCAGATGTTTCAGCTTCTGTCTGATCAATCGGAATATCTATCTTTGTATGCTCTGATAGATAAAGAAAGTCTTTCTTTAAACCATGCCAATTTTTATTGGCGTGTCCAGCTACTAGTAACGTACCATCACGTTCCTGCAACCATATACGTCTATGAAACCAATATGAGCCTTGTACAAGCCCGACCATAAATATAATCCCACCAACAATTATAAAAGGTAACGTATTGTCTTTCCTCACAGTTAGCCCTGTTACATCTACCATTTCAGCATCCGTAAATCGAATCGTATGGTCATGGACATCGCCATCAGGATTTAAATGCTCATTCATTTGAATACCAATTAAACTGAGTTCACCTGTTTCCTCCTCTGGATCCATATCTGGTGTAAACACTTCAAATACGATCGCTGGATTATCTGGTATACGATTAATTGTCGTCGGTTCTCTGTCCTCATTAAACGTGAAGTTAGGAAAATATTCTCTAATCTCAATCCTATAACCATTATCAAATTCATACACATTTTGAGGGTCATTTAAATCCACTTTAAATTCCATGCCTGACAAATCTTCATCCACCGTATCGCTTTCCAACCTAAATGTAAACGTTGATAATTCATTTAACTTATAGTCAACCTGATAAAGTGAAAATCCATCAAACGTAAGCGGTTGATTAACACGAATCTCAGCTTCCTTTACTTCTTGAAGTTCTGTTTCACTGCCAACGGTTCCTTCATTTGTTCGTTTTAATAACGTTGCATTCGTTTGATAATTCCTAACTATAACGCCTCCAGCTCGTTCAATAGCTTCAGCATAATGTTCCTCTTCTTCTTCATCATATAAATCCATAATGAATTCATTGTTTCTTAAAAAATACTCGCCATCAGTCCCATTAATGACCTCTTCTTCACCTTCACGTACCCAAATATACTCATCCAAATACATGCCAGGAAAAAAGCGTAGCATGCCCCCAATAAGAAAAATAATTAGACCAATGTGATTGACATACGGCCCCCATCTGGAAAACCGTCCTTTTTCTGCAAGAATATTGCCGTTCTCTTTACGAATTTTATAACGTCTCTCTTTAAGAAGTTTCTCAGCTTTCGTTAATTCCTCACTAATATCAGTTACCTTCTTTGTCTCAAGAAAAAGACGCTGTCGTTTTAAGAAACCTTCATGTCGCGTCACTCGTTGCGTTTTTAAAGCTCTATATAGAGGAACAACTCGATCAAGACTACATATGACTAGCGAGATACCAAGTGATGCAATAAGTAGTATGTACCACCAAGATCGATAAAGGTTATGGAAGCCTAATTGATAATAGAGCTTCCCTAAAATACCGTACTCCTGTTCATAATAAACGGTTGGGGTTTCCCCAGGTGGTATGTATATCTCTTGCGGGAAAATAGTCCCTAACGATGATGCTAGAAGGATGGCGACTATTATCCATATACCCACTTTTACAGAAGAAAAGAAATTCCATATTTTATCCACCACCGTTCTCTGATATGTTTGAGAACGGCGGGCAACCCCTTCATAACGCATATTTGCCAGTTTAGTCGTATCTTCTATCAATGGCTTCCCACAGGATTCACATAAGTAAGTTCCGTAAGGATTTACGTGTCCACACTCACATTTGACTTTATCCATATTAATCCCCCATTATTAACTCTCGGGTATTAGTTCATCTAGTGCCGCTATGACTTCTTCCTTCGTCTGAGCGCCAACTTGTCTCTCAATAACCTCTCCATCCTCATTAATTAAAAAAGCAGCAGGCAGACTATTCACACCATAAGCATGACTAACAAGCATATTACGGTCGATATACAAAGGATAACTTAGCCCTTGTCTGTCTTTATGCCTTTCTACTTGAAGGGTCGTTTCATCTACATTAACAGAGACAATCTTCACCCCTTTTTCAGCATATTCTTCATAAAACTCCTCAAAATAACTCATTTTCTCACGGCAATACCTACAATACGTTGCCCAGAAGTTAACATAAACACCTTCTCCACGAAGCTCATTGAGCTCCAATCGATTGCCTTCCATATCTTCTAGTACAAAGTTTGGCGCTATATCCCCTGTATCAACAACGCCTCTTTCTTCTGAGAACTGACTATATAACGTGTACCCCACAGCAATAACCATCACAAGCAGGATGGCAGAACGTATAATTAAACGCCGTCTTTTCATACTCTTCCCCCATTAAACGAGTTGTCTCCCTCTATGTTAACACTACAAAAATAGTGTTAACAGTTAATACAGAAGAGAAAATGTGAACATTATGTGACAGCTAAATCTCTGAGCTGTTTCACTTCATGCGGTCTTAACTCACGACACTCTCCCGCATTTAATCCTTTTAAATTTAAAAATCCGTAACGTTCCCGTTTAAGCTTAATAACGGGGTGGCCAATCGCTTCAAACATTCGTCTTACTTGACGATTACGCCCTTCATGAATCGTCATCTCGATCACCGAGGTATTTTTTTTGCTATCAGCTTTTAATACTTTCACTTTCGCTGGAGCGGTTTTACCATCTTCCAGTTTTATTCCTCTTTCAAGTTGCTTCAGCTGCTCTCTAAAGACAATACCTTCAACTTTTGCAATATACGTTTTAGACACTTTATATTTCGGATGCATGAGGGTATTAGCGAAATCACCATCATTTGTAAGCAAGAGCAACCCTGAGGTATCTGAATCTAAACGTCCTACAGGGAATATCCTCTTATCAGTGGGGATATATTGGGTAACCACTTTCCTACCATGCTCATCCGAGACACTGGAAATAACACCAGAAGGCTTATACAGCATATAATAAACCGGCTCTTCTTTGTCAATAGGAACCCCTTCTACAACAACGTCGTCTTTTGAAGAATCAACTTTTGTACCAAGTTCAGTGACCACCTTACCATTCACTGTCACTTTCCCTTCTATAATTAACTGCTCTGCTTTTCTTCTTGAGGTAATCCCTGCTTGTGCAATCACTTTTTGTAAGCGTTCCATCTATAAACCACTCCAGTTTCAGCTCTTTTTTCAGTGTCGGCGAAAAATATTGTATTTCAAACTTTAATTTTAGCTTTTTTTGTAGGAAGATACAATAAAAAGCCCTTCTATCAAATGATATAG
Organism: Bacillus sp. A301a_S52; assembly: GCA_024701455.1. Classification (GTDB taxonomy): domain Bacteria; phylum Bacillota; class Bacilli; order Bacillales; family Salisediminibacteriaceae; genus Salipaludibacillus. The sequence goes on along the minus strand of JABXYP010000001.1, from coordinate 2,074,113 downwards.
GGCAAATTTTACGTCTTAATCGTTATAAAAAAACCGCTCTCACTATTAGTATAGAGGCAATCACACCGATCACATCCGCTGCTAGACCCACTTTTAGTGCATCTCCCATTTTTCGTATGCCTACTGCGCCAAAATAGACTGTCAAAACATAAAAAGTCGTATCAGTACTCCCTTGCATCGTAGAAGCAAGTCTGCCAATGAAAGAATCTGGGCCATACGTAGCAATGAGATCACTTGTCATGCCGAGAGCCCCATTTCCTGAGAGGGGGCGAATCAACGCTAATGGAATGATCTCTGCTGGAATATAAAACAGCGATAAAACTGGTTCAGATAAAGTGATAAAAAAATCTAATGCTCCAGATTCTCTGAATACTTTAATAGAAACCAACATCCCTGCCAAAAAAGGGACGATAGAAAATGCCATCTGTACCCCTTCTTTTGCACCATCCACGAAGGCTTCATACGTAGGAACCTTTTTCCAAGTCCCTACGAGTAATATAATTAAAATCAAGGTGGGGATCAGCCATATAGATACCGTTGTTACCCAGCTCAATTGCCTCCACATCCTTTTCTCAAACGTCTATAATAGAAATACCGATCTATAAAAATAGCCCCAATAGTAGAACATGCTGTCGCCATGATTGTTGTCATGACAATCTCTGTAGGAGCGGCCGATTGGTAATCGATGCGTAAGGATATAACTGTCGTAGGTATTAATGTAATACTTGCTGTATTGATAGCCAGAAGGGTGATCATTGAACGACTAGCTTCGTCTTTATTATTATTTAATTCTTTTAGTTCTTTCATAGCTTTAATCCCCATCGGAGTTGCTGCATTACCAAGTCCAAATAAATTGGCACTCATATTTGAAATAATGTAGCCGATAGCCGGGTGGTCTTTCGGAATATCAGGAAATAATTTTCTTACAAATGGTTGAAGCACTCTACCTATAGCCCTTAACATTCCCGCAACTTCGGCAATTTTCATCATGCCAAGCCAGAAGGTAAGAATACTAATAAGACCAATGCATATCGTGACAGCTTCTTTAGCCCCTGCAAATACCGCTTCATTTACTTGTTCCATATTCCCATTTATGGCAGCAAACATAAAACCGACAATAAATAAACCAACCCATATTATATTAACCATTTGTCTCCGCCTCGTTGAACTTCAGCCACGGTTTCAACCATTTTTCATAAAAACTAGGTTTCTTATCGTTTTCATATATATATTTTATTGGTACAGTGCCGATTATATCGTCATATAATTCGATTTGTACGCTGCCGATCGGGTAAGGGACCCCCTGTCTTTCCCACTTTTCTAAGTTCGGTCTTAATAAAACCAGACGATGAGTTAAATGGCCCTTATCTTCCTGTGACAATGGGTATCCAAACGTATACTCAGCATGAAGCTTATTTTCATAAAATGAATCATTCACATTAGCGACGATGCCCTCTGATACAACCGTATTCATTTCAAAGTTGCCAAAAGCCCATTCAAATAAGTTCATATGATCGTTCCAATCGCTAGGAGCATTTATGGTAACAGCGATTAATGACATCCCCTCTTTTTCCGCTGTCGAAACCAGAGTACGTTTTGCCCGCTTTGTATATCCTGTTTTTCCCCCAGTAGAATATTTGTAAAGCTGGGTTAACAATTTGTTTTTATTGTTAAAAACTCGGACCCGCTTTTCTGGCGTTGTCGATCGGTATGAGGTGGTCCCTGATATTTCTTGGTAGACCGGATTTTCCATAGCATATTGTGTTAATAATGCCATATCATACGCTGTTGAATAATGCTCTTCATGGTCATCTAAGCCATGGGGGTTTGAAAAGACTGACTGTTCCATGCCAATTTCTCGTGCTTTTTCATTCATTAAATAAACAAACCCGTCCACACTTCCGCCAATATGTTCCGCAATAGCTACCGCTGCATCATTGCCAGATCGCAACATCAAGCCATAAACGAGATCCCTTAGGGTGATTTTTTCCCCTTCAGTCAAATAAATCGACGAACCTTCAGTCCCATAGGCATGTGATGAGATCGTCACTTCTTCATCAAGCTTTCCTGACTCGATCGCCAGTATCGCCGTCATAATTTTTGTTATACTAGCAATTCTCATCGGTGTTCTTGCTTGTTTCTCATACAACACTCTACCACTTTCTTGCTCTATTAACACAGCTCCTTTTGCTGACGTATGACCTGCAAATTCCTGCTGTGCCTCTACAGAAACCTGAGCAGGCAATACGAGAAAAATAAAACAGAGAACACATAATAGTAATACTCTCATACCCTTCCTCCTAGTCCGGTACTTCCAGTCCAATCATGCACCTCTTCATTAATAAAAGAACCTCTAAATGATGTTTATGCATGTGACGGACAAGTATGTCCAAGTTTATTGGAAGAATAAAATGAATGTGACTAAGGTTAAACTACATCTATTGATTTAATACTATTTTCCGAAGTTTGGAGGGGTTATGAGTGAACCAGTTTTTTGAATTCTTTGTTGTGATTGCACGTATCTTTACCATTCTCCCTCTATTATTAGGTGTTACCATGTATATGGGAAAGCGCGCTATCGGGCAACTCCCTTTATTTGATTTCCTCGTTATTATTACACTTGCCTCAGTAACAGGTGCAGATATAGCCGATCCAGATATTCAACATATACATACAGTTATAGCTATAATTACTATCGCTTTATTACAGCGCATTGTTAGCTACCTCATAATTAAAAAACGTTGGTTCGGCCATGTCATGACCTTTGAACCAACAGTGGTAATAGAAAACGGTGTGCTCCTTATTAAAAATATTGAACACATTCGCTATTCGATTGATAATATATTACAGATGTTAAGAGAAAAAGATATTTTTGACCTCTCTATCGTGAAATTAGCAATCATTGAGGCAAATGGAAAACTGACTGTTTATCGGTTTCATAGCAGTACACCCGTGTCACTTGAGGACATTAATGTGACGAAACGGACGTCTAATTTAGCGTACCCTGTTATGATGGAAGGAAAAGTGTATACAGAAGTGTTGGAAAACCTCGGTTTATCGGTCTCTTGGCTTCATGATGAACTCATGAAGAAGGGAATTGCTCATCCAGAAAAGGTCCTATTTGCAAGTATAAATGATGATCATCAATTACATATATCAACGATTGATGCGACCCGAAAAGGCCCTCCCTTTAGACATTAGTTATCCTTTAGGTTTAAAAATGAGGGCCGCAATAAAGCTGAAAATAATAGCCGATGAAATACCAGCACTTGTCACCTCGAAAATCCCTGTTAGAATACCGATCAATCCAGTGCTTTTAGCTTCCGTGATCGCACCATGAACAAGTGAATTACCGAAGCTCGTAATAGGAACGGTTGCCCCTGCGCCTGCAAAGTCGATTAAGGGTTCATATAACCCTATTCCATCGAGAATAGCCCCACTTACAACAAGCGTGCTAAGCGTATGAGCCGGTGTCAATTTACCTACATCTAGCAAAAGCTGGCCAATGACACAAATTAATCCTCCAACAATAAATGCATTCACAAAAATCACTGAACAAAACCTCCTTGTCTTTCAATTGAAACAGCGTGAGCAATGCAAGGGATAGACTCTTGCTGTTGAAAAGTTAGTGGAGAAAGGAGAGCCCCTGTAGCAACAACCAGTACTCTATTCAGATCACCTTGCTTTAATCGGTTATATATATGACCATAAGTGACTGCTGCCGAACATCCTGCACCACTAGCACCTGATTGAACAGGTTGTTTATCGTTATAAATCATTAACCCTGCATCTTGAAATATATTTTGATCAATTTGCATCCCCTCATTCTCAAATAATTCGAGTGCCACAGCGTGACCAATTTTACCTAAATCCCCAGTGAGGATGAGATCATAATAATCGTTTGGTAAACCCCGGTCTTCAAAATGTGCCTTTATTGTATCAACAGCAGCTGGCGCCATTGCGCCTCCCATATTAAAAGGATCCTTTAATCCTTCATCAATGACTTTACCGATAGTGGCAGACGTCACAACAGGTCCTGTGCCCGAGGATGAGACTACTCCTACCCCTGCAGCTGTTACAGTCCATTGTGATGTGGGAGGTTTTTGAGAACCATATTCTGTAGGATACCTAAATGTTTTTTCTACAGCTGCATTATGGCTAGCAGATCCCGTTATAACATTATTGGCACCATTTCCATTGACAATAAACGCTGCAAGAGCTAACCCTTCCATTGAAGTTGAACAGGCGCCAAATAAGCCAAAGTATGGGACAGAGAGACTGCGACACGCAAAGCTTGTAGACGTAATTTGATTTAACAGATCGCCTGCAAAAATAAATTGAATATCCTCTTTCTGTAAATTCCCTTGATTCAGAGCCTCATGACATGCCTCTTCTAATAATTTTTTTTGAGCCTTTTCATAACTATCTTCTCCAAACCACAAGTCCTCCGAAAAGCTGTGAAAGTCCTCAGTCAACTTTCCTTTTTTTTCGAAAGGTCCGCCAACAACCCCCGTACTTGTGATAACCGGTCTGTTTTCAAATAACCATGAACGATTACCTATTAACATAGTGCCACCTCCTTAAAGTTGAAAGAAAATCATTTTAATAAGCACGATCACAAAAGCTGCAAATACACCAAATACAATCACAGAACCCGCTAGTTTAAACATATTTGATCCAACTCCAAGAACATAACCTTCTGTTCGATGCTCAATAGCCGCAGAGGCCATGGCATTTGCAAATCCCGTTACAGGGACAGCAGAGCCCGCTCCTGCAAAGTGACCAAATCTGTCATAAACACCAATACCGGTTAGAAGGCTGGCGATCAACACGAGTGTTGCTACAGTTGGATCTCCTGCCGATTTTTCTGTAAAGTCAAAATAATAAATGTATCCGTTCTGAATAAGCTGGCCAAATGCGCAAACAAGACCGCCAATAATAAATGCTTTTATACAGTTTTTTCCTACTGGTCGTTTTGTTTCATGTTTATCAGCTATTTTTTGGTAAGCTTGCTGTGCCGGTGTTAGATTTGATTTTTTACTCATGCTGATTTAACACCTATCCTTCCATGTCCTTCTTAATTTTTTTCGTATCCTTTTCAACGTTTTTTTTCGTAATTTGTTGAGCACCCAGCTTCTGTTTTAATTCTTTAATTTCCATCTCTATTTTTTTATCTGTAGAAACGTGCACTTTTCCTTCAGGCAGAGAAGATTTTAGCTTTTTTTCTGCCTGACTACGAATATCTTTTAAAAAAAAACGGTCAAAACCTGTGACATTTAAATACACATATACGTCATCTTTAAAAGACACAGCTTCAGCTTGATCCACGCGATGCAACACTTCAACTGTTGCTTCAGCTTTTTCAGCTAAATCCTGAGAAACTGTTTCATTAGTCGTTGCAAATTTACCAACCGAACCTTCCTCTGCTGTTTGACAAGCTGTTAAAGTATTCAGCAACAACAGAAAAATCAGGATTTTTTTCATGTGCTAAGCCACCCTTTCTTATGTCATACCGTTAGTATCGTTCTTCATGGCTGTTTTATGTTGGAAAAAAAAGTATATATTGATGATTGTTTGATCCATAAAGAGTCGTTAATAGGCTCCTATAAAACGAATCTTTAATCACTGAGAGTTTTCGTTCTTCACCTACTGATTCGCTAGTTAAGGATATTAACATACGTTAAAAAATAGAGTTACTGCTCCTCTCTATTTTGTCCCGTGAGGTTTACGGACGCTTATCTATGATAAAAACCCTCCCCTTTATCTCTGTGATTAATATGAGATAATATAACTTTAATCATTATTATTTTGAGGGATAGGAGAGAAAATAAAATGTGGTTATGGATCATCAGTAGTTCACTGCTCATCATTTTTTTAACTCAGCTCTATAGCGTGTATCTTCTTCTAAAAAGAGACAAGAAGTCTTTAGTTGAACAACAAAATACTGTGAACGAGCCACCAGTTGAATCAGAAGAATACAAAGAGGAAATGAGGCGGACTGTCGAGCTTCAGCTACTTAGAATAAGAAACGCGGTCCAAAAACAAGCGGAAGGGATACATAAAAAAGAAATGGAGCTTGCTCCAAAAAATACAATTGTCCCTGAGAAAACTCTTGAAGGTATTTATTCTGCCGAGAACTTTAACACTATTATGACTTTTATGGAAATCTTTAATAATTATTTAGATCGCTTTTGGTACACAAAAAATGGAAAAATTAAAACTGTTTTCCCAGGTACAGCTGACAATACAGAAAGTGAAGCAGGTAAACTTATTCAGGGTTCACATGAACTTTGTCATGAAATGGACATCTTGCTTAACAACCTATTTAACCGCTCATAATTTCTTCATCACCGGCTCATTCTATACTTATCTTGTCAAAAAAGGTAGGTATCTTAATTGAATACAAATTTTTATTCTTTAACCATCGAGCTTTTAGTCGGTTTTATCGCATTACTTTTATTAACTAAAGTGTTAGGAAAGACGCAAATAACACAATTAACACCGTTTGATTTTATATCTGCATTAATTTTGGGTGAACTCGTGGGAAATGCTATTTATGATAAACAAATTGGGATTAATTATGTTTTATATGCTGTTATGCTGTGGGGGTTATTAATTACGGCTATTGAGAAGATTACACAAAAATGGAAGCGATCAAGGAGTTTGTTGGAAGGGAAACCATCTATTATTATTCGTAATGGAAAAATAGACCGAGAAGAATTAAAGAAGAATAATCTTGATCTTCATCAATTACAAAATTTATTACGTAATAAAGATATTTTCACATTTAATGATGTAGCGTTCGCTATTCTTGAATCTAACGGGACGGTAAATGTGTTAAAAAAAAGCCTTCAACAAACCATTACAAGAGAAGATTTATCTCTTTCTCCTAGTAGTGTTACTCTCCCGATGACACTCATTAGTGATGGAGAATGGATAGAAGATAATGTCTCTCAAGCAGGAATGACCATAGGGGAACTCGATAAAAAGTTAACCAAAGAAGGCCTTCATGTCTCACATGTATTGGTCGCTGAATGGGATAAAGGAACCCCCCTCTATTTACAACTAAATCGTGCTCCTTTTATAAAAAATATTACTATATAAAACGAACCTCGCCCGCCTAAATAAGTTACCTCTTCTCTCTATGGTTAATCAGTGAGATTTACAGACGATTATCTGTGATAAATGAAACCTGGCCCCTTAAAGTGGGCCAGGTTTTAACGTGTTATTTTCCTTCTCTCTGTCTTATTTTCGTTCTATAGTCTGTTTCATAGTATTCCAATTCTTCACGCACTTCTTGTAAAGGACCTTCAATTTCGCGAGTAAGGTCTTTTATTTCTTGTGGAACATCGGTACGGAAGCGAATAGCGTTTCTTCCGGTATATGCTGCCCTACTATCTTCATACCATATATCATAATGCGGTTGAAAAAATTCCTCAACACATTGATGAAAAATCCAATACAATGTTTTTTCTGCAGCACCTTTCCGAAAGTTTTCACTGCGAAGTATGACATTTCCTGATTTTAAGCCTTCATCAAAAAATACGAGTAAACGTCTAAATTGATCTAAGATTAATTGAAAATCTTCTTTAGAGGTAGCCTGATCCTCCATTAACTTTGAGAGTGTTGCCTCATTTAAATATTCTCTCAATTTTTTTGATGCTTTCTCAATATGTGCTGTCGTTAATTCAAGTTGTTGCTTTACTAAGTCATTCCCCATCGTCAGTAATCTCTCCTTCTTCATTTAACACTAGCTGTGGATCAGCAGAAAATTGTTCTTGAAACTTTGTGAAAAATAAATCCACTTCTTCTTCTACATCGTCTTCTGACACATTATCCGGTAAAGGTGGGAGCTCGTCTATAGAACGTAGTCCAAATTGCTCAAGAAACAACTTCGAAGTCCCATACAAAATCGCTCTTCCCGGTCCTTCGGCTCTACCAACTTCTTTAATAATCCCTTTACCGTTTAACGTGCGAATCGGTCGCTCAGACTTAACTCCTCGAATATCTTCAATTTCAACACGTGAAATCGGTTGTTTATAGGCAATTATTGCAAGAGACTCCAGGGCGGCTTGAGATAGCGTTGCTGAAGATGGTGACTGAACTAGTCGTTTAAAAAACGGGGCATGATCTTGCTTCGTTGTTAATTGATAGCCACCAGCCACTTCCACAAGCTGAATGCCTCGTTGGGCCGACTGGTACATGTCTTTCATTTCTGCTAAATAAAATTTAAGTGATTTTCGGTCTATTTGTAAGACATCCATTAGTTGTTTTTCATCGATACCTTCTTCTCCAGACACAAACAAAAGTCCTTCTATCACAGCTTTTATTTCATGACTTTTCAACTAGTGAACCTCCCTTTTATAAATTAAAATATCATCAAAATTATACGCTTGTTCACACTTTATAGCATTGGATTTCATTAATTCCAAAAGTGCTAAGAAGGTTACCACTAAGTGTTCTTGTTGCTCATCATCGTTAAATAGGTCGGAGAACCGGCTTTTTCCACCGCTAGCTTGGATTTTACTAAGTACACGTGACATCATGTGTTCAATCGGAATTTCTTCTCGATGAATTTTTGAATAGACCGGATCATTCTTCTTTTTACGTTTTGTCATTTTTTGAAAAGCTTGCAACATATCGTATATAGAGACATTTATATTCACTTGTTCTGCTTCCTCGTCATCATCTAACAATGGTGTTAAGTCGGTCATAGGCTTAGTAAAAAGGTCGCTGCGGGCAAGTTCACGGTCTTTAAGCTCTCCTGCCGCTTCTTTATATTTTTTGTATTCTATTAAGCGCAACATCAAATCTTCTCTCGTATCTTCTTCATATTCTGCAAATTCATCATCATCAATATTTTCTTCTACTGGGAGAAGTAGCTGGCTCTTCATATGTAAAAGTGTGGAGGCCATCACTAAATATTCACTGGCAATATCCAGATGTAATACTTGCATAGCATGAATATATATCATATATTGTTCAGTAATTTCTTTAACAGGAATATCATATAGATCAAGATCATTTTTTTGAATGAGATGAAGCAACAAATCTAGCGGTCCTTCAAATGAGTGTAATTTTACACTATATTGCATAAGTTCATCAAACCCTTCCTTACATGAAAGCATTATACCACAATATGCCCCTATTAAAGAGGGACGTTTCTTCACATTCATAAAAATATCGTTTATGATAAATATAAGTATGAATCATGATTGTTTGGAGGACACTATGACATTATATCCGAAAGAGTATATTGAATACCTGATTCACTTTCACGGCTCACGTGATTATTTCGAATGTCATGAGATAATGGAAGAGTATTGGTTAGAGAATAATCGTCACGTAACATGGTTAGCATTGATTCAACTTGCTGTCGCAGTCTATCATGAAAGGCAGAAAAATTTGTCTGGAAGCCTTCGATTATATCGGAAAGTACTTACACATATGAGGGCAAACAAAGATATTTTTCACGGCCTTCATATTCATCATAGTGATACAGAACAGTTAATTAAATCGCGAATTAAGACTATCCTGCACGAAGGAGCATACGAACCTTTTGACCTCCCTTTATCTGACAGTCACCTCATAACACAGTGTAAAGAATTATGTCACACATATGGATGGGAATGGTTATCAGATGATCGCGTGCAAGCCAAAGACCTCATTTATAAGCATAAATTAAGAGACCGATCGGATGTGATTCAAGCAAGGCAACATTCTTTACTAAAAAAGAAAAAAGAAAGGGAAGAGCTCAAGTAAAAGCTCTTCCCTTCTTTCTTAACACCCATTCTTTCGGCAATGTTCTAAAAAATCCTCTGTTACCTTCGTTCCTTTTAAAGAGGTTTTATATAGACCCTCTAATTCATCAACCATTTGTTTTGCCACACCTTCATTACGATAAGAAGGATTTAACGTTATATCATGCAAATAAATATATTCATTTGCCTCTTCTATTCCAGCGACACCAATGATACTGCCATCTTTATGTTTCCATAAGTAGAGTTTCCATTCTGCAGAAGACCGATACATATCTAACGTTTTTTGAATATCCTGTACCCGCTTTTCACCTGGCATAAATGAGAGCAGGCCCATCGCAATTTTTTCATATTCTTTTTTATAAGGTATGAGCATATGTCACCTTCTACTCATTAAAATTCTTAGTTAAATTGGCCATTTCTATAGCCCCAGCAGCTGCTTCCCATCCTTTATTACCCGCTTTTGTTCCCGCACGTTCAATCGCCTGTTCAATCGTATCTGTTGTAAGTACACCAAAAATGACTGGAATACCTGATGATAAGGAGATAGAAGCCACTCCTTTCGATACTTCTCCACACACATAATCAAAATGAGGTGTCGAACCTCGAATAACGGTACCGAGTGTAATAACAGTATCGTACTTTCCTGAGTCTGCCATTTTTTTTGCAATTAACGGAATTTCATAGGCTCCAGGCACCCACGCGACATCCACGTCATCATTGGCTACCCCATGTCGTTTTAATGCATCTTCTGCTCCACCTAATAATTTACTCGTAATAAATTCATTAAATCTTCCTACTACAATCCCTACCTTTAATCCTGTCCCAACGAGATGTCCTTCATACGTATGTCCCATAAAATTTCCTCCTGTACTAAAAGTGTAATAAGTGTCCTAATTTTTCTTTTTTTACTTTTAAATATTTTTCATTACTATCATTATGAGGTAATTGCAAAGGCACTCTGTCCACTACCTCTAAATCATAACCCTTTAATCCAGTAATTTTACGAGGGTTATTCGTTAATAACTTCATTTTTCGAATGCCTAAATCTCTTAAAATTTGAGCACCGATCCCATAATCTCTTAAATCCGGTGCGAAGCCTAATTTTTCATTAGCTTCTACCGTATCATATCCTTCTTCTTGGAGCTTATAAGCTTTCATCTTATTTAATAAACCTATACCGCGCCCCTCTTGGCGCATATATAGCAGCACGCCTGATCCAGCTTCTTGGATCTGACTCAAGGCTGCATGTAATTGTGGACCACAATCGCAACGTTGAGAGCCGAAAACATCCCCTGTTAAACATTCAGAGTGTACACGCACAAGTGTTGGCTTCTCACCCCCAATATCACCTTTCACAATAGCTATGTGCTCTTTGCCATCAACGATATTTGAATAGCCAATTGCTTTAAACTCTCCAAATTCTGTCGGTAATGTGATCTCGACTTCCTTTTGGACTAATTTATCTTTACGATTCCGATATTGAATCATATCTTTAATTGTGATCATTTTTAACTGATGTTCATCGGCTAATTGGCGTAATTCTGGGACTCTTGCCATTGTACCATCTTCTTTTATAATTTCACAGATGACACCTGCTGGAGCTGCTCCACACATTTTAGCCAAATCAACAGCAGCCTCAGTATGTCCAGCACGACGTAAAACACCTCCATCCTTGGCGATCAAGGGGAATATGTGGCCAGGGCGTTGGAAATCAGCTGGTTTAGCACCATCATCAATCAGTGCTTTAATCGTAAACGACCTTTCTGGTGCCGAAATTCCCGTTGTTGTATGCTTATGATCAACACTGACAGTAAATGCTGTCCCATGGGGATCAGAATTACGGTCTACCATCGGCATTAAATCAAGTTTTTTTGCCCGTTCTTCAGTTATAGGAGCACAGACAAGCCCTCTCCCATGAGTGATCATAAAATTAATCACCTCTGGAGTTGTTTTTTCAGCAAGAGCGACAAAATCTCCTTCATTCTCTCTATCTTCATCATCACATACAATAATGACTTCACCTTGTGCAAGAGCATATATTGCTTCTTCTACGGGATCAAATTGTTTCATGTCACCGCACCTCCTTATAAATTAAACCCATGTTTTTTTAGGAAATTATCCGTTATTTTACTAGGTGAAGATTCTTCTGTTTTAATACGATTGGCTAAAAGGCCTTCTATATATTTAGCCAGCATATCACACTCGATATTCACATTGTCACCAGAAGTTTTTTCACCTAATACTGTTTCCTCTAGTGTGTGTGGTATCAGTGACACCGTTACACCATCATCAGATAATCCAAATATCGTTAAGCTAGTGCCGTCCAGACATATACTCCCTTTCATCATCATATACTTTCGTAGATCTGGGGACATTTTAATATCGTAATAAACAGCATTATGCTCTGGTCGTTTAGCCATAATTGTTCCCATCCCGTCCACATGGCCACTTACAAAATGGCCACCAAAACGGCCATTTGCGGCCATTGCACGCTCTAAATTCACGGAAGAAGTCACCTTTAAATCTTTTAGGCTTGTGCTTCTAACAGTTTCTGGCATGAGGTCCACAGTAAATAATTTCTCATTAAAGTGTGTCACTGTTAGGCAAACGCCGTTAACAGCGATACTGTCTCCCTCCTTCACGTCTGTCAAAATTTTTGAGGCTTCAATCGTCATCACGATCGCATCACCAGTCTGCTTAATATGGTGTATTTTACCTTTTTCTTCAACGATGCCCGTAAACAAAGTTATTCCTCCCTTTTATAAAACACAAATTTAACATCTTGTCCTATAAGCTCCATATTAACTAAATCTAAATGAGGAACATCACTTAAATTTGAAAAACCTTTACCAGAAAAAGAAGACCTAGCTTGTTCCCCGCCGATGATCATAGGAGCCATATATTTAATAAGACATTGAAATTCTCCAGCCCTTAAAAAACTGTCATTCACAGTTCCTCCCCCTTCCACAAGCAAGGAAGAAACCTGTTGTTTACCAATTATCGTAAGAAGTTCAGCAATTTCAATCGTATCACCCGCAACTGTGAAAATGGTAACACCGGCTTGTTCAAGCGCTTCCTTAGTCTCCTGATTAGCTCTCTGTGTCGTTACAATCCATGTGTCAGCTTGTGTATTTGTTACAACATGACTTTTAAGAGGAATCCTCAGTGTCGAGTCAAGTATGATTCGAATCGGGTGATGGCCCCCTTTACTTAATCTAACCGTTAACATCGGATTATCTTGAATAATCGTCTCAACACCTACTAAAATGGCGTCGTTTTCATGGCGCAACCGGTGACTATCTTTTCTTGCTTCTTCTCCGGTGATCCATTGACTTTCACCTGAACTCGTCGCGATTTTCCCATCAATACTAGATGCTGTTTTAAGGGTAACGTATGGCTTGGAAGTTCGAATATAGTGAAAAAACTCTTTATTTAATGCGTCAGCTTCCGCTTTATGCGCTCCTGTTTCTATGGCAATACCTGCTTGCTTTAGTTTAGCGATTCCTTTTCCACTAACTTTTGGATTAGGATCTAAAGAAGCGATAAAAACTTTAGAAATGCCTGCTTCAATGATTGCATCCGCACAAGGAGGCGTTTTTCCGTAATGTGAACAAGGTTCTAGTGTGACATACATAACAGCCTCTTTTGCTTTCTCTCCAGCCATCGCTAAAGCATGCCTTTCAGCGTGAGGGTCGCCTGCTTTTAAATGAGCTCCCAAACCTACAATTTCAGAATCTTTTACAATCACGCATCCTACAACAGGATTTGGTACTGTTTGCCCTTTTGTTTTAGCGGCCATTTGAATCGCTAGTTCCATATAATCAGTTTCCATATAGCTCCCCCTCCGTCACAGCAAATACTTAATTATGTGGCATATCAGCTCATTTGTAAAAAATAAAATAACATCTCAAGAAAAAACGTATTTTGTAGTTACATTCTTATTTCCTAAATTGAGGTAATAGTATCTGTCTATAAATCAAAAAACCCTGAAAGTAGGTCCTTTCAGAGCGGATAATCTAGAATATGAATCGTTTAAAAACAAAGGGTTATGAGAAAGAAGACAGAGTGGCAGAAAATTCCACACTTAATGACTAAACTCCCCTATAAGTTATAGGAAAGAAACGTTTACTAATCCTGTCCCACTTGAGTCAATCCCTAATATTTTAATCCATCATATCCTTCTCCCATCCAGACTATACTGTCGGCTTTGGATTTTCACCAAATCCACCGTTATTTCAATGAGCAAAATAACGGGTCACGGACTAAGAGGTAAATACCTCATCACCGCCGGTTGGGAATTTCACCCTGCCCCGAAGGAATGATTCCTATTGTGTTTTGTTTATTATATCACATGTTATTCCAGTGTCACTAACATTTGCTCAAAAAAGCAGCGAAAGTGTAAAACTCTCACTGCTTGTCCTTATTTATGCATCATAGACAGTTACTTTTTGCATGACATCCCCTTGCTTAATGCGATCAACCACATCAATACCCTCAATAACTTTACCGAACACAGTATGAACACCATCTAGATGAGGCTGAGGTTCAAATACGAGGAAAAATTGACTTCCTCCTGTATCTTTTCCTGCATGAGCCATTGATAAGCTTCCTTTTTCATGTTTGTGGGGATTACCCTCTGTTTCACATTTTATCGCATAACCAGGACCCCCTGTACCTGTACCTTGAGGACAACCGCCTTGAGCTACAAAGCCAGGAATAACACGATGGAAATTTAATCCGTTATAAAAACCTTCATTTGCTAATTTTTCAAAGTTAGCCACTGTTCCCGGTGCTTCGTCTGGATAAAATTCAATGACAACTTTTTCTCCTGTTTCAAATACAATTTCGCCTTTTTTCATGTGGAAGACCTCCCATTATTGTGTAAATCAGTCAGACTTCTTTATTCTACCTTACATTGAGCTAGAATGAAACTCATGAGACTATGTCTGAAATTTCATATTATTTATTGGCAGTGGAATCCACAGCTTTAAGTTGACACTGATGACGATAAGACCGCTCGTGGCGTACTAAATCGTTAAATGTTTCTCTCTCAATAACACATGTGTGTTCTCCATCTTCCACAAAAACCACAGCAGGACGAAGAATTCGGTTATAATTATTAGCCATAGCATAGCCATATGCACCTGTAGATGAAACTGCAAGAATATCACCTTGAACAGCTGGCGGTAACTTAACATCCCAGATGAGCATATCGCCACTTTCACAGCATTTTCCTGCAATAGATACGAGTTCTGTTTTTTCATCGTTTGCTTTATTTGCTAGAAGAGCTTCATATTCTGCCTGATATAATGCTGGACGAATATTATCTGTCATCCCCCCGTCCACTGATAGATATGTCCGTACATCAGGAATATCTTTTCTAGTTCCAATACGGTAAAGGGTCGTACCAGCTTCTCCGACTAATGCTCGACCTGGCTCAATCCAAATTTCTGGAACTGGCATTTTGAGTTTAGCTGCCTCACTTTTCGCTGTTTCTACCATTTTGTCAACATAAACATGCAAAGGCAACGGATGATCGTTCTCTCCATATCGAATACCAAAGCCGCCCCCCACATTTAACACGTCTGGATAGTAGCCCATTTCCTGATGCCACCTGGCTATTGATGAATAAATTTCTTTCACTGCTTCTTCAAAACCCTCTGCTCGAAAAATTTGTGACCCTATGTGGGAATGGACACCTTGTAAGTAAAGATACTCATGATTTAGTAACATTTTAATTGCTTTTTTAGCTTGACCACTGTTCAGATCAAATCCAAATTTAGAATCTTCTTGCCCTGTCGAAATATATTCATGTGTGTGTGCTTCTACCCCCGGTGTAATTCGAATAAGAACTTTCATCGGCGTTTTCATAGATTCAGTCATGGCTATTAGCCAAGATAACTCTGTAAAGTTATCAACCACAATACACCCAATTCCTTCTTTCAAAGCCATCTCCAACTCATCAGGGGTTTTATTATTACCGTGAAAATGAATTCTCTCGGCTGGAAAACCTGCTTTCATAGCGGTAAACAGTTCCCCACCAGAACAAACATCCAAACTTAAACCCAGTTCTTCAGCTAACTCAATCATAGCGATGCAGCTAAATGCTTTACTTGCATAAGCAACTTGATAATCTACACGTTGATGTTCAAAAGCTTTCTTGAAAGCTAGCGCACGATCACGAATATCTTTCACATCATATATATATAACGGAGTGCCATAAAATTCTGCTAATTCAGTAACGTCAACGCCACCAATCGTTAAATGTCCAAAGTTATTAATAGAGCTCGTGCCGTATAAACCCATATTGATCCACTCCTTTTATCACTCGTTTAACTACTATAAAACAAACAAAAAGGGAAATGAATATGAAACACATTCATTTCCCTTAAGCTCATCGCAAAGAACCGTGTGCTTTTAGGGTAGTGCTCCACCACATTTATAAGCAGTGACAGTGTACAGAATGTTCAACTGTACCCCAGCTGACGGAATGTAAGGAGACATTCTTCAGCTTCGGCAACTCGGCCTTTCCATTGTTTTCAAAGCTTCCTTTAGCTCAAACAATGTACTGATCCTCATTGCACCTCTACCTGTTTAAGAAAAGGCTCACCTTTTCATATCAGTTTTATAAACATTATCATACTCAGGAACTTCATGCAACTGCTTTCGTTTTAGCTTTGTTTAATTGGGTCTCTTGGTTTAACAATACTAGGTCTACGTCGCTTTAATGGAATTGGTTGGCGTATTAAAATATCCCAAAATGCTTTCGGATAAAAGGGCAAAAAAGGCCACAAATACGGTGCATTTAAAGGTTTCGTTCGAGCTATAAGGATAAAAAAGACTGTTGTAGCAATGACAAAGCCTGGCACCTTAAACAATACAACAGCTATGAGGACTGCTATCCTTAAAATTTTTAATGCAATCGCCATTTCGTAACTTGGTGTTGCGAACATACCAATAGCAGCAAAGGAAACATATAAAATAACTTCTGGTACTAACAACCCCACCTCAATGGCAATTTCACCAATTAGTAAAGCCGCCACTAACCCCAAGGCCGTAGCTAAAGGTGAAGGCGTATGTATTGCAGCCATCCTTAATAATTCAATTCCTAATTCGGCAAAGACCATTTGAGCAAATATAGGTACATTCGTTGTTTCTTCAGGTCCAATGTAGTGTAGTTGTTCAGGAATGAGTGATGGTTCTAACACCATTAATAACCATAATGGCAAAATAAATAAAGCAAACATCATACCCAAAAAGCGTACCCACCGAAAAAAAGTGCCAACAATAGGAGCTTGACGATATTCTTCCGCATGTTGCACATGATGAAAAAAAGTAGCTGGAAACACGATGATACTTGGTGAAGTATCTACAAATAAAATAACATGCCCTTCTAACAAATGGGTAGCGGCTACATCTGGCCTCTCTGTATAACGAACCATCGGAAAGGGATTAATTCCTTGCTTAACGACGAACTCTTCAACCACTTTGTCTGCCATTGTTAATCCGTCTATATCGATCGCTTCTAATTCTTTTCGAACAATATTCACAAGGTCCGGGTCAGCAACTCCTTTAATATACGATAAACAGATATCTGTCTTTGATCTCCTGCCAACTTGCATCATTTCATTACGTAATCTTTCATCCCGAATTCGCCGTCTAGTTAACGCCGTATTCTCAATAATATTTTCCGTATACCCATCACGGCTTCCTCGTACTACTCGCTCTGTATCAGGTTCCTCAGGTCCACGCCCAGGATAACTCCGTACATCTATGACAATGGCCTCTGCTTCACCTTCAATGAGGATAAATATAAGCCCCGAAAGCATTTGTTTAATAGCTGTATCTAATGTATCAGCATACTCCACTTGCACGTGAGTCAATCGATTTTCAATTTGTTCTCTTACTTTAGTTCGCTTTCTTTCAGTGGCGTCCAAAAACATGAGCTCTTTTAACAGCTCAATGATATAGTCGATGTCGCAAAGACCATTAACAAAATAAAATTGTACTTCTTTATCGAGTACATGAATTTTTCTAATTCCTACGTCAAAGCTTTCACCAATACCCACTCGTTCTATTATTCGACGCTCATTTTCATGTATATCTGCTACGAATGGATGATCAATTTTTGTTTCATCCAGTTCCTCACGACTCAAGTTAATCTCTCCTTTCCGTAATTCCATGTGACATGTTTAGTATGAGTGAAAAACGCAATTAAATACAAAAACAGCTCAACTTATTCGTTGAGCTGTTCTTTTAATTGAATTAGAATTTTCTTTTCTAGTCGTGAAACCTGTACTTGAGAGATTCCAAGTCTTTCTGCTACCTGAGATTGTGTTTGGTCCTTATAATACCTTAGAAAAATGATTAATTTTTCACGTTCTGATAATCTGTCAATTTCATCTTTTAATGCTATTTTATCGAACCATTTCGTATCATTTTCATCAGAAATTTGGTCGAGAATAGTAATAGGGTCACCATCATTTTCATAGACTGTTTCATGAATAGAAGCTAATTGCCGATTGGCTTCTTGAGCAAATACAACTTCTTCAGGGCTGATGTCTAATTTTTCTGCAATTTCTTGGATAGTCGGTACTCTACCAAACGTTTTTGCTAGCTCATCACTCATCTTGCGAATATGATTCGCTGTTTCTTTAATTGATCGGCTTACTTTTACTGTGCCGTCATCTCGTAGAAAACGCTGAATTTCTCCAATAATCATAGGAACAGCATACGTAGAAAATTTGACATCAAAAGATAAATCAAATTTATCTACTGATTTAATTAAGCCTATGCACCCAATTTGAAATAAATCCTCTTGGTCATAGCCCCTATTTAAAAATCGTTGTACGACTGACCAGACTAACCTAGTATTATGACTGACGATGCGGTCACGAGCTTCCTGATTGCCTTCTTGAGCTTGTGCGATCAGTTTTTTTACTTCATCATCTTTTAAATACTTCTTCTGATTATCTTTAAATTCTACATTCATCATAGGAAGTCCTCTCAATTACAGAGTACATTTTGTTTTGACAGGCGTTTTACAAGTGTGACAGTCGTGCCCTCTAAGGGACTCGATTCTACTGAAACGTCATCCATAAAGTTCTCCATAATTGTAAATCCCATACCGCTTCGTTCTAGTTCCGGTTTTGAAGTATACAATGGTAGTCTTGCTTCTTCCAAGTTCGATATGCCTAAGCCCTCATCACGGACGACTAGATGGACGGTTCCGTCTACTAATTCAACTTCGACATAAACAATACCCTCATCATTTTCCCCATAACCGTGAATAATTGCATTCGTTACGGCTTCACTCACAACAGTTTTTATTTCAGTAAGTTCATCCATAGTGGGATCCAATTGGGCAACAAACGCAGCTACTGAAACTCTTGCAAATGATTCGTTAGCACTTACAGCTGTAAAGGATAATTCCATTCGGTTTCTCATGAAGCAGCCCCCAAACTGTTCAACGCTTCCCTTTCATTCGCAGTGAACGTCACAATTTTAAAAAGGCCAGATAATTCAAATAATCGTCTCACCTGCTGAGATAAGCAGCATACTACCATTTCTCCATTAACCGCTTGAACTTTTTTATAACGACCAAGCACAACCCCCAAACCAGAACTATCCATGAAGGTCAGTTTTTCTAAATTAAGCAGAACATGTGTTAGCCCTTGTTCATTCAAGGCTGTGTCTACCCTGTCCCTTAGTTTAACAGCTGTGTGATGATCTAATTCTCCTACGAGTCTGACACAAAGAATGTCACCTTTTTGCTCTAAATCAATCAGTAAACTCATGTTTTCACTCCTTCTCATAAATTCTTACTCCTCCGTTCCCCCTCCCGGGAATCTGGTGAGTCACGTTGAGTAATTCACTTTTTACACTTTTTATTCCTGCTCGTGAACAAAACTAGTGTTGATTCGGCAAAACCATTAACAATTCGGTGAATTACGAAGCACGGCCCGACAATGCATCTTTAGCACGCTTCATGAGCTGCCATATACTAGCTTCTTTTATATCATCCTGTGCAACTAACGGCTGGCTAAGAACCTCTTTTCCGTCTTGGTGAAGAGTTATAATTCCTAATTGATCTCCTTTTTTCACAGGAGCTCTGACATGATCACTAACTGTCACTTTTTCAGTCAAACCATCTAACGATTGTCCTTTTTTTATAAGTAATGAGACAGGGGTTGCAGGAACTAGGTTTACATGTCTCCTCGCTCCTTTATCTATTTTTGCTTCAGCAAGTATATCTTCTGGCTGATACCGATTGTGTAATTCAAATTGGCTGTAAGCATAATCGAACATTTCAGTAATATAACGATTACGATCTTTTGTAGCAGGTGCACCCATGACAACTGAAATCATTCTCATCCCATCTTTATTTGCACTGGCTGTAAGACAATACTTTGCTTCTTCTGTATAACCAGTTTTTAAGCCATCTACCCCGGGATAGAACTTTATAAGCTTATTCGTATTGACGAGCCAAAAAGGGTCTGAGGTATCTTCCCGTAAGTAATCTTCATAAATACTTGTAAACTCGGTTATCTTTTCATGTTGTAATAGAGCTTTGCCCATTATCGCAAGGTCATAAGCAGAAGAATAGTGGTTGTCTGCTGGAAGGCCGTTAGAATTAGCGAACAAGGTGTTCGTCAAACCTAATTCTTTTGCTCTATCATTCATTAAACGAACGAACTCTTTTTCAGTCCCTGCTAAATGTTCTGCCATGGCAACGGATGCATCATTACCAGAGACAATGGCAATACCTTTCATCATTTCCTTGACTGTCATTTCTTCGCCAGGTTCAAGAAAAATTTGTGACCCTCCCATAGAAGCAGCACGTTCACTTGTTCTAACTTTATCATCCCAGTTAAGTCTTCCTTCATCGATAGCTTCCATGATCAACAACATCGTCATAATCTTTGTCATGCTCGCTGGGGGCAGCCTTTCGTGACTGTTTTTATCAAATAATACGGTTCCAGTATCTCTTTCCATCAATATAGCTGAAGTCGCTTCTTCTGCGAACTCAAGAGTCGTTTCTTCTGCTGAAGTGAAACCAATATGAGTCAAAAAGAAAAGTACACTTAAACACCCTGTCACTAGTTTCTTCACACGTATCCCTCCATTTAATCATTATCACTCCCAACTATTTTTTCCATTTTATTGTGATAGTATTCTTTCAAACATAAATGAATCAAAGGTTAATACTTAAATCATAACTTTCGTGAAGCTTTCAACCTTTTTAATTAGGATAAACATATAGGGAAATGGCCATTAGCATCCGCTATCTCTCAACTAAATAGTGTTAGTTATCCTCTCGATTTTGTGGCGTGAGTTTTACGGACGGTTATCTGTTATAAAAAAATGAGACAAGGAATGACTATATCCTGTCTCATCAAATACATTTAGAGGTTTTTATAATTAAGGGGTTCTCCTACATCATTGATTATCACGTCAACACATCATAAATTAATTCAGGCGCCCCTACTTCTAAAGGTGTTATCTTATAAGATTTAAGAATTTTGGATTTAATTTCGGAAATATTATCACTATTAGCATGAATCGTCACAAGAGGCTCTCCTATTGAAATTGAATCCCCGATTTTCTTTTTTAATTCTAAGCCAACAGCTAAATCAATTTCAGATGACTTCGTAACCCGGCCTGCACCTAAAAGCATAGCGGCCGTGCCAATTTGATCAGCAACAATACCTGAAACAAAGCCTTCATTTTCACTTAACACATCTATTTTATAGGAAGATTGAGGCAGCTTTTCAGGATAGTCCACTACAGTGGCATCCCCTTCTTGTGCTGCAATAAATACTTTAAATTGCTCAATAGCCTTCCCTGAATCAATCGCTCCTTGCAGTAACTCTTTGGCATTTTCTAACGACTCTGCCTTTCCAGCTAAGACAACCATTTGGCTGCCTAGAGTTAAACATAGGTCTGTTAGATCTTCAGGACCTTCTCCCTTTAACGTATCGATAGCCTCTTTAACTTCAAGAGCATTTCCTATCATAAAACCTAATGGCTGACTCATATCCGAGATAATAGCAGAAGTTTGTCTGCCAAGATTATTTCCGATAGTCACCATCGCTTCTGCTAGTTTTTTTGCATGGGACAACTCTTTCATAAAGGCGCCTGCACCCGTTTTAACATCTAGTACGATTCTATCTGCACCAGAAGCAATTTTTTTACTCATGATAGAACTTGCAATAAGGGGGATAGAATTAACGGTAGCAGTCACATCCCGTAACCCATACAACTTTTTATCAGCCGGTGTTAAATTTTGCGTTTGACCGATAACCGCTGCTTTATTTTTATTAACAAGTTCAATGAACGTATCATTTGATATTTCCACATTAAATCCTTTTATTGCTTCCAACTTATCAATTGTTCCGCCCGTATGTCCTAGTCCACGCCCACTCATCTTAGCTACTGGCACACCGACACTTGCTACTAGTGGGGCAAGGACGAGTGTCGTCGTATCCCCAACGCCTCCAGTAGAATGCTTATCAACTTTGACACCTTCAATAGCGGATAAATCTATTGTGTCACCAGAATGAACCATTGCTTCGGTTAACCACGCTTTTTCATCTACTGACATATCTTGAAAAAAAACAGCCATTGCCCAAGCACTCATTTGATATTCAGGAATCGATTCATCTGTATATCCCTCAATGATAAATTTTATTTCTTCTTTAGTGTGCGCCAGCCCGTTCCGTTTTTTTTCTATTAAATCAACCATTCTCATGTTTTAATCCCCCTTTATTTCATTACTCCGCTTGTGCATTATCGAAACTTGACAATGTCATAATTGGAGACTCCCCCAATTTTGACTTGACTTTAAAGCCTTTTAATAGTCGCTTTTACAAAACTAAGAAAGTTTGATTTGACTCGTTCTGTTGTTTCCATAACTTCATCGTGAGTTAACGGCTGGTCAAGAATTCCAGCTGCCATATTAGAAATACAAGAAATCCCTAAAACGGACATATTACTATGTCTTGCCACTATAACTTCTGGTACTGTAGACATTCCTACTGCATCTCCTCCAAGAGTGCGCAACATTCTAACTTCAGCTGGAGTTTCATAAGCAGGACCTGTATTGCCAACATAAACCCCTTTATGAACCTCTAAACTTAGAGATTCTGCCACATTTTCAGCTAATTCTATTAGGTTTGGAGTATATGCTTGTGACATATCTGGAAATCTCACACCTACTCCTTCATCATTCGGTCCTATGAGAGGATTCGTGCCAAACATATTAATATGATCTTTAATTAGCATCAAATCACCTGGCTGATAGGATTCATTTATGCCTCCAGCAGCATTCGTCACAATTAAATTGTCCACGCCCATCGCTTTCATGACGCGAACAGGAAGCGTCACTAATGCCATCGTATAACCTTCATAATAATGAAATCTTCCTTGCATAGCAGCGACAATTTTACCTTCAAGCTCACCTATAACAAATTGTCCTTTGTGCCCCGTTACCGTTGATTGTGGAAACCCTGGGATATCTTTATAAGGAATCGTAACTGGATCTTTAATGTCATCTGCCAGAACACCGAGACCTGATCCAAGAATAAGGCCTATAGTCGGCTTAACAGTTAATTTACTTTCAATATATTCTTTCGCTTCTTTGATTGTATTCGCGGTTACTGTTAATTTCACTCGTTTCATCTCCTATTTAAGCTCATTTAGAAAGCTGGTGCCATTTTCAGGTGCCTTCACATTAAAATTATCAGCAATAGTGGCGCCAATATCAGCAAATGTTTCCCTAGTTCCTATAGATTTCCCTCCATTCAATCTAGTGTTGTATACGAGTAATGGGACATACTCCCGCGTATGGTCTGTTCCGTGATGAACAGGGTCATTTCCATGATCAGCCGTAATAATTAATAAGTCATCATCACGTAAGTTGTCTATTACTTCTGGTAGACGAGCATCATATTCCTCTAAAGCATGACCATAACCGATCGGGTCTCTCCGGTGGCCGAATTTAGCATCAAAGTCCACGAGATTAAGAAAACTTAGTCCTGTGAAATTCATTGCAACTGTCTCATTAAGCTTATCCATACCATCCATATTAGACGTTGTCCGTAAGGATTTTGTAATACCTTCTCCGTCATATATATCCGAGATTTTTCCTATGGCTAGTGAGTCAAACTCATTATCTTTCAATTCATTCATGACAGTTCGTCCAAAAGGCTTTAGAGCATAGTCATGTCTGTTTGATGTCCTCTCCCAATTGCCAGGCACGCCAATAAACGGTCTAGCGATAACACGACCTACCATATATTTCTCATCTAGAGTAAGTTGCCGTGCCATTTTACAAATCTCCCATAATTCTTCGGCTGGTATGATTTCTTCGTGAGCGGCAATTTGCAGAACAGAATCAGCAGATGTGTAAATGATTAAGTCGCCTGATTTCAAATGTGCTTCACCAAGTTCATCAAGAATTTCAGTGCCTGATGCTGGTTTATTACCAATCACTTTTCTTCCTGTTCTCAATTCAATTTCACTAATGAGCTCTTCAGGAAAACCGTCTGGGAAAGTACGAAAAGGCTTGTCAATACGGAGGCCCATTATTTCCCAATGGCCTGTCATCGTATCTTTTCCTACAGATGCTTCTGCCATCTTTCCATAAAAAGCTTTCGGGGAAGTAGGTTTGGAACCGCCTTTATAGGGTTTAATATGAGCTAACCCTAATTGATCCATATGTGGCATACTAAGTCCATCCATATAGTCTGCAATGTGTCCTAGCGTATCTGCCCCTTCATCATTAAATGCTTTTGCATCTGGAGCCTCTCCAACTCCTACAGAATCCATGACAATTAAAAAAACGCGTTTAAATTTATAATTACTCATTATTTTCCTCCTTAAACATCACGTATCTCTTTTACTATACCCGCTAATTCTAACTATATCACTTGACGACGTCTGAAGTCAGACATCTTGAAACAGATGACTATTCCATTAAGCTCGCGGATGGTATTTAGTGTAAACTTCTTTCATTCTCACTTTTGTTACATGTGTATAAATTTGCGTTGTCGATATGTCAGCATGTCCAAGCATTTCTTGAACTGCTCTTAAATCTGCTCCATTTTCTAATAAATGTGTTGCAAAAGAGTGCCTTAACGTATGCGGCGTTAATTTTTTGTTAATTTTCCCCTTTAAAGCTAGCTGTTTTAGCATTTTCCAAAAGCCTTGTCGACTTATGGGTCTTCCGTGATGATTGACAAATAATAATTCATGGTCTTTCCTTTTCACTAGTTTTGGCCGACTTTCTTCTAAGTATGTATCAAGAGCACGAGCTGCCATTTGTCCTAATGGAATAATACGTTCTTTATTCCCTTTTCCTATACATCTAATAAACCCCATTTGCAGGTGGATGTCTGATAACTTTAAATGACACAATTCACTTACTCTTAAACCACTGGCGTAAAGGACTTCTAGCATTGCTTTGTTCCTCAAACCGAGCGCTGTATGCGTATCTGGCGCTTCTAACAAAGCTTCAACTTCTGTGGTGGAAAGAATTTTAGGTAACTTCTTATCAGGGCGTGGCATTTCTACATGAAGTGTTGGGTCGTGCGTTGTGTATTTTTCTCTTATTAAAAACTGATGGAATGAACGAATAGATGACAACATTCTAGAAATAGAACTTCCCGCTTTACCACTGTCGTTCAAGTATTGCAAAAAATGTAGAATGTCTGACTTCTTAACTGTCTCAAGTCCAACTAGATTTTTAGTCTTTATTAAAAAGTGAGTATAAGCTTTTAAGTCTCTTTCATAAGCTTTTATAGAATTTTGTGCAAGACCCTTTTCTACAATTAAATAATGAATAAACGCTTTCAATTCAGTTTCCAACCATTTGTTCACCCTTCCTCAACAAATCTTACTACTCGCCAGTAATAAAAAAAAGGCGTAGCCGGTCAGCAATTGAGAAGTTCCCTTCTACATCGTCTTCTATAGATGAATTAAACACTTTAACTGCTCGCCCTTGTGGCTCCTCATAACGATGATACTCTCTATATTCTTCACCTACCCATAGAATACCATAATAAAACAGTACCGTGCACCCTATGAATAAGAAAAAGATCCACAATGTGTGTAAAGCTTGTTTAAATTTTGTCATCATTCTCCCTCATTTAATTAAACTCTGTTAAACTGTCTTCTTGTGATAATAAAGTATATGCCGATGATGAGATCGTATATACATGCTTCTTATGAAAATACAGTTTGATTAGCCGACATTTTCGTATGTTGATAGTGAGATTTTAATTATATATGACGTATTCTAACAGTTTAGCACTAAGAAAAAACCATTATGAATAGGTTGTAGTTTCGATGGGTGATAGCTGACTACGAAAAATCCGAGTAGCAGCATGCTTAATTATTTTTAATTTCCACTCATAAAGCTAAGCTTCAATAAGTGGGAGTTTTTCTTCATCCCCCTCTTATTGTTAGTTTAACTTATCGGACCTTTAGGGACAGTTTATCCCCCACCTAAACTATCCAATCTTGGATAGGCTACACTAAGTTGGACAGATAAAATGAGGGCTTGTAAACTAAGACTATAACATAAGGGAGCGTGACTAAGATGACACGTCAACGTCGAACTTTTACAGCCGAGTTTAAACTGCAATTAGTGAAGCTTTATGAAAATGGTAAATCACGTGCAGATATTGCGAGAGAGTATGATATCACGCCTTCTGCGTTAGATCGCTGGATTAAAAATCATAAAGAAACAGGTTCATTTGCCGCCAAAGATAACCGTTCTGAAGAAGAGAATGAACTAGCTAGGTTACGTAAGGAAAATCAGCGTCTCATGATGGAAAATGATATTTTAAAGCAAGCAGCGCTGATCATGGGACAAAAATAGATGTGATTCGAAATAATGCTCACATTTATTCGGTATCAGCAATGTGTAACGTCCTCCAGATTCCTAAAAGTACGTATTACTATCATGCCAATTCCCACGGCCGATGTGTGTTTAAAAGGGAAGATGAAGAGATTTCCCAAGAGGTCTCCCGAATTTTTAAAGAAAGCCGGAACAATTATGGCACGCGCAAAATTAAGAAAGAATTAAGTAGATTACCAAGACCAAAAAACGTATCCCGTCGTCGAATTGGCCGATTAATGAACGAACTGGGACTTGTATCAAACTATACCGTAGCACAGTACAAGCCACATAAGACATGGTGTAATGAAGCGTTAGTAAAAAACGAATTACAGCGTCAATTTGAACAAGACAAGCCGTTGGCTGTCATTGTAAGTGATTTAACGTACGTCCGCGTTGGAGCAAAATGGCATTACGTATGCTTATTTGTCGATCTTTTTAACCGTGAAATCATTGATCGTAGTGCTGGTGCTAATAAGAATGCAAAGCTGGTCTATCAGGCTTTATCGCGTATTAAAGGTAATTTGAACGACGTTCGGATGTTCCACACTGACCGTGGTAAAGAATTTGATAATAAGCTTATTTCCGAAGCACTTGAAACATTTGGCATCCAAAGATCGTTGAGCATGAAAGGATGCCCTTATGATAATGCCGTGGCTGAAGCGATGTTTAAGGTATTCAAAACAGAATTCGCTAACAGTGCTCATTTCTCTTCTCTTGAACAGCTCGCTATTGAACTGGATAATTATGTTCATTGGTTTAATCACATTCGCATTCATGGAACGTTAGACTATTTAACACCAATGGAATTCAAACAACAGCCTCTATAATTTTTGTCCAGTTTAGTGTTGACGTACCAGGTTTACGGACGCTTATTTCAGGTAAATTTATTGTCCTTAACTATAAGCGTTTAAGCAAAAAGCCTGATGAAGCAGCTGCTTCATCAGGCTATCGAAGTTATTAGGGTGTAAACTCTAATTTTTACATCTATGGCAAATACCGTGAAATGTGAGTCGATGATCTTTAATAGCAAAATTCCACCGATCTTCTACAACCTTTTCTACATCTTCTAATAAGTCTTCTTGAATCTCATCAACAGATCCGCATTCAATACATACTAAATGATGATGAAAATGGGTGGCTCCCTCTTGACGAAGATCATATCTGGATACACCATCGCCAAAATTAATTTTATCAACAACTTTTAGTTCTGTAAGCAATTCCAATGTTCTATAAACAGTAGCCAATCCAATTTCAGGATATTTTTCTTTTACTAACATATAGACATCTTCTGCACTAAGATGATCATCTTCGTGTTCTAAAAGTACTCGTACAGTGGCTTCTCGTTGAGGTGTCAATTTATAACTTTGAGAATGTAATTGTTTTTTTATCCGCTCTATTCGTTGTTCCATTTTTTTCCCCCTACTACATTATCCGTTGCCCTCTGCGTTCTATAAATAAGGAAGTAACATCTTTTATTACTTTCTCAGTTTATTCTCAGGTTGATCTTTCATTATATTATACTCTGGGAGAAAATAAGGTGTCAAATGAGAAATGATAATCGTTATAAAAATCATTTTAAAATTATTATTATTTAAATTGAAATATCATTAAATAACCATTTCAATTATCAATGACATGATACGAGGAGAAATAAAGGCTTCAAAGCTTGCTACAAGAAGAAGGATTAAGCCTATACATAAAATAAAAAAACTGTAATGAACAAAGTGAGTTATAACGGGCTCTCTTCCTTTCCTTACGATTTGCCTCCATAGCTTCACCGTAAATGCAGTAGCCATCGTAGCTGCAGTTATAAAAACAGGAATCAGGACAATATTTTGCGGCAAGACAGAGGTAAAAGCAAATAGAAAACCATTAACCCCCATTTGATCAACTAATATTCCAACAGTAAAACCAACCATCACGCCTTTTACAAATAAAAGAATATAAATGATCGGCAACCCAATAACAGAGAGACCTAAAAACCAAATAAACCCGAGAATTTTACTATAATATGCAAAACTTTGTACAAATACCTCTCTTGAACTTGCAAACTCCCCCTTACTTGCTTCATTAAAAAAGAGTGTTAAGTAGGCATATAGATCATTCTTTTGTGTAAACCCCATACTGTTTACAATAATAGCACCAAAAATAACACCCATAATGAGTAAGACTGTCGTGAAAATATATGTAGCTCGATTGGTCTCTAAATGATGTGTTACTATATTTCGTTTGAGAGATAGTTTCGGCATAGTTAAAACCTCATTTCTGACATGATTAGCCTTCTACCAGAGTCTATGAAATGAGGTGTAAAACTATGAGTATTATTTTCAAAACGTTATTTTGCCATAGATCCCGCCCCCACCCGAGGAGATTTTTATTGTCTGCTGTCGGATACTGGTGACGTTCTCTAGTTGTTTTTCATTAAGATAGTGAGCTAATTCTTCCAACGGGACTTCATGGATGATGGCCATTTCAGAGTGGAAGTGAGTAATTAGCTTGTCGATCGTTTTCGGGCCAATACCTGGAATAAATTCTAAAGGCACATGTGGTCGGTATGGGGGCCGTTCCCTTTTCATTTTACACGCATTAAGCTGTCCTTTCTGCGCTTCGGCAAGTTGAGTAATTCGATCATAAACTCCTCTAATGACAGCACTATTAGGATGATAAGAGCATATTTCGTTCTTTAATGGCTTATAGCAAACGCCACATACTGATTGATAGTATTTCCCTAATTGTGGATACAAACCACAATTAGCTATGACTTTTCTATGTGATATCTCTTTCAAAGCCTTTTCTATCTCCAAAAATGTAGGGGCCGCCGCCTGAATAATTTGATGCTCCCGACCGATTTTTGGGATAGAATGCGCGTCTGAACTCGTAATAAAAGGAAAAGAAGCTAATTCAGGCAATAAGTCAGCCATTGAAATATCTGAGCTTAGGCCTAATTCAACAGCATCAACAAGCGATAAGTCTAACACTTCTTCCATAAACGTGGCTACACCTTTACCATATACACTTTTAAAGGGAGTAAAAATATGTGCAGGAATAAACCAGCCCCCCGCCTCTTTGACTCGCTTTTGCAGTGTTTGAGCCCCTACATAAATACGTTGTGTACTTAGTGAGAGATTTTTTATCGCCTTTCCGCACCAGTCCGAAAACTCTTTCATATCTGCTAACGTAGGCAGATAACAGAGGACATGTATAGGCCCGTGTGACTTGTCATCAACTATTTCCAATTCCGCCCCTAAAATTAAGGTTGTTTCTCCTCGATAAGAAAGTCCTCCCCCACTTAACTCAGTAAAATCTCCTTTGGACAATCCGAGCTCGAGTTCATCTAGTACAGTTGGTGATAGACAGTCTATCACCCCAACTATACCAAGACCTTTTCGCTGGGCGGCTTCTGCCATAATGTTATCTATTGTTAGCTCATCTGAAGCTGTTATTTTAACATATTTCCCTTCCATGTCTTTACCAATATGAATATGTAAGTCCATGTAATAGTGCGAATACGTTTCGGTTAATTCTTGATTAGGCATTGTCTTTCTCTGTCCCAACTTTCATTAGTTGCCAATATTGCACTGCATAAAGAGTTTTTGCATCATGGATCAGTTCATTTTCAACTAATTCCTCAGCTTCTTTCTTTGAAACTTCTATCTTTTCGACAAATTCGTCTTCGTCCAAATTAAATTTTCCTTGCTTAAGATCTTTTGCTAAATAAACATAGATCAGTTCATCAGCAAAACCTGGACTCGTATAAAAAGAATGAAGTTTTGTCCACGAATTTGCTACGATACCTGTTTCCTCTTCTAATTCACGTTTCGCACATTCAAGAGGATCTTCTCCTTTCTCTAATTTTCCTGCGGGGATTTCTGCAATAACCTTATCTAAGGCTTTTCTAAACTGTTTAACTAAAATTAATTTTTCGTCTTCTGTAAAAGCAATTATCGCTACTGCCCCTGGATGATGAATGACTTCCCTTTTGCTTTCTTTACCGTTTGGCAATAAAACGTCTTGGATCTCTAGTTCAACAATCTTACCTTTAAATATTTGTTCTTTTTTAATCGTTTTTTCCTCTAAATGCTTGGTCATGTCTCCAACTCCTCATCGTTCATCTTATTTTTCCAGTTTAGCATAAAGCTAAACTTCAATCAGTGGAAGTTTTCCTTCATCGTCCACTGATTGTTAGTTTAACTTATCGGACCTTTAGGGGCAGTTTATCCCCCACCTAAACGTTTCGATCTTCTTAAGTTTTGAGGTGGGGGTTTTACTACCTCTTAAGAGTGGGATAAAAGAAGCATCGAACTCATTTAATTTAAATCTGTTAAAACAGACAGTATAATTATTTATTATAAAGGGTAAAGAATAGTGGAGGTGTTCACGTGAATAAAAAGCAAGTTGGTACATCTGATTTATATGTATCAGAACTCGGTTTTGGCTGTATGTCATTGTCAGACGATCATTTGGCTAATCAATCATTAATTGATGAAGCGATCGATAGAGGAATTAATTTTTTTGACACTGCTGATTTATATCAATTAGGATTTAATGAAGAATCTGTCGGTAAAGCGTTAAAAGGAAAACGCCACAACGTTATTTTAGCGTCTAAAGGGGGAAATGAATGGGGAGAAGGCATTGACGGCTGGCGTTGGAATCCTGATAAAAACTATTTAAAGGAGGCGTTAAAACGCTCACTTCAGCGCTTAAGTGTGGATTATTTAGATCTTTATCAACTGCACGGCGGAACGATCGATGACCCTATTGATGATGTTATTGAAGCTTTTGAAGATCTAAAACAGGAAGGACTCGTTCGTTATTATGGGATCTCTTCCATTAGACCGAATGTGATAAAATCATTTGCCGAAAAGTCCTCTATCGTCAGTGTCATGATGCAATACAGTTTGTTAGATAGACGACCAGAAGAATGGTTTTCATTATTTGAGAAATATAACATTTCCATCATTGCCCGCGGGCCTGTAGCAAAAGGTCTTTTGACTGATAAATTTGAAAAAAAGCTCAGTACTGATGGCTATTTAGATTATACAGAAACAGAGTTATTACAACTTTTACCAAAGCTAAAAGCACTTGCAGAAGAAGCGGGTATTTCTATGCAGCAGCTGGCACTTCGTTATGTGATGGATCAATCACCTGTAGCTTCAGCTATTGCCGGAGCTAGCAAACCTGAGCAACTTATAGAAAATGTTAAAAGTAGCCATGCTTCGCCTATTCCACTAGACATAAAACAACAGCTTCATGCGTTAGTAAAAAAATCAACATACAACAACCATCGCATATAACTAAATTGAGAGCCAAACACATTTGGCTCTCAGTCTTATTTCATCACAAACCAGCGTATAGAGACATTAACTGCAGCAATTAGAAAAATTCCTGCAGTTATCTTCCTGTTGTCTCGTCGCTTTGTTTCACTTCCTCATAGTAGTCCACAAGCATGTCATAGTTAAGATGTCCTGGCCGACGGACGGCTACCTTTCCATCCGGATCAATGATTAATGTGGTAGGCAAATAATGGATATCATAACTTTCTTTAACTTCTCCTTCCTCATCTAATAGAATGTAAAAGGGAATGTTAAAATCATTCACAAATTGTTGAACATTGTCCACTGAACGTTCTTCCGTGGTCATGTTAACCGCAACAATGACAACATTTTCATCTTGATACTCTTCATAGAACTTTATAAAATCAGGCATTTCATCGCGACATGGCGGGCACCAAGATGCCCACATGTTTAGAATCACATAGTTCCCCCTTAAATCAGACAATGTGATCGTTTCCTTACTATTTAATTTTGTTAACGTAAAATCTTTGGCAGGTGTGCCTGGCTGCATTGCTGTTTGGTCATCTTCTAAATCTTCAACGCCTTCTCTTTCAATCCCTCCGCTTTCTAAATAGTCGTTGAGGAACTGTTCATTTTTATCACTATTATTATCTTTTATCTCTTCATAGATCACATAGCCCCCTATTACGATAGCTGCTACAAAAATCATTATTGACAAAATTCGGCGGCCTCTCATTAAACGACTCCTTTTCTTTTAAAATAACATTCATATTTCCTTTTATCAGAACATAGAAGTTAAGTAAGCTTGCCTAACAGAATCATATCTTCTTATTTTATTATAAGACAACCTACTCTTTTTTTAAAAGTTGCACTTTTTTAAAATAATACATATTCTATTCTCTATGCTTCTGATAAAATATAAATTAGTGAATTTTAATCATCGGCTAACTGATCATAATTATAGTTACATAAATGCCAGAGAGGAAGATTTGTTTTGTCACTTATAGAAGCGATTATATTCGGGATTGTTCAAGGAATCAGTGAATTCCTTCCCATATCAAGTACCGCGCATATCGTCATTACCCAACTTTTGCTAGGCTACACATTTCCAGGACTTTCATTTGAGATTTTTTTACACCTCGCATCTGTACTAGCTGTTATACTTTATTTTTGGAAAGATCTTTGGGAGGTTGTACGGGGGTTTTTTGCCTTTCTTTTTCACCGTTCAACGCAGGATAAACCCTTGTTTTTCTTCGGGATATACCTTCTAGTTGCAACATTCATTACGGGTGTTTTAGGGATGCTTCTATCAGATGTTATTAGTGATGCAATGAAAACACCAGCTATGATAGCAAGTGCTCTTACAGTGACAGGTTTAGCTCTTATTTTTATCGAACGGTTTCATAAAACGGGTTTAAAAGATGAATCGTCGATGACAATGATCGATGCTATCATTGTTGGCCTTGGACAAACGCTTGCCGTTATTCCGGGTATCTCCCGCTCTGGTTCTACTCTTGTCGTTTCATTATTGGCCGGTTTGAACAGAGAAACGGCTGTTAGGTATTCTTTCTTACTTTCCATACCTGTTATTCTAGGCTCAACTGTTATGGCGCTGGACGAATTTACAGCAGAGATGGTAACTTATATCGGACCTTTAAATTTATTTGTCGCTTTCGTTGTCACATTTTTCTTTTCTATTTTAGGAATTATCTGGCTAATTGAATTTCTTAAACGTAGTAAGCTTATCTATTTTGCCCTTTACTGTTTCGCTCTAGCCATTTTTGTTTATCTATATATTGACCCTAGTACTGTCGTAGACATTTAAGCGTATGAGGCGAGCCATCCTTTACAGATGCTCGCTATTTTTATATCCTAAGTCTTTAGTGACTACTTATTCTTCGTATAATAGTCGCAGAGTAAAAGAGAACTTAACCTCATTTACTAAACGACAAGGATTTGCTAAAATGTTGTAAGTTTAATAGAAATAGTCGTCAGGAGTTCACTATTATGAAACCATCACAAGGAAAAATTATTGGAAAAGACCTATTAGGCCTTGGTTTACTTTTACTCTTTCTTATCTTATTTTTGTTTAGTGACAGAGTGAGTACAAGCGACTATGCCGAGGCCCTTCCATCTGCATGGATTAATGTAAATACTATTTTTCTGAGTATTGTGTTAGAAGCTATTCCTTTTATATTGCTAGGTGTTTTTGCCTCTGCTCTTATACAACTTTATGTATCCGAGAAGACTATCAAACGATTTCTACCGAAAAATGCCTGGGGCGCATTAGTACCTGCGGCAATGCTTGGGGCTATCCTTCCTCTTTGTGAGTGTGCTATCGTCCCAGTCGTGAGACGGTTAATTAAAAAAGGAATGCCCCTTCATGTTGGAATCGTCTTTCTCGTAGCGGCTCCTATCTTGAACCCAGTCGTCTTTGCATCAACGTATTATGCATTTAGAACAAATCAGACGATACTGTACACACGTATGGGACTGGCTTTCGTATTATCGATTATTATTGGAGCTATTCTTTATAGTATTTTTAAATCTAGACCTAATCAGCTACGAAGTCAGATAAACGTCTCCCTAGCAAATCATCACGTGCACATTGATGGGGGCGAAGATCTTAAACAAGTGAAAAAAGCGAGTGTTTTAACTCAACTGCGTAATACCATGTATCATGCTGTCGATGAATTTTTTATGATGGGAAAATACTTAATTCTCGGTGCATTTATAGCTGCTCTCTTTCAAACATTTCTTGACAGAAGTTTACTGGAGACAATTGGTAGCAATGAATACTCTTCAACCTTTGTAATGATGGTATTTGCGTATTTACTATCATTATGTTCTGAGGCAGATGCTTTTGTCGCTTCTTCATTCGGCTCCTCATTTACAGATGCCTCACTTGTGGCATTTCTCGTCTACGGGCCGATGCTTGATTTAAAAAATACGTTTATGCTATTTGCATTTTTTAAAGTTCGGTTTGTTCTTATCTTTATGGTGACAGTGACGTTTTGTGTGTTTTCTGCTGTTATACTGTTATCAGGCTGGATCTTATAATTTAGGAGGTTTCTTATGAAACAACCATATGATCATTCATTTCACGCCTTCATACAAGGGATCATTCTCGTTGGATTCGCTATGCTCATGCTTCATTTAATTTTAACAGGCAACATTGTCTATTACATTGCGCCAACGATGATGCCATTCATTTATTTTGCTCTTGTCGTTTTCTTTCTGCTTGGAATTATACAAGTATTTAGAAGTACAACCAAAACGGATCACGACCATCATGAATGTGCATGTGAGCATGATCACCATATTAAAGGCCCTTCTTGGGTTAAAACGATAATTTATAGCATTTTCATACTTCCTATCGTACTAGGGTTTGCTCTTCCAGACAGATCCTTGGATAGCTCTGTCGCTGCCAATAGAGGGATACAATTTGGAGGCGGTGGTTCTCCCTCTTCAGCGACAGATAACGATAATTCCGTAGATAAAACTGCTCAAGGAAATAATGGTAGCACTTCACGAGCAGAGGCATTTTTGGAAGACCCTGAGGGTTATATGGAGAATTTAACTGCCCAATCTGATGAGGAAGAACATTACCAATTTGAAGACATTTACGATGAAGGCTGGTTTGATGATTACTATGCGGAATTGTACGAGGAATTAATGAACAATACGGTTATTGAAGTTACTGAAGACAACTACTTAGATGTAATGACTGTTTTAGATCTTTACTTGGATGATTTTATAGGGAAAGAAATGGAGATTGTTGGTTTTGCTTACCGTGAAACTGATTTTCACTCAAACCAGATAGTTGCGGCGAGGTTTGCTATGACATGTTGCACGGCTGACGCTTCCGTATATGGGACTATGATAGAAAGTGAAGAAAGTAGTAGATTTGAAGAGGATACATGGATTTATGCGAGAGGAACAATAAAAAAAGATCATTATAATGATCAACCAATACCTGTTCTTGTCGATGCTCACATTCAAGAAGTGGAAGAACCAGATAGCCCTTACGTCTATCCTAGTTTTTAATAGATATCACTATTTTACAGATAAACCGGCAGGGTGACGAATATCACCACTGCCGGTTTATCTAATATATAGGGTCTCTTCTCTTACTTCTTTACTTGCTAGTTAACATCATAATAGCCGTTTCTCCTGCTTTCACCGCTTGAATCTCATATTTCTCTATAGTCTCTACATCTTCTCCATTTGTAATAATAACTGGTGTTAACAAACTCTCTGCCTTTTCTTTGACTGAATCTATATCGAACTCAATCAATTTGTCTCCTGGAGCGACTGTGCTTCCTTCTTTTACGAAAGCTTTAAACCCCTCGCCTTGCAAAGAAACAGTCTCAATACCAATATGAATGAGGATCTCAATACCATTTACCGTCTTTAATCCTATTGCGTGCTTAGTTGGAAATACTTGAATCACTTCCCCATGTACAGGTGCAACGATACGACCATCAGAAGGCATAACTGCAATGCCATCACCCATCATTTGTTTAGAAAAGGTTGGGTCAGGAACCTCTGAAAGCGGAACGAGTTCACCATTAACAGGACTTAACAGGGTATCTTTTCCGTCAGCCTTGGGCAACTCTGCCTTGTATTTTGTCTTTTTATCTAACCCGAATAATTTTTTAAACATAGTCATCACCTTCCTACTTTATAACTACAGATAAATTCGTTGACCGATTAAATCTTGTGACCTTAATTTAATATTTTGCAATTACGAACGTTTATGACTCAATAAAGATTATTTCCTGCTACTTTTCAGAAACGTTCAAATTATCTCTTGCAGTGCATCACCATTATGATATAATCAATCCATCTTTATAAAAAATTGAACTCGTATAACTGTGAGAATATGGCTCACGAGTCTCTACCAGGCGACCATAAATTGTCTGACTACGAGTGATCAAACTGAGTTAGGGTTAGTGAGCAAGTACACCATTTAAGTGTACTATTGCAAATTCACTTTCCCTGTATGAGTATACTTTAAACACTCGGCATTTTGTTCACTCTTTTAGAGATGTGAGCAAAATGTTTTTTTCTGGTTTTAGGAGTTTTTCAGGAGGTTTATTTTCATGAAACGTTTATATGAAACCATTTTAGCAGAAGGAACCGTTATTAATGACAATGTATTAAAAGTAGATTCTTTTCTTAATCATGGTATTAACCCCCACTTAATGAAAGAGATCGGTGAAGAGTTTGCAGATAGATTCAAAGATGAAAACATCACCAAAATTTTAACTTTAGAATCTTCGGGAATCGCCCCTGCACTTATGACTTCTCTCGTAATAGGATGCGAGTTGGTATTTGCCCGTAAGCGGCAATCGCTCACGATGGTTGATAATCTTATTTCAGCGACTGTTGAATCATATACAAAAAAACAGAAAAATACTATTTCGGTGAGCGGTGATTTAATTAGACCGAATGATAACTTGCTAATCATTGATGACTTTCTTGCTAATGGCCAAGCCGCAAAAGGACTTATCGACATTGCTCAACAAGCTGGCACCTCTGTTGTAGGAATCGGTATTGTCATCGAAAAATCCTTTCAACCTGGTCGAAGTGAACTAGAGAAACAAGGTATTCGTGTGGAATCTTTAGCACGCATCGCCTCATTAGCTAATAAACAAGTTCAGTTTGTAGAAAAAACGTGTCTTTAAACAGCACTACTACATACCGAGCCATCTCATAATACAAAATACTTCTTGGAAGAACGACTAATGTAGTGATTTTCAGCTACAATCGGGGAGGGCTGTCAGGAAAACTCGTCTTCAGCTAAATGATGCGAAAACCTTTCACAAGATTTCGCTGATTCTCTATGATTCACCGTGCTTCACTACAGTCATTTTCAAAATATGAACATTTGATATAAAAGATTTAGCATTGTACGGTTATTAGTGTTAAACATTCATACACGTTAAAAGGAGTAGTTACATGCCTACAAATACTGTCCATTACCCTATTTTTAAAAGAGAAGATATAGATGCTTTTTTTGCCCTTTTTCAAAATAATTTAGCCAACTTTGTCATTATTACTGTCACTATGCTAGGTTTGGGCTTTCCCGCACACCTCGTGTTCGGTCATGTTATCCCTGGTGCAGCGGTAGCTGTCATTTTCGGAAATATTTATTATGCCTATATGGCTAAACGTCTCGCCAAAAAAGAAAACAGAAGCGATGTAACAGCCCTATCTTATGGAATAAGTACACCTGTTATGTTTATATTCCTATTCGGTGTTCTCGTTCCGGCTTACTCCTTAACTGGGGATTATGAACTAGCGTGGAAGATCTCAGTGGCTGCTGCCTTTTTAAGCGGTTTGATTGAAGTACTTGCTAGCTTTACAGGACGATGGATTCAAAAAAATCTTCCACGGGCCGCCATGCTTGGTGCTCTCGCTGGTGTCGCATTATCTTTTATCGCAGGCGAAATGCTCTTTACGTCTCTTGAGATGCCTGTCATCGGTTTAGTCGTGTTAGCCATTATTTTGCTTGGTATTGTTGGCAAGGTAAGCCTGCCATTTCGAATACCAGCCTCATTGTTTGCTATGATCATTGGGACAGCCTTAGCATTCGGATTTGGCTATTCTGAGACAGCAGCAATTCAAGAAGGACTATCCCATCTAGGCTTTTATCCATTT
Organism: Bacillus sp. A301a_S52; assembly: GCA_024701455.1. Taxonomy (GTDB): domain Bacteria; phylum Bacillota; class Bacilli; order Bacillales; family Salisediminibacteriaceae; genus Salipaludibacillus. The sequence goes on along the minus strand of JABXYP010000001.1, from coordinate 2,035,489 downwards.
CTCCCTTCCTTTGCTGTTGTAGAAGGGTTTCAATACTTGTTCGGTGCTATGATTGCCTTATTAGCTGTTATTTTACCAATCACGATTTACAATGCTGTCGAAACGATGAACAATGTTGAAGCAATGAAAGCTGAGGGTGATATTTATGATGTTAAAGAATGTCAAGCCGTTGATGGCGTTGGCACAATGGTCGGCTCCATGTTCGGGGGCTTATTTCCTACTACCGTCTATATAGCAACAGTAGGGTCAAAGAAAATGGGTGCTGGCCGTGGGTATAGTTTATTAAATGCTTTTGTTCTTGGATTAGGGGCCCTTTTCGGTGTCATTGCGGCTTTAAGTGCTATTTTACCCGTTGCTGTCGTTGCTCCTATCCTTGTTTTTGTCGGTATATCAATGGTAAGTTCAGCTTTCAGCACGAACAAAGAAAAATATTATCCTGCTGTCGCTATTGCCATGCTTCCATACTTTGCAAATTATTTAATGACTCGTTTTGAAAACCGTGCCCCTGACGCGCTGGCAGATATATCGGCAGGCATTGTACCTTTAGGGCAAGGTGCTATGTTTACTGGGATTATCTTAGGTGCTATGACTGTGTTTATTATAGATCACGACTATTTAAAAGCAGCTCTCTTTGCATTTGTCGGTGCCTTATTAAGTTTTGTCGGACTCATGCATGCTCCTGAAATGGCTTTCGGAGCCGCTATTGACTTTTCCACAGGCTATAGTTTAATTGGGATATTTTTTATCACTTATTTTCTTAAAGATATTGTCCAAGCAAGATATCGACGCACTAACAGCGATAAAAAAGTAGCTTAATACTACACACCGTCTAAAAAGAGCCCCTCCATCTCTGGCAGGGCTCTTCTTTGCTTTTTGCATTGTTAGTCTTGCAATTGATGAGTGATAACTGAACGTATGGCTTTAGCTACGCCATCTTCTCCATTAGTCGCTGTGGTGAAATCACATAACTGTTTGATCTCTTTTTCAGCATTTCCCATAGCTACAGCATAACCTGCTATTTGCATCATTGAGACATCATTAAAGTTATCGCCCACTACCATGGCTTCTGAGACGTCTAAACTAAAACGTTTTGTCATTATCTCGATACCCTTACCTTTTGTTGCATACTGATGGGTAATTTCTAAATTATCTCTTGCTGAAGCACTGACGCTAATATTTAATTCTTGAGCCAATTTAGCTTCTGCCCGTTCACGTTTTTCACGGTCAGTTGAAAAAGCCAATACTTTTAGCAATAGGGTCCCTTCTCCTCGTAAAATCTCATGATAATCATCTGTTCGAAAAACAGCTCCTTGCTCAAATCTTTTCTCAGCTAACGTCATCGCTTCCTCGTCTGACGAAAATTCTCCAGTGGTTTTTAACAAATCGACGACTAACTCTAATCCCCGTTTTTCGTTATTTGTATATGTCCCTTTAGATGTCGTTATTTCAAAATAAATATTTTCTTCTTGTAAAATACGATTAATGACGTTAAATTGATCTTTTGACAGCGATTGTTGCTGAATAACGTTTCCATCTTCTTCTCTTATATCTGCTCCGTTTACACAAATGAGAGGAAGACGTAGACCAGCTTCTTTTAATGGTGTAATCGCTTCTGTGTAATCACGCCCTGTTGCTACAACTACTGTTATACCTGCCTTTTGAGCTTCTTTTATAGCACGAACACTTTCCTCTGAAACTTTACGACTATTATCTAGTAATGTTCCATCCATATCGGTTGCAATAAATTTAATTGTTTTCATATGATAATCTCCTTCTGTCTGTGTTGCATCAGCTAAATAAAATCTGTTCACAATCCGTATTCGTCTGGAAAAGCTAGACGCCTATCTCCAGAATGAAAACTGTGATTTAGTAATGATAAATCATTTTTCGAGTCATTCCCCCATCGATAATGACATTTTCTCCAGTAATGAAGTCGGCGTCTTCCCTTGATAAAAAAAAGCATGCTTTTGCCACATCAGCCGGTTGACCGACTCGTTGTGAGAAATGTTGATGATGGTCTTCTTCACGAAGCTGAGAATAATTTTCCGTTTGAATCCATCCAGGGCTAATAGCATTTACTCGAATATGTTTTTCTGACAGGGTTGCTGCCAAAGCATGTGTGAGTGCTATTACTGCTCCTTTGGATGCGGCATATGCTTCACTATTTGGCTCTGACATAAGAGCTCTTGTAGAAGCTATGTTAATGATAGATCCTCCTAACTTCATTAAGGGTACACAATATTTTGACATTAACATCATGCTTCTCACATTCGTGTTCATGACAGTGTCCCATTCAGTGACTTCCAACTCATTAAGTCGTTTAAAATGGGAGATGCCTGCGTTATTAACAAGCGTATTGATAACGGCATTTTCACCTGATAGTCGTAAAAAGAATGCTTTAATTTCTTCGGGATGTTGAACATCTAATTGTTGAAATGTAACTTTGTGCCCTTTCTCCTGTAAATCTCCTTCAACTTGTTTCCCCTTCGATGAATTGCAATCAAGTAACCATACATGTGCCCGTTCCTCAGCAAATAATTCTGCTATCTTTTTTCCAATACCTTGAGCTGCCCCTGTTACAATAACATGTTTATCTTGTCGTTGATTCAAATTACCTTACCTCCTTGTCTATTTTACCATATCGTTTAAAACCGATCATTTTATTATGCTGATAGAAAAAATCTAGTTTTAAGTTAGACGTTCTGACTAACAAATCCTCTCAAGTTGGCAGGGGGTGAGCTCAACTAAAAAATAAACTATTCTCTCTTTCGCTGCCTATAATAGTTCCTAACCGAAAATTATGACTAGCATCTAGGTATCTCATAGTCCAAAAACGTACAGAAGTGTTTTCCTTCACTATAGAGTGATCTTTCCATGTGGCATTCCTTTTTCTATCCGCTTACTAAAAAATGGCAAACTTCTTTTCGGCATTTTCCGGCTATTTTTCTACACCGCTACCACTCGCTCTTCCTCTGTAATTTTAAACCGATAGAGCTACACCATTCCTTCGCCCCAATCCATTTCCCTTGAAAGGAGATTTGCCGTAATTCGCGCTGATTCAAAGATCGTTGGTAGCCCACTCCCTGGATGTGTACCTCCTCCAACGAGCCAAAGACCTCTAAATTCTGTCAACTTATTATGAGGTCTGAAATACATCATTTGTCGTAAATTATGAGCTAAGTTAAATGTAGCTCCTTTATACACGTACTTTTTATTTTCCCAATCAGCCGGTGTTAAAACGGTTTCTGTTTCAAGTTTATGTCGGAGGTTGTGTAAGCCTGTTTTTTCTTCCACTTTAGACAGGATTAAATCATAAAAAGCTCCTTTTTCTTTCTCCCATTCTATAGGACTAAAATTGTTAGGGACTGGAGCGAGAATGTACAATGCTGACTTCCCCGTTGGAGCTAATGTTGAATCTGTTATTGAGGCATTCTGAATATAGATAGACGGGTCTTGGGATACCGTTTTCAAATGTGAAATTTCTTCTACATTTCGTTTGTAATCTTTAGAAAATAATATAGTATGATGATCTAACGGTACAGAGGTATCTACTCCAGCATAAATCATAAAAGTAGAACACGAGTAGCGTTTTTTTTCTAATTTGATTGTCTTATACTTTCTTCGCAGATCATCCTCCACAAGCTGACTCATGGCTTGAGCAAAATCAGCATTCATAATAACATGATCAACCGCTATTTTATCGCCATTGTCTAGCTGTAAACCTTTAACAGTCCGATTATTGCCGATGATTATTTTAGCCACTCCTGTTCCTGTATGTATACCTGCTCCATGTTCTCTAGCCACGATCCCCATAGCTTCAGTCAATTTATTTAGCCCCCCTACTGGATGAAAAATACCATACTCATGTTCCATAAAAGCCAAGATGCTAAATAAACCTGGACACTCCCAGGGGGACATTCCTAAATATTTGGACTGAAAGGTGAATGATAATTTTAAGCGATCATCGTCAAAATATTTGGATAACACATCATATAACGTTTTACTTAATTCTAACTTTGGCCAGGCTTTTATACTTTGTAATCGTACATAATCAAAAAGAGAATCGTGATTTTTTTGTAGAATTGGTAATAATACATTCATTTTCTTACGTGTATCTAACATAAAACGTTCGTATTGAATACCATACCCAGGGAAATGCGTCTCAACAATTTGTTTCATTTTTTGTCGATCTGAGCTTGCTTTCATGGAGAAATCATCAAACATAAGTGTGTACATAGGATCTATTTTTTTAAGCGACACATAATCATCTAACCGACGGCCTGCTTCCAGAAATATTTCTTCTAGAATATATGGCATACTAAAAAAAGTCGGGCCTAAATCAAATGTATAACCAAATTTAGAAAATGAGGATGTTCGTCCTCCAATATAGTCCTGCTTTTCGAACAGCTGAACGTGATAGCCTCTTGCTGACAATAACATCGCTGCGGCTAATCCCCCTGGGCCAGCCCCTATTATTGCAATTTTCTTCCTCTGCATGTGTCACCTCTTACTATAAAAATCTATAATGAGTCCCTGCTCTATAAGAAAGCCATAATACAACCAGTATTCTGTCTGCTCTAGTTTAAAGTTCTTCTTTTCAATTATGTTCTGAATCCACAGCGATCATACAAAAAACACCATTCCTTCATAATTAAAGGGGTGTTTTCTGTATAATGTAATCATAAAAATAAATTTTGTTTTATAGATACAAGAGGGATTCCTATTATTCTATTATCCACTATATTCATGACGCTTTACCCTATGTTAAGTCAATACGAACAGTGACTATATTTTAATAGTAAATCATTATTCTTTCTTAGCTTAATGACCACTTCAGCTCACATTATAATGTCTCATCCAACCATCTAATTGAAGCAAGTAAGCCATTAACTGTGGACCAGTCATCAATTGTCCGAAATATGGTTTTTTAAAGGAGCTTCCTTCTGTTTCAGCAAGTGTCTTTACCTTTTGATAATCAAGCTTATTGAAAATAGGTGATTCTTTCTGTTCAACAAGTTTCATGAGCGAATCTGAGACCAATTTTCGATAAATAGGATGGTGAGTTTTAGGGAAAGGGCTTTTCTTTCTATACAAGACATCGTGTGGTAGAATGCCTTCCATCGCACGTCTTAATATTCCCTTTTCTCTACCGTTTAACATCTTCATTTCCCATGGTATGTTCCACACATATTCCACGAGCTTATGATCAGCAAAGGGGACTCGAACCTCTAAGCTTTGTGCCATACTCATTCGGTCTTTTCGTTCCAGTAAAGTCGTCATAAACCATATCATATTGACGTAGAATAAACTCCTCCTTTGAGCCTCTTCTTCTACTTCTCCTTCTAAGACAGGTACTTCATCTAATGTTTCCTTGTAACGTTCTCTCACATAAGCCTTTAAGTGAAGTTTCGCCTGCCATTCCGGTCTAAGTAACTGTTCTCTCTCCTCTAATGAATTCATCCATGGGAAAATATCTCCCTGTAATTTTTCTTTATCATGAAACCACGGATATCCGCCAAAAATTTCATCGGCACATTCACCAGACAAGGCCACAGTCGCTTGTTTACGGATTTCTCCGCAAAACCATAGCAACGAAGAATCAATGTCTGCCATTCCAGGTAAATCTCTTGCTTTAACTGCTAATTCCAGCAACTTATATAGCTCAGTTTGTTTAATAACTGCTTTCGTATGAGCAGTATTAAGTTTTTCAACCATCCGTTCTACCCATGGGCTGTCAGCATCAGGTTGAAAATGACTAGAGGTAAAATAACGGTCATTATCCTCATAATCGAACGAGAAGGTTTTTAAAGGTGAACGCCCTTTTTGTTTATAAAATCCAGCTGCAATCGCTGAAATAGCGCTAGAATCAAGCCCACCTGACAGAAATGTTGAGACTGGCACATCAGCTACCAACTGTCCTTCAACGGCTGTCGTCAATAAATGGCGTATATGAGCCGCCGTATCTTCAGTTGATTCACGATGTTGCTGACTTTTTACTTGCCAATATCTTTGAATAGTTGCTTTGCCACCACTAAACCGCATGAGATGAGCAGGCCTTAATTCATTAATCCCAGTAAAAATACCATGTCCAGGGGTTCGAGACGGACTTAATCCAAGTAATTCTTGCCATCCTTCAATCCCAACGCTCGTATTTATGGCTGGATGAGCTAATATCGCTTTTATTTCCGAGCCAAAGATGATCCCTTTGTTACATAAAGTATAAAATAATGGCTTCACACCTAACCGATCTCTCGCTAAAAACAGTTCATTTCGCTCTTCATCCCAAACAGCAAATGCAAAGATTCCAGTTAATTTTTCAACACAGGCTTCTCTCCATTGAATATAGGCAGTCAGCAAAACTTCTGTATCAGAATGAGAGTTAAAGCTATACCCGAGAGCACGCAATTCTTTTCTTATGTCCTCTGTATTGTATAATTCCCCGTTATAACAAACCGTATAGCTAAACCCATTTTTCTTCTTCGTCATTGGTTGAGCACCACCTGCTGGATCAACGACGATTAGACGTGTATGACCGAAAACAGCCTTTTCACAGCTCCATGTCGTAATCGCATCTGGACCACGCAGAGTCAATTGGTTAGCCATCTGTTTTAACGTTTCTTCGTGGTTTATTAAATTTTCTGATTGATCCACCCATCCAGTAATTCCACACATGTTCATCCCTCGTTTCCAATCTTGAACTGTAAACAGTTGTTTTTTTATGCTATTCAATGAGGGTTGTCCTATTGACTACTGATTAGGTGGCCAATCTATTAATTTGCTTTTTTCATTGTTATTAAGTACCAACCACCTTCTCTAATGAGCGGTTTAATCGTCATTATTTTAAGTCCAGCTTTTTTGCTGCTGCGCTTCATGTCTTTTATTGTGGGAAGAGGATAAAGATTTTTGTGAGCTGTCATAAATGTATTAAATGCAGCTGTAAAGGTTTGTCCATGTTTCGCTCCATTGACAGGGTGTATAAACGTGATGATTCCTCCCTGATTCATGATTGAAGCCATTTTTTCAAATAGCTCTGGCCTCTCTTCAGGAGCAAAATAATAGAGTAAATTATGTACCATGACCATATCTGCTTTAAAGCTATACTTCTCTATAAATGTCACCATATCAGCACAATAAATCTTTGCCTGTTCATTTAAGACATTTCTTGCTTGATTAGCCACTTTTTCATTTATTTCGACGCCATTAAGAGCAATCGCTGGAAAACGATTTTGTATACGTTTTAAATAACCACCATAACCACAGCCTAAATCGATAATTGTGGCCGGTTTATTTTTTTTCACAATTTTTAAAATTGGGGAAATAGAAACCTTTTCCAATAATGTGGATGTCTCTGCCACTACATTTGCAAAATGCTCTTCCAAGTACTCTATCCGCTCGTTATTTTTTAGTAAATCAGGATATTTTAATAAAGTGGGGAGGTGTAATTCCATCATCTCTCTTAATAAAACGCCAACAGACTCGGGGCTGTTCGCTGATGCATATTTTATGAGTTTTCGTTTGGCTTTTATTTTTCCCGTGATACTTTTTTTCAAATGACCTACCTCTAACCCCACTTCTATCCATCGTTTAAGAAGAGCACGGTTAAAATCACGGTTTTCGGCAACATGGTCCACAGAGCGATATTTTCTAAAACAATGAAACAAATCTAATGTATAGCCTACGTGCGCGTGCCAAGTAGATAAAAAATTTTCATTTGTTTTCATCCATTTTCTTGCCTGAAGCATACGATTAAATTCACTCAATACTCTCAACTCCCCAAAGGTCTTTACCAAAACACTGTAACCTCTATACCCTATTAGATACTTGAACTAAACTATGCTAAATATTTATAAGCAAAAGAAGGCTATTTGGAAACACCGACAAGTTGTCCCCTTCCATCAGTGGGAATTTTACGGACGGTCATCTGTGATAAAAAATGTGCACACGTACTAATTAAAAAACCGACCCTGTAAGTAGGTCGGCTAACTTAAAATAGGTTTGTCTAGATACCTTCTTGTTCTTTGATGAACGCTAATAAAGCGCTACACCCTTCATTAATTAAATCATACACTTCTTCAAAGTTCCCCGTGAAATATGGATCGGGTACATCTTTTACTTGACTTGTTTCTACAAAATCTAATAGCTTATGCAAGTGAACATTGACCTCTAATGTATTAAGTTCATCAAGATGCTTCATATTCGAGGCATCCATTGCAATAATGTAATCATATGTTGATAAATCTTGTTTAACAACTTGACGTGCAACCAGTTGTTCGTCCTCTACACGATACTTTGCTAAAATAGCGAGCGTCCCTTCGTGTGGACGTTTTCCAATGTGCCAATTTCCAGTCCCCGCTGAGTCTGTCGCTATTTTGTTCTGTAACCCTGCCTGTTTCACTTTCTTTCGAAAAACGGCCTCTGCCATTGGTGACCGACAAATATTCCCCAAACATACAAATAAAACATTTATCACTTTATGTCTCTCCTTTGTGCTTCTTGTTTATTTTACATATACATTGTAATAGACTTTGCTGCTCTTTTAATTTAATTGTAAAGCTTTAAACTTCATTATACGACATTTATCTCTTTTTAGGAGTCGTCATATCGTTTAGCGCGAGTTATTATAGTTTCATCTCGCCTATTCAAAAAAGTCATCTTTTATTTTTTTAGCTCAGGTTACAGGTCAACAAGAAAAACCCTCTTGGATTATCCAAGAGGGGCTAATTCAGGCTTATCTATTAGGTAGTGTGAATGTTTTAATTTTATATCTTCAATGATCGCTTCGATGGAAGTGAAATCTTCACCAACTTTATAAGTTGCCGCGCTTGTTAACGATTTCGATGCTTCCGGATTTCCTATTAAAATCTGAATAATTTCTTCCGGATCACATTCGATTTCCTCTACCGCGTCCCCTATACATTGACAGTCCTTATTGTCAAACCGTTCGTACACTACAAAGACATCTTCAGGTGTTTCGTCGGTCAAAAGTTCTCTCGTCTCCACTAAATCTTTTACGATCACTATAAACTTCCTCTCTTTTATTCCGTGAGTTAGCATGTGAAATTATTCACGGTTTTATTAGATTACAAGGTCTACTATACACCATTTCGCTATAAAAATTGTGAACTTTTCGTGAACATTAAGTTACATTTACCTGTCATAAATGAACAGGAATTCAGTTGTAACAAGGTTTTAGTTTAATTAACCATTTAGCTGGATTCAATGATATATCATCTGACAATTGACAAAGTTCTTTTCTTCTGATAGTTCATTTTTTATTCATATGTTTACCAAGTATTTTTTGAAACAAGCTGGGACACAGTTGATATAACATAGCACCTGCTCCCATCCATATCGGGAGATTAATTTCTCGTTTCGGCTTTCTTAATAAGCGTGCTGTTTTTTTAGACACGTACGTTGGCTCCAGCATATAATTTTGAACATTTTTCTCATAATTACCTGATTTATCAGCAACATTGAAAAAATCAGTACGAACAGGACCCGGATTAACGATGCTTACATGGAGAGGACTCTCATGAAGCTCCATCCTTAAAGCATTTGCAAAACCGAGAACAGCGTGCTTCGTAGCTGAATAGACACTGGCTTTAGGTGTGGGAATTTTGCTAGCGATTGACGCGATAAAAATAATGTGTCCATAACCTTGCGTCATCATGTATGGAAGAACCTGCTTTGTACATGCAATCGTTCCAAATACATTTACTTTAAACATGTTTTCCATATCTACTAAGTCAGCATCTGCTACAGTGTCAAACACTGCAAATCCGGCATTATTTATAAGGGCTGTAATAGCACCTATATCCTTATAAATAGTGTTAAATACAGTATTTACCTCATTAAGATCTGACACATCTAATTCATATATTGGTGCTTTAATGCCAGTTGTATGACATATATAGTCTGAAACTCCTTTTAACTTATCAACCGAGCGGGCAAGTAAGACTGGCGTCCCTCCTTGTTGAGCAACTTCAATGGCTAATTCTTTACCAATTCCTCCAGATGCTCCTGTAATCACAATAACATCATTTTTTAAACACCTTTTCATCAATATCCCCACTTTATAATACAAAATTTCAAAACACATTTACGCAACCTTGTCCATGCTAACTATAAAGCAAACCTTCAATCAGGACTACTAGTCAGGATGCTGGTAAAACGTTGTTAGTGATCTGAGTGAAAACTCTGGCTCGTTATTGGACATAATTAATACATTGGTCCTTCAAAACAACTAAAATAAACATAGTTTTAAAACGAAAAATTTACAATGAATTTTATTTAATATAGGATTTCCTGAGCACTGATGACAAGCCGTCGATAAAGCGTCCATCTGAAGTCAAGATCACAGTCATAATTTAAATTTTGACACCTTAGTTTTAAATTATGACGTTCAAAGTAACGCATTCTTTAGTGCTATTAGAAAACCTTTTGAAGTTATTTTAGCGTTATTCTATTGACTTTTCATCCATTCACACTCATAATGATGGAAATTTGAACTATTCTATAAATAACGGATGAGATAAAAGGTGGTCACTTATGAATACGATGATTAGTATACTTGGTGCAGGTTCTATGGCAGAAGCTCTTATTTGTGGATGGGTGAAAAGCGGACAAATGGCACCACAAAATATTTTAGTTACAAACAGATCGAATGATCAACGTCTTGAAGAACTATCGACTACTTACGGGGTAAAAACGACACGCAAAATAGATGAGCTCATGACACATGGCCACATGCTACTTATTGCTTGTAAACCAAAAGACTGGAAACTGGCGTTAAAGCCGTTACAACGTCACTTGACTCATGACATCCCCCTCGTTTCTGTCATGGCTGGCATCACAACTGAAGCTTTAGAAGACTTCTTCTCTACTTTAAATGTGCCTGTTATTCGCACTATACCAAATACTTCTGCGGTCGTAAATGCTTCGATGACACCAATGGCGCTGGGGAAATGGGTTGACGAAGACCATGTGTCTAGAGTAAAAGATACCTTTAAGTTAGTTGGGGAAACTGCAGAAGTTCCCGAAAAAACGATGGATGCCCTCACAGCTTTAACCGGAACTGGCCCAGCCTATATTTATTACTTAATGGAAGCGATGGAATTGGCAGCAGTAAAAATTGGTATCGATCAGAATCTCGCGAGACATCTCGTCTCTCAAACATTGTTAGGGGCCGGTTTGCGTGTACAGGAAAACGACTCTTCCCCAGCTGTTTTATACCAGCAAATTATGAGTCCAGGAGGTACAACTGAAGCCGGATTCAATGTATTAAGAGAGCAACAAATGCAGGACATCATTATTTCCTGCATAGAAAAAGCAGCTGAACGATCAAAGGAGCTGGGAGCACTGACAAATGATCGCGCCCTCACCTCTAAAAACGTAGAAAATGACGTAAGGTAGTTATTATAATTCGTTAACCCTGGGTAGCAAAGTAACTTCACCCAGGGTATTTTCTCTCTTTAATCCCTATTTACAGTAGGTTATAATTATTAACAGTATACGTTCTATCATACATACTGAATTTTTGCAGGAGGTCTCACAATGAAAAACAGCCAGTACGATGTGGTCATCGTAGGAGGAGGTCTAGCTGGATTAACCTCAGCCGCATATTTAGCTTATCACGGCAAAAAAGTGGCGCTATTAGAAAGAGGTAAACTTGGTGGTAGGGCTATGACAATCCAACTTAAAGGCTATCAATTTAATTTTGGAGCTCATGCTATTTATGCAAGAGATACCTCTTACCTTACTAAAATTGAACAAGAATTAGACCTTCGTATTCATTGGGAAGACTTCTCTCAATTAAAAGCTAAATATGATATGGGTGAAGAAGCAACTGTTATTACAAGTAATATCGGGGGCCTCTTACAAACAAAACTTCTCAAAGGATTTGATAAATTTCGTTTCGCTTATCATATGCTTTTTACGACATTAGGATTTGAGAAAGGTGACCCTAATTTATCGATCCAGGAATGGATTGAGTTACGGAAAATAAGTCCAGCAGTTAAAGAAATGATGTTAAATCTCGCTACAACAAATTTTTTCTCTGGAGATCCTGATAGTATTCCTAGCGATGTTTTCTTTAATTATTATCGACGTCTTTTTAAAACAAATATACCCGTTAGCTTCATACAAGGTGGTTGGAAAGTTCTAATTGAAGAATATAAACGAGTCATTAAAGAAAATAACGGCGCTATCTATGAAAAAACTAAAATATCCGACGTTGTTACAAAGCAAAATCGTATTACAGAAGTACAAACGAAAAAACATGCTTTTTCAGGTGAACAATTTATTTTTGCAATCCCTCCAGAAGAACTACAAAAGTTATTACATGACACAGCCATTAAGTCTGAATTAGAAAGGTATACGGATTACGAACCGACTTATGTCATGTTTTATGATGTCGGTTTGAAAAAAAGGATTGAGTCAGACTATACGTATATTTTTGATAAAAACAGACAAATTTTCGTGACGGATATTTCTTATTATGATATGGAGGCTGCACCAGAAGGCGGCCAGTTATTACAAGCAGTTGGCTATTTAAAGCAAAGTGATATTAATGATCCTGCAGCACATGACGCCATGATTGAAAAAATGGAGCGCTTCTATGATAAACATTTTCCTGGATGGCGAAAAACGTTAGTTATTCCTAGAGCTTCTAAAAAACCTGTTTTACAAGCTATACGTTGGACGATGAATCAGCGAGGACTTCCATTGCACTTCGACGCGCTCCCTAACGTTTTTTTCGCTGGTGATTGGTGTCAAGGTTATGGTCAGCTATCTGAAGTGTCCTTCTCAAGTGCCTATCTCGTAAGTAATAGCATTCTAAACAAACACAGTGTTATGAATAAGTCCTGAATTCAACCTCCAATGGTAATTCATTGGAGGTTTCCTTATGCCATTAATTTTTAGTAGAATAATAGAGTACTAAAACATCGTTGTCTCAATTGATTGATAGATGGAGGAATTACAATGAATCGTCATGTTACAAACACTAAATGGAAAACAAAACTCAATGACGTTGTTTCCCATCCATTTTTTAATGGTACAGTCATAACGCTCATTCTTATTAATGCTGTTGTTGTAGGGTTAGAAACGTATCCTCATTTATATTCAGAATATCGACCTGAATTCTGGATAGCGGATAGGGTTTTGCTTTGGGTCTTCACTGTCGAAATTTCCCTTCGCTTACTAGCAGCTCCTCATCCTAAAACTTTCTTTAAAAACAGTTGGAATTGGTTTGATTTTATCATTGTCGCTGCCGGCCATATATTTGCTGGTGCCCACTTCGTTACTGTCTTAAGAATTCTGCGTGTGCTTCGTGTTTTTAGAGCTATTTCTGTCATCCCATCGTTACGACGTCTAGTAGACGCACTCTTGATGACCATTCCTGCTTTAGGTAATATTATGCTTCTTATGAGCATCATCTTTTACATTTTTGCTGTTATTGGAACCATGCTATTTCAAGAGACAGCACCTGAGTATTTCGGAAGTTTGCAACTTTCCCTTCTTACCCTCTTTCAAGTCGTCACTTTAGAATCGTGGGCTAGTGAGGTCATGCGGCCTATTTTTGCAGAACTACCTTGGGCTTGGGTTTATTTTGTAGCTTTCGTACTTGTTGGGACCTTTGTTATTTTTAATTTATTCATCGGTGTTATTGTAAATAATGTTGAAAAAGTAGAAATCGCTGAACAGGAAGTAGAAGAAACTTCAGACGAATTGAAAGAATTGCGTAAAGATGTAAGAGAATTAAAAGCACTTATTAAAAAGCAACTTACTGACAAGCAATAGAATCGCTATCCATGTAAGAAAATCTAACAATTTTACCACTACCTCTTCTCATCCATGATATAGTATAAGAAAATCACGGGAGTTACCGTATAAACAACTGTTAACTTCGCCATATATTTGAACACTTCATCATTAAATAAGGCATAGTTACTTAATCTGTAACTAATTAGTTAACAAAACAAAGAACTTTTATGGAGAAGGAAGGGGATTCCTTTGGCATTCAGTTACAAGGATAAGAAAGTAATTAGTATCGGCATCACAAGTGAACTAACAGGACTGTCCGAACGTCAAATTCGTTATTATGAAGAACGAAAACTGGTCTTCCCAGAGCGTAGTAAAGGTGGCACACGAAAGTATTCGTTTGCAGATGTAGAGAGGCTTGTAGAGATTGCAAACAAAATGGAAGATGGTATGCAGACGTTTGAAATTCGTAAAGAAGAAATGAAAAAGGCTGATGTTCGAGATAAAATGCTTCGTGGGCAATTAAATGCTGCCTTTAAAATTAGGAAATAAACAATGTGTATCTACCGTCAGTGAAAAACTGACGGTTTTGACATGTTCTCAGCCAAAAAGTGCATACTAATTTTATAAAACAGTATTAAAGGAGTATGCCTATGTCCATATTACGTTTTACCTTCTTATTTCTTTTGAGCAGCCTTATTGTCATAAGTAATGGTAACAGTCTAAATGTCTCAGCAGCCTCTCCAGAAGCAAAAGCTGCCATTATAATCGATGATTTTGGTGGGATAGGTAAAGGATCAAACGAATTTCTTACACATGATATTCCTGTCACAGTGGCCGTCATGCCTTTTTTAGAAAATTCCCGCATAGTGGCTGAAAAGGCTCATGAAGCAGGGTTTGAGGTGATGATTCATTTGCCCATGGAACCAAAGCAAGGAAAAAAATCGTGGCTTGGTCCAAACCCTATTCTAGATAGCTTATCCGATGAAGAAATTAGATCACGGGTTCGAGAAGCAATTGAGGACGTGCCATACGCTAGTGGTATTAACCAACATATGGGCTCAAAAATTGTGGAGAACGAACAAATAATGAGGATCATTTTACAAGTAGCAAAAGAGCATAACCTTTATGTAATCGATAGCGGCACAAACCCCAATTCGTGCATTCCAAAGTTATGTGAACAAGCTAACATGTTATACGGTGAAAGGGACCTTTTTCTTGATAATACTCAGTCTTCTCGACACCACACTTACAAAATGGCTTTAAAATTAGCTGAACTTGCAGAACAAAATGGCCAAGCTATCGGCATTGGGCACGTGGGTATTAAAGGACTGGATACCTTTCATGCTTTACAGGAAGCAAAGCCATATTTTGCTGAAAAGAATGTTGACATCGTCCCGGTATCCCATCTACTAAAATCACCGATTGAAAAGGATCCTTGGCATTTCTGGGAAGAAAGCTTTTAATTTAATATCTAATATCAATTAAGCGATCTACCTAACGTTGCGATCAAATGGAATGATATCTGCAGGTTGATTATAAAGGTAGACAGTACGGCAATGATAGCCGCGCTTTTTCCAATAGTTAAACGTCTTTGCTGTGATCGGTTTCTTCTTCCCCCAATATAAAGAATCCGTATTCTCCCAGCTGTCATTCGTAATAATTTCTTGTTTAAAATAATACTTATTGCCTGATAAGTAGATTTCACAGAAATATCGGACAGTATTTTTTGAATGCAAATCGCTCACCCCTCAACACCTATTTTGTGATAAATCACACCATTTTAAACTCTCCCTCCTTAATACGAGCTGTTCGAATAATGATTACTTACGTTTCCCTTACAAGTTGACATTTGTTCTACGTCTCGCTAACATTAAAGGTGTTAGCGTACTCTGTTTAAAACAGTTACTTTTGTGGTATAAGATTAAAGGTCAAATCTAATATAGAAAGTGTGCATAAATATGCAAAATTTAGAAGAGAATGATGTGCTAAATTACTCTATAACATCGTTTCTAATATCCGCTGAGCAAGTAGCACATACCCAGCCTGAAAATAGTCTAGAACATGCGCTTTTAGTTTTAGTCAAATCAGGTTATACAGCTGTGCCTGTTTTAGATAATTCATTCAAACTTAAGGGTATTATTAGTAAAGCTCAAATTTTAGACTCCATTCTGGGGATCGAGCGTATCGAACCAGAGAAACTCAACAATTGGAAAGTAGAGGAAATAATGACACAGGACATTGCGTGTGTTAAACGTGATGATCCTTTTGAAAAAGTAATGTCGCTATCAATTAATCACCCCTTTATTTGTGTAGAAGACTCTACAGGTGCCTTTTCTGGTATTATTCCACGGAGCAAAATATTAGCTTTTCTTAATGGTTATTTCCATGAACAACGTAAACAGGACCGTTCATAAATTTAAATCCATTTAACCGGGATAATTTCCCGGTTTTACAAACCATCGTTCAACCTCTTATCTCTCAACCCCAGCAATCGAAAAAAGTTAGCTATACTTCTCTCTAAAACCCATACTCTAAGAAAGGACTATTCAAATCTATTACACATAACAGCCAGGAAGGCTCGATTTATCACTGATAACCCGTCCGTAAACCTCCCTCCTAAAATAGAGAAGAGAGATAACGGCCGGTAATGTCCTGATTCACTCAACGACCAATCAGTGGGAGAAGAACGAAAAACGCCACTGATTGAATAAGATTAAAATGTCTAGTCCTCTCCTTTTTATCCTGTTACATTGAATGATGTCTCCTAATTGAAGCACCTTTTCTGACAAGCACTTCCAATTATGATACATTAACATTAATTACTAAATAAGGAGTGACTGTTATGTCGTCAAACACAGCATTATTTTCCCCTTTTACAATTAAGAACGTTACATTCAAAAACAGAATTGCCATGTCCCCAATGTGTATGTATTCATCTACTAACAAAGACGGTAAAGTTGCACCATGGCATTACACTCATTACATCAGTAGAGCAGTAGGTCAAGTAGGGTTAATTATGGTTGAAGCGACTGCTGTCCAAATGGAAGGGCGTATCTCACCATATGATTTAGGCATATGGGATGATCAGCACATTCCTGATTTAAAGAAGCTTGTAGATAGGATAAAAGAACATGGTGCCAAAACAGCTATTCAATTGGCCCATGCTGGAAGAAAGGCTGAATTAAATAGTTCTATCTATGCACCATCACCACTTGCTTTTGAAAGTATGAAACAGCCGTTGGGGATGTCCAAAGCAGATATTACTGACACGATTACCGCTTTTAAAGAAGGTGCAAGGCGAGCTAAAGAGGCTGGTTTTGATGTGATTGAAATT
This sequence comes from Bacillus sp. A301a_S52, assembly GCA_024701455.1. Lineage (GTDB taxonomy): Bacteria > Bacillota > Bacilli > Bacillales > Salisediminibacteriaceae > Salipaludibacillus. The sequence goes on along the minus strand of JABXYP010000001.1, from coordinate 2,018,391 downwards.
CATGGTGCACATGGTTATTTAATAAATCAATTTCTTTCTCCACTCACTAATAAAAGAGAAGATGATTTTGGTGGTGATCGTGAAAAGCGCTTTTCTTTCTTAGATAAGATCATTAAAGCCGTCAAAACGATCTGGGATGGCCCAATATTTGTTCGACTGTCAGTAGATGAATACACTGAAGGCGGCAATACTATGGATGACTTTATTTATTATGCTAAAAAAATGAAAACATTAGGCATAGACCTTATCGATTGCAGTACAGGTGGGGTTATTCATACACCAATACACACTTATCCAGGCTATCAAATTGTGCATGCGGAAACGATCAAACTTAACGCTAACATCGCGACTGGGGCAGTAGGAATGATCACGAGCGCTCTTCAAGCAGAGGAAATTTTACAAAATGACAGAGCAGATTTAATTTTTATCGGCAGGGCATTATTAAAAGATCCCTATTGGCCTCGCACTGCAGCTGTCGAATTAAATGAAAAGCTCGATCCACCTGTACCATATCAACACGGATGGTAACTATTTGAAGTAATGGCGCAAATACTTCTCTCGATTAGAGAACATCATTGTCAAACCAATCGTCATAATACGTGGCGGAAGAAAAGATCTTACAGAGACACGGTCAATCATTTGTGTTTGATTGCGTGGTAATGCTTTAAAAGTATGAACGTGCTGCCATGATCTAATGGGCCAAGGCAGCCTTTCTCCTTCATCAATAAAGTACACCTCATCGACTTTTTCACTTATTCTCCCCTTCCAATAAAAATTTAACAGTAGAAGATTTAGACGTAAGTACACCTTCGCCCCTTCATAAACATCAGAGTCACCTAAGACAGCTATTTTAGGCATACGTGTCATCTGTGCTAAGTTTTCAGTCGACTGAAAAAATTGCCACACCTCCGGTAGTGATTCATCCACAACCGTTTCATAATAAAATGTCAAGTTAAACATTTACCTCCTCCTAAAATTAAATAATGTTGTTATAGCTTAAAAACACTGCATTATAAACATTTCCCTGGCACATGACATCTTAAAATCGTTTTTTTAGAAACATACTACATATTTTAAATACATAAAAATCACTCAATTAATGGAGATAAAACGAACCTTCAATCAGTGTGGGGTTCGTTACTCTCCCACTGATTGAAGGTTGAGTGAATTAGGACATTAGCAGCCCTTATCTCCCTCCTAAATAGAGTTCCCACTCCTCTCTATTTTGAGGCGGACGGTCATCTTATCTGTGTTAAACTGTAAGCATAAAAACGTTTCACAGCAACTATTTGCCGCAAAACGTTATTTACGCATATATATTTACTAGCAAGCCTTTAATTTCACCAACCATATTAAGAATATCCAAGCTCTTTTTTTGCTCATTAAGCACAGCGTCAGTTAAATCTAATAATTTCCTATCAACTTCTCGGACTATCTTATATACTTTCGTACGTCCTCTTCGATTAAACCCTTTTCGCTCTTCTAGGCTCAGACCTAATTTAACGGCATCATCCATAAATTCTTTTACAAGTTGCTTATATTTTCTTAACTCTTCAACAGTCCGTGATTCAGACAGTGTTTTTCCTTGATCGTCAATTTTTTGCATCAATTGGCCTAACCGTTCATATTCAGCACTGTTGCGTCCACGTTGCATGATCTCTTGAAAAGAGATTTTTGCTTCTGTTCCATTAGTACTGCTTTTAGACACCGGCTTATTTAAATTTGTACGACCTAGTTTTTGTACATCCATTTCATTACTTCCTTTCTCCACATCTCCCCCAATTATAAAGAAGATGGACTTAACATGAAAGAGTACTACGTAAAATACGTGCAATAGTCACGATTCAAACCTTTTTCTAGCATGACTCCTTTTTTGATAGAAAAAAATAAACGTAAGACTGATCAACAGCCTTACGCCACAAAATTACTGCAACAACTGTAAAATACCCTGTGGCAGCTGGTTCGCTTGAGCGAGCATCGCTGTAGCAGACTGGTTAAGAATGTTGTTACGCGTAAATTCAGTCATTTCAAGTGCCATATCAGCGTCGCGAATTCGTGATTCTGCACTCGTTAAATTCTCATGTGTCACTTGCAAGTTATTAATTGTATGTTCCATTCGATTTTGAAGAGCCCCCATTTTAGCTCGAGCATTAGAGACAGCATTAATCGCATCAGATAATGTTCCAATTGCTTCACTAGCATCCTCACGCGTCGTGACGCTTAAAGTAATATTCCCATCATCATCAGCAAGACCTAATTCTGTAGCATTCATTTTAGGAATTTCAATGTCCACAGATTGACCAGCATTAGCACCGATTTGGAAAACGAGTGTTAAAAATGCATCGCCAGTTGCTTCATCACCATTCAATAAATCTTTTGTATTAAACTCGGTTTTTTCAGCAATACTGTTAATTTCATTTACAAGCTCATCAATTTCCTGTTGAATTGTTTCACGGTCTTCTAACTCATAAGTATCGTTTGCCGCTTGCACTGCTAATTCCCGCATTCTTTGAAGAATAGAATGAACTTCCGTGAGGGCCCCTTCTGCTGTTTGAATAAGTGAAATACCGTCCATTGCATTTCGTTCAGCTTGCTTCAAACCACGAATTTGCGAACGCATTTTCTCTGAAATGGCAAGACCAGCCGCGTCATCTGAGGCGCGATTAATTCTTAATCCTGACGAAAGTTTTTCAAGGTTTTTAGATGTTTGGAACTGGTTTTGATTTAAATTACGATATGCATTTAATGCTTGAATATTATTATTAATTTTCATCTAGGGAACACTCCTTATGATTTGAACATTGAATTTTTTTCATACGCATTTTTTTTCAATTTGCTTACTTTTTGATCATGATCAACACTGTTCTTCATAGCGTCACTCCAAGCACGGTAAAGTATTTCAACGTGCTCAATGACTTCATCAATGATAGCGGTATTTTTTTCATAGTTTGCCGTTACGACTTTATCACTAAGATAGTTATACATTGCATCTAATTGATCCGCTATAATCCCTGCTTCATAATTCAACCCAGCACCAAGGCGGTAGAAGATATCTGCGGCTTTTTGAAGCTTTGTATTGGCTGTCAAATATTCGCCGCTTTCAATTGCGTCCTTGGCTGACTCAAGATGATCCAGACTAGCTTCATACAATAAAGCTGTCAATTCTTGAGGGGTCTTCTTATGTAGTGCCTCATTTGAAATCACCGTTTCTTATGTCACCTCCGCCAAGTTAGCACCACATCCATGTGGGTCAATGTTAACGTCCTTGTTACTTCTAACTTATTTATCGGCATAATTTAAGAAAAGTTAATAACTTCTTTCCATTTCCTCAATCAATAATAAAATTTCAGCAATGACTGCATAAAGCTGGGGTGGAATGTTTTCCCCCAAGTCCATATCTAATAAGTTTTCTAGAAGCAACGTATCTTCTTCTACATGAATATTATTTTCCTTTGCCATAGCCATAATCTTTTCGGCTACATAGCCTTTTCCTTGAGCAACGATCGTTGGTTCATCTCCAGTTGCTTCATCGTAACGAATAACAGCTGCAGAAGGTCCATTGACTTTTCGACGGTTCACATGATTAAAATGCTTAGAAATCATCATACTTTATAATCAAACCCTTCTTCAGTCATAACTGGTAATGCAGGCTTTTCTTCTGCAACCTCTTCTCCTGCCTCTTGAATCTCATCTACTACTGTGGTCATCGGCGCACTTTGAATCGTTTTCACGTTAAAACCTACTTCTTTTAAATTCTCTAAATACGATGTTGCTAGTGGTTCTATTTTGTGAGCAAACCCGTCAGTATCATTTTTTAAGGTGACATTTAACGATCTATCAGTGACTTGTAGCACGATTCCTAATGGTCCTAGTTTCTTTGTATCAATATGAAAATAGAGTTGACAGTTTTCCCAATCCACTTGATCTCCTTCATTACGGGAGTTGACATAGACTTGTAGATTCTCCGCCTCACCTTTAAGCATAACTGGAATAGAAAGTTGCAACATTTGTAAGTTTTGTTGGCTGTCTGAACGATTTATAAGCTGCTGCCCCGATAGGCTTTGTAATGCTTGCTGTGCTTGTTGCTGTTGTCTTCCACCTTCCTCCTCACCCCGGGCCATTTGCATGAGAATAGATTTCACATTACGCTGGTGTTGATCCTGTTGACTCAGGTCACGTCCTGAAGCTAACATTTGACCTAGCTCTGTTTCTCGGTTTAGTCCTAATCCTCTTAATCCTTCAAATACGTGGCGAGCAGACCCTTCTTGAGTCACAAACTGTCTAGCAGTCTGTTCAAATTGCTGTGATAACCTATGGACTGGTGTACGTGGTTCACGCCATTCTTGTTCTTGGCTAAGAACGTGTTGGACACGTTGATTAGATGGGCGGAAATTTATTTGATCCATCGTACGTTGTACCTCTTTGACAATTTGTCGTGCCTCAGTATACTGTCCTTTTGAGAGAAGATGTTTAGCTTCTGCTAATCGGCTACTTGCGCCAAGCATACTGCGCTCAGTTTTCATATCTGCATAAAGCATCCAATCACTTTTCATAATTGCCCGGTCCATCTGCTTTATAACATTCTCAAGCATTGGACGGGTTTGCTGAGTAGATTGACTTTTAAATTGTTGAATCATCGTATCGATTCGTGAAAGCTGTTTAACCACATCTTTTTGGAGCAGTTTAAAATTATCTGTCGCCTGAGCTAGTTTTTCAGTGACTTCTGTAATTAAAATGTGTTTTGACGATAAGCCACTTGTTTGGATAATTTCATTCCGCATATAGTCCTGCATATGCGCAAGAGAATCTGATGCTGGAGGTGTCGATTGGGTTGCTTGTAGGTGCTGGAATGTATCCATCAACACTTGTCTTGCTTTCAATTCACGCCCTTGGTCAAGCCTTGCCATGGCATCATTAAGAGCAGTAGTTAATTGTTCTGTTGTTTGTACAGGCAGACCACCCGCTGCTTGACTCACCTCTTGTTTTATATTAGCAATAACTGCTGAAAGGTCAGCTGTATTTTGTACTGAAGCGATCCATTGAGTCAAGAAGGACTGACTAATGGGCTCACTCGTATTAGAAGCTATTGGTTGAGTCACTGTACTTATTGTATCTGTCGTTTGGTTTGTCACTTGCTGTAACAACATCATTATTCTTTCAGCAGCAGCTTCTCGTCCATTAACAGCTTGTATTTGAAGCATCTCTCTTAAAGCTTGGTTAATTTCTTTTTTTAGGGAAACGCCTCCACTCTGTTCCACGGTTTGTTGGAGGTGTTCTACCGCTTGCCTCACATTCGTCCCTGTCATTAAGCTCGTTCTTAACCGCTCAATAGCACGCTGTACCTCCCGAGACACATCTCTATCTGAAACACTTCCTCTAAGTTGGTCTGAAGCAGAACGGGTTAAATCTTTTACGTGATCTGCTGTAGAACGGCCATGTAACGCTTCATGAACAGCTCGTATTTGGCCTGCCGTTGGTTCGAGACGTTTTTGTGCCATCGTTTGAACCGTTTGACGACGTTCTCCTTCACTTCCCCGGCCAGATTGAAGATAGTTATTTAAGTCATTCACTGACTCACGATTTAAAGATACACCTCGATCAAGCAATTGCTGAGTAGCTTGGCGTAATTCTTTACTGGGCTCTTTGAATCCCATATCTCGTAAAACACGATCTGCTGATTGTCCGTTGCCGTTACGAGGGGTTGTTTTATTCCCCTCATTACTTTGCTTGTTCTCCTCTTTTACTTCGCGAACTTTAATACCATCTTTCGTTTGCTCCTGAACTTGAACAGCGACTCTATCACGGTCAGGAACCTTTCCGTCAAATGTTGCTTTTACTTCTTGGCCCCGGATGGAAACCATTGCTTCCGTAGAAGAAATTCGCGACGTTATTTTCGCGCTATATATATCGCCTTGCCTTAGACGTACCGATTGATTTGAACCATTTGTTTTCACATTTAATAATTGGGCTTGAATCTCCATGTATTTTGTCCCTCCCGATTACACTCTCTGCCTTTCTTATCGGTTAGAATAGCATTGATTTTAAGCGTTGTTGATAAAAGTGTTAGCCATATTGTGATAGAAGGGTTGGATAAGCACTTTACTATGGCTTCAGGACTTGTCATTATTTAGCTAAGTTCAGTTTCTTACTAACTTTATACGTGATCGACCTAGTGAGTGATAAGTAATAGTGGCATGTCCACTAGTGTGATAAGCTTTAAGTTAAATCATATCTGGGCACCTTGTTATCCGAGTAAGTGACTAAAACAAAAAAAGGAGAAGCGACTATGAACGGTGGTAGTAAGACTTTCCCACTACTTGAAACTAAAAGGTTATTATTAAGAAACATCATTAATGAAGATGCGAAAAATATTTTACATTATATGTCTGATGAAGACGTTATGCAATATTATGGCTTAGCTCCTTTTAAATCACTGAATGATGCCCTAGATGAGATTTCTTGGTATCAAACACTCCTAAACAAGAAAACGGGTATTAGATGGGGCATTACCCTTAAAGAGAAAGGAATCATTATTGGAAGTTGCGGCTTTCATAATATTGTTTTACAGCATTCCCGAGCTGAGATTGGGTTTGAATTAAGTAAAGAGATGTGGGGAAAAGGGATTGCTCATGAAGCTGTAGAAGCCATAATAAACTATGGATTTAATCAAATGGATTTTCAGCGTATAGAAGCATTAATCGAGCCACCAAATCTTTCATCACAAAGATTGGTAGAAAAGTTGGGCTTTATGAGAGAAGGATTATTGAGAAATTATGAATTTACATGCGGGAAATTTTATGACTTGTATATGTATTCTTTGTTGAAGCAAGACTTTGACTTGTGAGTGTGTTGATTTACACTTAAGAAAATAGAAACGCTAATCAAAGAGCAGTAGACACTAATATAACAGTGACCTTTTGTAAAAGTAATACTCCTTGTTTATAGATTTAAAAACAGAAACCTTCGTCCTGCGAGGGTTTCTGTTTTTTCTAAAATGTACAGTTTTATAAGACCACAACAGTTATTAGTTGTGTCCCTTTCTCATTTTCACATTGATGTCTAGCTCATGGGATACTTGTTATTGGAGAATAGAATAGCTTAGAATGATAGCTATTCATCGGTAAATAATTTGTTTCGCAAAAAATCTTTTTCTAAACTTGTACCACGCCGCTTTTTATCTCTCAATTCATCACTTCGATCTTTTGACCCACCTTGTGTACCTTTCAGAAGCACATCTTCTCCATATTTGTTACGAAGAGAATCAACAACCTCACTTAACTTCTCTTCTTTTTCTTCCTTTTTATAAGAGAATAAATCTAATTGCTTGTATGCTTGCCCTTTTTCCACCAAATCCATACCTGTAACGCCAAGAAGTCTAATGGGTTCCCCATTCCAATATTTCTTCCACAGCCTCCAGGAAGCTTCGAAAATGTCGTCGTGTAAATCAATGGGATACGGGAGTTTACTGGAGCGTGTAATCGTTTTGCGATCATAGTAGCGAATGGTCAATTGAATATTTCCCGTATAAACATTTTTGCGTCTTAATCTACGTCCAACAGAATCGCTTAAATTCATTAAAATTTTTCTTACTTTCGCCGGTTCTGTTGTATCTTCTGGCAATGTGGTGGAGTTACCGATACTTTTGAACTCATTAACTGCATCAGGGTCTACGGGGCGATCATCTATGCCGTAAGCACGCTCATAGATACGCAAACCTCCCACTCCTAAGTGTCGATGAAGGAGGTCTTTATTAGTAGTTGCAATATCTTCAATCGTATATATGCCTAATTTTTGTAATTTTTCAGCTGTTTTGCTACCTATCCCATGCATCTCTATTGTCTTCAGTGGCCACAATTTTTCACGAACTTCTCGTTTTCTTAACACAGTAATACCTTTTGGTTTTTTCATATCGCTCGCTGTTTTTGCTAAAAATTTATTTGGTGCTACTCCAATGCTGCAAGGTAAGGAAAGTTCCTTCTCAATTCGCGTTTGAATATGATTAGCGAGCTGGAGAGGTGTCATATCCGTCACAACATCACTCACATCCATGTAGCCTTCATCAATTGACACTGGTTCAACAAGAGGCGTGTAGTCGTACAATAATTGAAACATTCTCATCGAGGCTTGTCGGTAACGGTCAAAATTAGGCTGTCTGACAAGCAATTCAGGGCAGGCTCTCTTTGCTTCCCACAACGGCATTGGTGGCTTAACACCTCTGGCGCGTGCCTCGTAGCTAGCTGTCACAACAATACCTCGTCTTTCTTTAGCATTTCCAGCTATAGCTAAAGGTTTGCCAGCCAATGTTGGATCATAAGCCGCTTCTACAGATGCATAAAAGCTGTTCATATCAACATGGAAGATAATTCGGCTTTTCCCCATTTAAAACGCCACCTTCTCTTCTATATCATCCTCTTCTATTATCTTGCCTGTTTTACATAAAAAAATCAACGAACAACCGTTCTATCCTTAAAGGTTATGTATGAAGTAACGTGTGAATGTAAGTCCCATTTACTTATGATAGTAATAAAATTTTAAAAAAGCCCTCCCGATGTTTTATAGGAGGGCATTTTATTATAGACTACTTTTAAAAACAGTTTTTCACATTTTCACATGACCTAAGACATACAAGGGCATCATGATATGTTAAAATGAAGGTTATATAAAGGTGAAAGGTGGTCGAAAAAATGATTCAAATGACTCGCGCAGACTCGACCCACAATATTGTTTTACTTCTCGTCACTACGGTCATTAATGATTACACTAAAAATGAATGGCCATCACCTACGATTAAACAGCTTTCTTCCAAAATCGGATATTCGGAGGAGGCAATTCTTGAATCAATGGAATTTGGAACGATAGAGCGCGTTCCCTTGCTTCAATAAGCAGGGTGCGTCTCTTTTTTATTTTCATGGGACCTCAAAGACTGCTTCTTTAGAATAGCTCGGGCAATATGGACACCATTAGCCCCAGCTTGTGCCAATCCTCTTGTGACTCCCCCGCCATCTCCTCCAGCATAGAGACCACTTATTTCCGTTTCAAACTCATTACTTAATACTGGCCTTGAGGAGTAAAATTTAGCCTCTACACCATAAAATAACGTATGCTCAGACGCAATACCAGGTGTTACTTTATCTAGCGCTTCCATCATTTCTATTAAACTTCTCATTGTGTTATAAGGGAGCACAAGGCCCAAATCACCAGGAACCGCTTCTTTTAATGTAGGTTCCAGAAAGCCTTCTTTAATTCGTTTTTCAGTCGAGCGTCTGCCTTTCATTATATCGCCGTATTTCTGAACAATAACAGATCCATTCGATAGGTCATTGGCTCGTTCAGATATCTCTTGTGCAAAAGCATTTGGCTTGTCAAAAGGCTCCGTAAATGTGTGGGAAACAAGTAATGCAAAGTTTGTATTCTCACTGCCCAATTGTGGATCTTTGTAGGCATGACCGTTTGCTGTCATGATCCCACTGTGATTTTCGACTACAACGTGTCCTGATGGATTAGAACAAAATGTTCGAACATTCGTACCTACAGATGTATTATACACAAACTTAGCTTCATAAAGATGAGTGTTTATTTCCTCCATAATAACATCAGAGGTCTCCACACGAACCCCAATGTCTACTTGATTATTCACCATGGTGTATCCACGTTTCCTCAGCAATCCACCTAACCATTCAGAACCATCTCGTCCCGGTACAATGACAACGTTATCGGCATAAATCTCTTCTTCTTTTTTCTTCAATCTCACCCCTGTTACACGATGACCCTCCTCTGTTTTTTCGGTGAGGATATCAGCAACTTCGGTTCGGTGCAACATATCACAACGTTCCTTAAGTGTTTCGTATATGCTCGTGAGAATTTGCATGTTTACTTCTGTACCTAAATGTCGAACAGACGCACGCAATAATTTAAGACCTGCACCTAAACCGCGACGTTCAATATTTCTTACTTCATCAGTAGTAGGATCTGTGCTTTCTTCTGGCGCTCCATGATTTAAATTAATGGCATCCACATACTTAATTAGCTCCAATACGTCTGAAGCTGGTAAATAATCCTGCATCCAGCCTCCAAAAGCGGTCGTAATATTAAATTTACCGTCAGAGTAGGCGCCTGCACCTCCAAACCCGCTCGTAATTGAACAGGCAGGCAAACACCCAGCAAATTCTTTTCGACCTGCAGGTGGTGGACATTTTTGTATCTTTTTTTCATTAATAGGACAACGCCGTTGATGAATGGCATGGCCTTTATCAATAAATAATATTTTCAAATCAGGTTGTTGTTTTGTTAGTTCATAAACAGTAAATATTCCTGCTGGTCCCATACCAACAACGATCACATCATAATGATGCATGATTGTTCGCTCCTTTATCCCTTAACGTACATGTGTAAAAGGTTTTATAAAAGTCCCTTTCAAGGGCCGCATTTATCTTACCAAAGCCACAATATAAAATCAAGTAAATAACGAACGTTTAATATATATTTTATTTTATATTTCGTATTTAAGGGATTAAATCTTCAATATATCCTTTTTTATTTAGTTTTTAACTTTTTTTATCGAACAAATCATCTAAAGAAAAAAGGCGCTCAAATTCAAATTTTTGAGTCGCCTTTCTAACAATTAATTACTGTGACACACTTTTTTCAATAAGGGCCACTACTAGTTCAGTTGTCTTAACAAGCTCTATTACTGATATTTTTTCGCTTGTTGTATGAATGTTTTCGTAGCCGATGCCAAGATTCACTGTGGGAATACCAAGACCAGAGATAATATTTGCATCACTACCTCCTCCACTTTGCTTCAAAACTGGTGTACGACCAATCGATTGAACAGCTGACTTAGCCATTTGGACAATGTCATCCTCTTCAGTATGTTTAAATCCTGGATAAGCGATATCAATCGTCACTTCTACCTTTCCACCCATTTCTTTGGCTGCTCCTTCAAAGGCTTCTTTCATTACTTGAGTTTGTTTTTCCATCTTTTCTGTTACAAGTGATCTTGCTTCAGCTAAAATATCAACGCGATCGCAAACAATATTCGTTTGACTGCCTCCTTCAATTCGACCGATGTTAGCTGTTGTCTCATCATCTATCCGGCCCAGTGGCATATTTGCAATTGCCTTAGAAGCAATGGTAATGGCAGAAACACCAAGCTCAGGTGCCACTCCTGCATGAGCAGTTTTCCCGTACACCACAGCTTTTACCTTTGATTGGTTAGGTGCGGAAGTAATGATATGTCCGACCGTTCCATCACTGTCTAATGCAAATCCATAATCAGCAAGAATATCTTGTCTGTTCAATGCTTTTGCCCCTACAAGACCAGATTCTTCTCCAGCAGTGATAATAAATTGAACAGTTCCATGAGAAATATTCTTTTCTTTTAATAGCTTTATCGCTTCCAGCATCGCCGCTAAACCAGCCTTATCATCAGCTCCAAGTACAGTTGTTCCATCGCTTGCGATAAAACCGTTTTCTATTATTGGATTTACATCTTTTCCTGGGACAACAGTATCCATATGAGAGGTGAAGTATATTGTATCCCCTTGTTCAGCTGTACCTTCCAGCGTGCAAATCAAGTTACCTGCACCATGTCCCGTTACTGCTGCGGAGGAATCCTCCTTTACTTCTAGCCCTAATTTTTCAAATTTTTTTGTCAGGATATCAGCTATTTTACGCTCATACCTTGTTTCTGAGTCTATTTTTACAAGCTCCATAAATTCATTAATTAGTCGTTGTTCATTTACCATAACATCACTTCCTCTTTTAATCATTAGATTCATCGTTTAGCTGATTCAGATTAACCTGTAAAGCAGTTCGTATTAAGTGTAGCAAATTACTAAGTTAAAATCTCGTCATACCTATGATGTATTTTTAAAGAACCCTTTAGGTCTTGAAAACCCCACTAAAACACATTAAAATAGGATTAGAATTGGGTGCGAAGGAGTGAAAAACGAATGCCTCGTAAATTTAGAAAAGCCATTATTTATATGATGATCGGAATTATGTTTTTAGGCGCCGTATTAAGTGGAGTCGCTTATTTTTAATTGCTACTTTTTAACGCCTTTTTGAAAGTAGCTCTGCTTTTGGACAAACTAGTGAGCCTCTCCTTATATTTAAACTAGCTTTTAGACAAATTTAACTGATCTTGCGTCAATATTACACACGATTAACAATACACTAAAAGCAGCCGAATTGGCTGCTTTTCACTTTAAATTCCATCTCCTTTGGATCCTACTACTTCAAGACACCTCATCTTTTTTTGACTTACTATTCAATCGCACCATATTCTCTTCCTAATTCTTCAAAGTTTTTCTCACTAGATATAATTAAAATTTTTGTCCCGATAGGAATCTCTTCATAAAGAATTTCAACATCCGAATTATTAAGCCGAACACAGCCTTTCGTAATTCTTGATCCGATAGAAGAAGGCTGGTTTGTACCATGAAGGCCAAATATTCTTCCATCAGTACCATTGGCATCAAAGCCAATCCATCTAGTACCTAATGGATTATCCTTGTCACCACCCTCAATATCATGTTTTCGATAATATGGGTTCATTGCCTTTACTATAATATTAAATTCCCCTTCAGGCGTTTGATGGTATTCATGGCCGGTAGCTATTTGAAATTCTTGTTTCACTTCTCCTTCAACGATAAAAGCCAATTCATTCGTTGCAGTATTAACGATAACGTATGGATCTCCAGCAAGTGGGTTTTCACCAAGCGGCCACAAGGGGGACACAATGAGTAGAAATGATAACATAAAAGAAGCCATCTGTGTGATCACTCCGGTCTTTTCTTCTCAGTTTGCATAACTACCTGTTATTTATTCAACGAAATGCACGATATTCTTTAACTGGTTTAAATTGCTGTTTAATAATTAAATATTGCTCCAATTCATAGACGAGATGAGCTAACGCAGACCTAGCCTCAAATTCATCTCGCGTAGTAGGAAGTGGCATTTGTTTAAAGGAAATTTTTAATTCTTCTAATTTTGTAATATAAATATGAGCTGTGTTCTCTGGATGAATCCCATCTGCTAATTCTTCCATGTAATCAGCAAGCATGTCTGCTTGTTCAACATGATGTTCAATTGAAGTGAGGAGCGGCATCATTCGTTCAAAAATATCTAATTGCTTCTCTCTCATTTTAAAATAATGGTAGTAGACATCCTCATACCTAAAAATGTGGTTCTCCAAGTTTAGAATGGCCTGATTTTTAGATTTTTCCAGCAAGGACACGGCTTCAGTAATTTCTTGTCCACCCCAATGACTATCCCCATCTCGTATATATTTTGCGAATTCATTCAGTATTTTTGAAAAATAATTTTCAAGTTTAGCTTGCATCTCTTCTAATTGATTTTGTTTACTAGGCATATACATATTTACTAATAAGGCAAAACCGATCCCGATAACTATTAGAGCCAGTTCATTCACTATTAAGTTAACACTTAGGTCACTCACAGTATAGATATGAAAGTTAATAACTGAACTCGTTACAATTCCACCTTGTACTTTGAGTATGAGTGTTGTAGGGATAAATAAAATAAGCAGTACCACAATTGATAATGGGTGGTAACCAAGTATTTCAAAAACAAGAACAGCGAGAATCATCCCAATAAGACAAGCTAAGAATCGTGCCCATGAATCTTTTACAGATTTTCGTTTTGTTTTTTGCACACAGAGGATGGTTATAATCCCAGCAGAAGCAAAAAAGTCAAGATCAAGCCAATGAGCAACAGCCACTGCTCCGGCAGTGCCTAAAGCTGTTTTTAAAGTTCGATATCCAATTTTAAACATGTCATGTCACCTGATTAAGTAAGAGTTTTTTTTACATCTAATATCCATCGTAACATATTTTGTTTCACCGTTATCTATGTTGTTATATTTATTCACTGACATCATAGGTAATAACGCTGAACAAAAGTATTACAGTTCTTCAAAATCCGATCGATTTTCTTTAATCAATGGCGTTTTCATTCTTCTCCCACTGATTGGTAGTTCAGTGAACCAGGACCTATCGTTTCCACAGACGGTCTACCGCACTCTTCTCCCGAATTTCCCTTTAGCTTCAGTTTGTTTTCAATGAAGGTCAATTGTTCTTCCGAATACGCTTTGCGGCTTTCTTTGACCACATAAACCTGGCAGTCATCCGCACAACGACAAAGCAAATACCCCGTTTCTCCAATTCTCTTTATCCACTATCCAGGACAATGTCCGGAGTCCCCATGTCGTTCGGACTTTAACTTGTTAAGCAGCCTCACCTAAAACAGACAGTCTTATATGAGACTCGTGTTCCTCGGATCTTTACCTTCAACTAACGGTTACAACAACTTTCACCGTTCGAGGCTTGCCCCCTCTAGCGAAGGCACATTCCCGGCACACTTAAAAAAAAACCTTCAGCAACGGCTGAAGGTTTATATGTATAATATGTGGCGCGCCTGCCAGGATTCGAACCCGGAACGCGAGAGCCGAAATCTCGTATGATATCCATTTCACCACAGGCGCAAACAATGCGGAACATTGTCATCCGCACTATAGGAGTATAACAATCTCCAGTTAAAAATGCAATAGTTTATTTAAAATTACTCAACATTATCTTCAAACATTTTTTCAAATCGTTCATTCATTTGGTCTTTATTGTAACCAAGTTCAGCAAGACGAGTAGCAAAGTTTTGGGCCCAAAGTGTCAATCTTTGAGACATTTTAGTATATTTTTTTGCTTTTGTCCCTTTAACTTCTTTAGAACGTCCTTCAGCATTTGACATCACATTCTCAGAAATAAACAGTGCTTTCCAAACATCTTCTTCGTTAAATTGATCAGCTTTATCATTAAAATAAGCAATAACTTTTTTATAATACTTTTCAAAATCATCAAAAGGAATTTCTTCATCCATATTTAGGTATTCGTGAATTTCTTTATAAAGTTCTTGCACCGTTCAACACTCCTTTAATTGGTTGTTATGTATGTATTTATAATGACACCTTATATTTTGAATTTAGGGCCTATTTGTACAATAATAACTTAAAAGCTAAAAATCAAGACAAAGAGCATTATAACATAAAGACGAGGAGGCTTCCAGCGCCTCCTCACAAATAATTTTTTATTTAAAATGGGTGTCAAACCCTTTTTCTAGTTCCTTAACGACTTCAATTGGTTCATGACCTTCGATTTGATGACGTTCAAGCATCATTTTAATTTCTCCATCTTTTAGAAGAGCAAAAGAAGGCGAGGATGGCGGATATCCTGTAAAGTAAGATCGCGCTTTTTCAGTAGCTTCCTTATCTTGTCCTGCAAATACTGTTACATATTGATCTGCCTGCACATCATAATTTTTCATATAAGCTGCAGAAGGTCGGGCAATCCCCCCAGCACAGCCACAAACTGAATTAACAAGTACAAGTGTACTTCCTTTCTTGCTAAAAGCTGCCTCTACTTCTTCTGGAGTTTTTAATTGTTCGTAACCTGCTTCAGCCATATCGTTTCGCGCTGCCTGAACGACATCGTTCATAAACATTTGGAATTCCACAAACAAACATCCTTTCTTATTTTGGACTATACCCCTATTTTACAACGTAACGTTTCTGTTTACCAATGATTAAGAAAGTCAGATCTCAAGAACTTTATAAAACGAAGATTCAATCAGTGAAAGTTTACGGACGCTTATCTGTGATAAATGAAGAAATAAAAAGACTCGAATAACCTTATCCGAGTCTTCACTAAATTAGTTTAAACCAGTTTCCAATGCTTCAATGTTACGTCGCATTAAGCTAAAATAATCTTCGTTATTTTCAATATCTTCTTCGGTTAGTACTTCTAAGTTGTGAAGCCATACATCTTCAGCACCAACTTCATCTTTAACCGTATTTGCAATGTTAGTAGGGATATTTTGTTCAAACATCACGTAATTTATATCGTTATCTTCCATTATAGAAATCGTGTTCTGAATTTGTTGTATTGACGGTTCGTTTGATGGTGATAAGCCAGCAATGGCAATTTGCTCAATGCCGTAGCGATCCTCCCAATAACCGTAACCTGCATGAGAAACGACGATTGTACCACGTTCTGCCTTGTCAGCCATAGTTTGAAGCTCTTCATCTAATTCTTCAAGCTCCTTTTTAAGAGTTTCAAAGTTAGCTTCAAAAGTCTCTTGCTCCTCCGGATTAATGTCGATGAGTGCCTCTTTAATATTTTCTGCTAACTGAATAGAACGGATAGGATCTAACCAAACATGAGGGTCCTGATCACCGTGTGAGTGGTCATGGGCCTCTTCAGAATGATTACCCTCATTATCATTATGGGCATGATCTTCGTGATCAGATTCGTTGTGATTATTTTCATGATCGTGAGCGTGGTCATTATTGTGATCATGATCCTCTTCATGCTCGTGTGAGTGGTCATCGTTATGGTCATGATTTTCTTCATGGTCATGATCATGAGTGTGATCATGATCATAGCTAATAAGATCAATACCTTCTGACGCTGTCAAGATTGTCACGTCATGAGACGCCACTGTATCTTTTATACTATCAGCAAATCCTTCAAAATCAGCACCATTATAAATAAATAAATCCGCTTCTGCCACTTCAATCATTTGATTAGCTGTTGGTTCAAATGTATGGGCATCCGCCCCTATCGGCACGATGTTATCAACCTCTACAAATTCTCCGCCAATTCGATTTGTAAAGTCTTCAAGTGGATAAAGCGTTGTTTTAACATGAATCGTTTCTATCTCTTCTATCGCATTATCCCCAGTTTCGTCATTTTCTGTTGAAACGTTATCGCTATTATCACCACAAGCAGCTAATACAAGTGAAAAGGTCCCTAATGCTAACACTTTTAAGTATCTTCCTTTTTGCATACCCATCCTTTACCCCTTTCGTAATCATTACGTTTTATTAAGATCACAACAGGGATTATATCGTAAATCCGTCACTTTGTAAACCATAATCGTTACGATTACGACTACATTTCTTTAATAATCATTTTCATTTCTTCATTCCATGTTTTTTTTAATGAACAGAGATGTCCAAGACTTAACTTTATTTTTTCATTATTTCTTTCTTTAACGGCTGCTAATAGTTGTTCATGCATTTTTGCGTGATTATCATACCACTCATTGCTTATTTGTGTGAGAATTTTCTCATATTCTTCCTTTGAAAAAGCTTTGATTTTTTTATAAATAGCTTCACGATCTCGTTCTACTGCTAACCACTCTTCTAACAAATCTGGTCGATGTTTCGTAATAAGTAGTTCAAAATAATAATCGATATGCGGTTTCATATTTTCTTGCTGCAACAAATCTTCAACTGATTCTTCTTTCTGTTCTGCAAATAAATACAAAGCTGTATTTTCTGAATAAGTATTCACCTCAGGTGTTAGAATGTTCACCGTTAAAAGTAGAGCACACCATATAGACACACCACGTCACTCCTTATTTATAAACTCTTAAAGTTAGTTTGTGGTTATTATGTCCTGACTGGTTTGATTTATAAAGACAAATATTCTAATTAAATTTATTAATTAAAGAGCCCTCAATTACGATAGAAGCGCAAAACGCACTGACTACCGACATTGAGGGCGTATCGTTCCACCTATTCAAAGTCATTCTTAATAAATGGATAATGTATTCTCGCTCATTTGTTCAAGAGATTGTTTAATATGAGCCATAAACTTCCCACAAATTAGTCCATCGAGCACTCGGTGGTCTAAGGACAAACATAAGTTTACCATGTTTCTCACTGCAATAGCATCATTTTCTAATACAACAGGACGTTTAACAATTGATTCTACAGACAAAATAGCTGCCTGAGGTGTATTTATGATAGGCTGGGATTGAATTGAACCAAAAGATCCCGTATTATTAAGCGTGAAAGTTCCACCTTGCATGTCTGCTTGCGTCAATGAAGAGGAACGAACTTTTTGTGATATGTCATTTAAAGCCTTTGCAAGTCCTTTTACATTTTTCTCATCGGCATTCTTAATGACTGGAACAAATAGTTCATTTTCAGTCGCAACTGCCATTGATAGGTGCACATCTTTATAACGGATGATGTTATCGCCATCCCACTTTGCATTCACCTGGGGAAACGCTTTTAATGCATCGATAACAGCTTTCATAAAGAAAGGTAAAAAGGTTAATTTAAAGCCTTCTCTCTTCTGAAACTCATTTTTTATTTTTTCACGGTATTTAACAAGCCCCGTTACATCGACTTCAATCATCATCCACGCATGTGGCGCTTCATGTTTTGATTTAACCATATTCTGAGCAATCGCCTTACGAACACCATTTACTGGTATACGTTCAAATCGATCGTACTCTAACGTTTCTTTTGAGGTACCTTTAGAAGATGAAGCTATGGACATTTGGTCTGCTTGTGTTTCTTTTGAAGTAGATGTGCTGGCTTGGGATGCTTCTGTTTTGGAAGAGGTATCCCCATTCTCCACAAGAGCTAAAATGTCCTTTCTAGTAATCCGTCCCCCGAAACCAGATCCATTTATTCCGCCTAAATCAATATGATGTTCTTGTGCTAACTTTAGAACAGCCGGAGAATAGCGTTTTCTCATCGTTTCTCCTTTAGAAGAATTATCTTCTGTCACTTCTTCTGTCTTTGTAGAAGAAGTGGGGACATTATTTTTTAATGACGCCTTGTTATTTTCGTCAATCAATGTACATATAACTTCGCCTACTGCTACTGTTTGATCTTCCTCCGCAATTAATTCTGAGATCGTCCCAGCAAACGAAGATGGCACTTCTGCATTTACTTTATCTGTCATCACTTCTGCAATGGGGTCATATTTATTAACGTAATCGCCAGGTTTAACAAGCCATTTAGTAATCGTACCTTCAGTGACACTTTCCCCTAGTTGAGGCATCGTTATTTCAGTCGCCATACACAGGACCTCCTTCAAAACTTTAGACAGTTCGAATGTCTATTATTAAAATTCTGCTAACTCTCGCATCGCTTTTTCTACTTTATCGGGGGTAACCATAAACTGTTTCTCTAGCGGTGGCGCATATGGCATAGCAGGCACATCAGGGCCAGCTAGTCGCTGAACAGGGGCATCTAAATCAAATAAACAATGCTCAGCAATCACTGCTGCTACCTCACTCATAATGCTCCCTTCTTTATTAGCTTCAGTCACTAAGAGCACTTTACCAGTTTTTTGAGTTGCTTCAATAATCGCTTGTTTGTCGAGGGGATACACAGTACGTAAATCTAGAATATGAGCAGAGTATCCTTCTTTCTCTAGAGCTTCAGCTGCTTGTAATGCAAAATGCACGCATAGACCGTAAGTAATGACAGTAATGTCCTCACCTTCCCGCTTCACATCAGCTTTCCCTATAGGTAGTGTGTAATCTTCATCAGGGACTTCACCCTTTATTAAGCGATAAGCTCGTTTATGTTCAAAAAATAACACAGGATCATCTGAACGAATGGCAGCTTTTAATAAGCCTTTAACATCGTATGGTGTAGACGGCATCACGATTTTTAATCCTGGTGTGTTAGCAAACATCGCTTCTACGGATTGTGAATGATAAAGTGCACCATGAACACCACCACCATAAGGGGCCCTGATCGTAACAGGACATATCCAATCATTATTTGAGCGGTAACGTATTTTGGCTGCTTCAGAAACAATTTGATTGAAAGCGGGCATGATAAAGTCTGCAAACTGCATTTCCGCCACCGGTCTCATGCCATACATGGCAGCACCAATTCCAACCCCTGCGATCGCTGATTCAGCAAGAGGAGTATCGATCACTCTTTCTTCACCAAATTCAGTATATAATCCATCAGTAGCCCTGAAAACGCCTCCTCGTTTACCTACATCTTCACCAAGGATGAATACATTTTCATCTCGGGCCATCTCTTCTTTTAATGCTTTCGTTATTGACTCAATATAAGATATAACGGGCATCCTGCTCACTCCTCTCCATAAACATAATCCATTAATGTCTCTACATTAGGGTATGATGCGTTTTCTGCATAATCGGTTGCTTCATCAATTTCTCTACGAAGTTTTACTCGTATTTCCTCGTCCTTTTCCTCAGTTAGAATATGAGCATCTTTTAAATACTGACAGAAAGTATGAACAGGATCTATTTTCTTCGCTTCTTCAACCTCCTCTTTAGCACGGTATGTACTGTCGTCGTCATCGCTTGAATGGGGAGTTAAACGATATGATACTGTTTCAATGAGAGAAGGTCCTTCTCCAGCTATTGCACGCTTTCTTGCATGCATCACAGCTTCATACACGGCTAAAGGGTCGTTTCCATCAACTGATTCACCATGAATACCATAGCCCTTTGCTCGCTCAGCAACACTCTCAATGTTCAACTGCTTGTCTAATGGGACAGATATAGCGTATTTATTATTTTCGCACATAAAAATAACGGGAAGGTCATGGACGCTGGCAAAGTTGATTCCTTCATGAAAGTCCCCTTGGTTAGATGACCCTTCACCAAAAGTCGTAAAAGCAACGAATTCCTTCTTTTTCATTTTTGCTGCTAATCCAAATCCCACTGCGTGAGGGACTTGGGTTGTTACTGGAGAGGAACCTGTTACAATGCGAGAGGACTTTTTACCAAAATGACCAGGCATTTGTCGTCCTCCTGAATTAGGGTCCTCCTCCTTTGCAAATCCAGATAGCATTAAATCTTTAATACTCATACCGAAATGAAGGACGACTCCCATGTCTCTATAGTAGGGTAATACGTAATCTTGTTTATTATCTAGAGCCATTGCTGCACCAACTTGCGCGGCTTCCTGACCTTGGCAAGAGATAACAAAAGCGATTTTTCCTGCTCTGTTTAACAGCCACATTCTCTCATCAATCATTCTTGCTGCAAGCATTGTTTCATACATGTGTAGAACATCTTTATCGGTCATACCTAATTTATGGTGCCGTTTTTCACACATCGTTTTCCCTCCTCAAAATAGCGTGATATATAAAAGCAACTTATCCACCGTGAATCTCTTTACCATCAACAGCTAAAGCTGCTTCTCCTATCGCTTCAGATAAGCTAGGATGTGGGTGAATGGTGCTAGCCACTTCCCAATCAGCCGCATCAAGTACTTTTGCAAGAGCCGCTTCTGAAATCATATCTGTCACATGCGGTCCAATCATATGAACACCGAGCAAATCATTTGTCTCTGCATCTGACACAAACTTAACAAATCCTGATGTATCACCGTATACAAGCGCTTTACCTATTGCTTTAAACGAAAATTTACCTATTTTAACCGAATACCCTTGCTCTTTTGCTGCCTGTTCGGATAAGCCAACACTTGCTGCTTCTGGCGAAGAATAAATACATTTCGGAACATGCATCTCTTCCACTGGATGAGATGCCTTTCCTGCCATATGATCCACTGCCGCTATCCCTTCATGTGAAGCGACATGTGCTAATTGGAGACCACCAATAACATCCCCGATTGCGTATATATGAGCTTCCTTCGTTTGATAATGCTCATTAACATGAATGACGTCGTTTTTAATCTGGATATCAGTATTTTCTAATCCAATATCCGTTACATTAGCAGTTCTACCTATAGAAATGAGTGTTTTTTCTGATGACACATGTTTTATTTCACCTTTATGCTCATAAGAAACCTTGACACCATCTTCTGTTATGTCTAATTGATCAGCAATCACTTTTGCATCGGTTATAATTTTTACACCTTTTTTCTTTAAAGATCGCTGCATCTCTTTTGAAACGTCCAAATCTTCAAGAGGTAAAATACGTGAAGCATATTCAATTACCGTTACTTCCACACCAAAGTCAACTAGCATGGAGGCCCATTCGATTCCGATTACACCTCCACCTATAATACTTATGGATGCAGGTAACGATTCTAATTGTAAAGCCCCTTCTGAAGAAAGGATGTTCTTTTCATCTAATTGCACACCTGGCAATGTCTTAGGTTTACTACCAGTAGCAATTAAAACATACTTAGGAATCAGCATCTCGTTTTCTGAACCGTCATTATTTTCAATTGATACTGTACCAGCAGTCGGTGAAAAAATAGAGGGGCCAAGAATTCTACCAAATCCCTCATATACATCTATTTTTCCTTTCTTCATTAAATGCTGGACACCTTTATACAATTGATCAACGATGACCGATTTACGCTTTTGTACAGCCGTAAAGTCAAGGACAGGATTATCTAATGAGATTCCAAACGTGTCCGCCTCTTTAACGGTTTTAAAGACTTCCGCACTTCTTAAAAGGGCTTTACTAGGTATACACCCTTTGTGTAAGCATGTCCCTCCAAGCTTTTCTTTTTCCACGACTGCAACGGTCATTCCAAGTTGCGACGCTCTAATCGCTGCTACGTAGCCTCCTGTACCAGCTCCTAATATGACCAGATCATATTCTTTAGCCATAAAAAATCCCTCCCGCTCGATTTTTAGTTGTCAGCAGATGTGTTAACACCATATTCCTTTACAGGTTCTTCTCCTCTTAATACTCTTAATGCCCCTTCACATAGGGCTTTCATTTCGTTTTCACCTGGTTCTGTCACAATCCTTGCTATCCATTTTACACGAGAGGTGATTTTCTCGACAAATTCTTTTGCATGAGCAAGACCTCCAGTTAAAATGATGACATCGATCTTTCCAGAAAGGACCACAGCCGCACTACCAATTGATTTTGCTATTTGATAGGCCATGGCATCATAGATCAGTGTTGCTTTTTTGTCACCATTTGAAATACGTTTCTCAACTTCAATCGCATCTGTTGTACCTAGATGACCGGCTAATCCTCCATTACCCACAATCTTCTTCATCATATCCTCTTCACTATATTTACCAGAAAAACACATTCTCACAAGATCTCCCGCTTGCACAGTTCCAGCACGTTCAGGGGAAAAGGGCCCTTCACCGTGTAGACCATTATTTACATCGATCACACGCCCCTGCTGATGGGCTCCAACCGTAATGCCACCACCCATATGTACCACGATCGTATTAAGTTTATCATACGATGTATTGAGATCAGATGCCACCTTTCTTGCAACTGCTTTTTGATTTAATGCATGAAAAATGCTTTTTCTTTCAACGTCAGCAAAGCCCGAAATTCTAGCGATATTTGTCATTTCATCTACCACTACCGGGTCGACAATATAGGCTTGTATGTTTAATTCATGGGCGATGTCATATGCTAGAATGCCGCCTAAATTAGAGGCATGTTGGCCAGCGTATCCCGCTTCTAAATCAGCAAGCATTAAGTCATTCACACGATAGGTGCCACCTTCAATTGGACGCAGCAAACCTCCCCTTCCGACGACAGCAGACAGTTCTGATAACTTATAGTCGTTGTCCATTAGAAGGTCAAGTATGACATTTTTTCGAAACTTATATTGTTCTCCTATAGAATGGAATTTATTCAACGTTGTCTTGTCGTGTCTCAATGTTTTAACAAACAATTCGTTTTCGTTTTCATAGAGCGCAATTTTAGTTGATGTGGATCCGGGATTAATGGCTAAAATTCGATAAATATGATTCATGCATATCCCTCCTGTCCTCTAGTAAATAATAGCATGTGCAAAGTAAGCCCCTTTAAAAAGGAGTATTAAGTGTCATCCTCTTCCACGACTTAATATTGTCATACCATTCTGTAAAAATTGACGACGAGATTTTTTCATAGTCTCAATTCTTTCTTCAGCCATTCGATTTGCTGCTTCATAGGAAGGAATACCATCACGCTTGGCAATGTCAAAAATCTTTGTAATGCTATCGTAAATGGTTTCAACTTTTTTCATAGCTCGCTCGCGATTATAGCCGACTAACTCATCAGCGACATTAATAACGCCCCCAGAGTTGATAACATAATCAGGTGCGTAAACAATCCCCTTCTCTTGAATAATATCCCCATGCCGGGTTTCTTTCAACTGGTTATTGGCTGCTCCTGCTATTATTTTCGCTTTTAATTGTGGAATTGTCTCGTCATTAATTGTAGCACCTAACGCACACGGAGAGTAAATATCACACTCGACACTGTATATATCATTTATGTCCACTGCTTTGGCGCCAAATGCTTCTACTGCTTGTTTAACTGCTTCTTTATTAATATCTGTTACGATTAAACGAGCACCTTCTTCATGCAAATACCTGCACAGACTGAAAGCTACATTACCAACTCCTTGGACCGCAATGTTTTTCCCTTCAAGAGAGTCGTCGCCAAATGCTTCCTTGGCTGCAGCTTTCATACCTACATAAACGCCATAGGCAGTCACTGGAGATGGATTTCCTGATGAACCGAATGCAGGTGAAATACCTGTCACATAATCCGTTTCTGAATAGACTAAATCCATGTCTTCCACAGTGGTCCCCACGTCTTCAGCCGTAATATAACGGCCATTTAATCCTTGAATGAAACGACCGAAAGCTCTGAACATTGCTTCATTTTTATCTTTACGGGGGTCACCAATAATAACGGTTTTACCGCCTCCAAGATTCAAACCAGCTGCCGCATTTTTATATGTCATACCTTTAGCAAGCCTCAATGCATCTTCAAACGCCTCTTCTTCTGATTGATAGGTCCACATCCGTGTACCACCTAATGCAGGACCTAAAGTGGTGTCATGTATAGCAATAATCGCTTTTAAACCAGACTCCTTATCTTGACACACAACTGTTTGTTCGTAATCATACGTCTCCATATATTTAAATAATTCCATTTATTAGTCCCCCTACGGTTTATTTATCTTTTGTCGTGTTAGTACTTAAAGCCATTGCCAACGAGAATAACTTACTCTCAACAGAATCTGACCGTGAAGATACGACAACGGCTACCCTAGCACCTACTAATATGCCACCTACAGTAGCACCACCAAAATAGGTGAGAGATTTATATAATATGTTTCCTGACTCAATGGATGGTACAAGTAATATGTCTGCTTTCCCTGCAACAGATGACTGAATATTTTTTTGTTCAGCTGCCTCTATGGATACAGCACTATCAAACCCAAGTGGACCATCAATGACGCAATCGTTTATCTGGCCTCTTTTAGACATTTGTACTAACGCTGCCGCATCCAATGTGGCAGGCATATTTGTATTAACTGTTTCCACAGCTGCCAGTATCGCAACTTTCGGGTCACTTACTCCCATACCCTTAACAGCGGCAACAGCATTTTGTAAAATAGCTGTCTTATCCGCTAAATCAGGTGATATGTTCATAGCAGAGTCTGTAAGAAATAATAAGTTATTACGATGAGGAAGGGAAAACCCTGCAACATGTGAGAGAATATTCCCCGTCCTTAGTCCTCCTTCTTTTTTTAAAACGGCCTTCAGTAACACCGCCGTTGGTAGCATACCTTTCATAAGAACGCTAGCATGATTATCGTTGATCAATTCTATCGCCTTATTAGCCGAATCTTTTTCATCGACTGTATATATCCACTGAACCCGTGAATCACTATGAAAGGAAAAACCTGCCTTGCTTGTTGCTTCTTCCATCTCCTTACGCGGTCCTGTAAAAATAAACGATGCCATGTTTTTTTCAATCGCTCTTTCTGCTGTTAAAAAAACAGAGTGATCTACTGCATGGGCCACAGCAACAGTTTCTGTTGGCTGCTTTTTTACTTTTTGAAATAATGCTTCTAAATCCATGATGTGCCACCTTTCAAATATGCCGATCGCTAATTGATATCTCGAACTACTTAGCTATGACATTAATGTTGCAAAAACGATGCCAAGTTAAATATCGTGTTAATGGCACGCTAAACCCTCAAAGATGCTCCCACTATCATACGCAATATTTTGCATACTACGCAAAAAAATGCATGCAACATTCATTAATCTATCAGATGATGTTTTTTTAATTTGTAATATAAATTTCTAATGGAAATATTCAACACCTTAGCTGTCTGAGTCTTATTACCATTATTGTTAGCCAAAACTTTTTTTAAAACTTTTTTTTCTTGATTGTCCACTATTTCCTGTAACGACATGTTTGCATTCAAACACTGCTCTAGTTGGAAATCAGGATGCTTCTCAACATTATGGTCTGGTGTATGTGGGAAGGAAGGGAGATGATGTAGCTGCATCTCATTATCTGTATAATGCATATAAATCATAGCCATTCCTAAAATGTTCTCTAACTCTCTCACATTTCCGGGCCACTTATAGCGTTGTAATGCTTCTAAAACTTCAGCCGACATCGTCGCGACATTTCGTCCGTAATCTTTATTTAATTTTGTAAATATGTGATTGGCAAGTTCCTGAAAATCGTCCCGCCTTTCACGCAAAGGTGGAATAAAAATTGGCATACGATTTAGCCGATAATACAAGTCAGCTCGAAATTGATTAGTCGCTATCTTTTCTTCCATCTCATCATTAGTTGCTGCTATAACACGTACATCTACCGATATAGGTTTTGTGCCCCCTACTCTGACAATTTCTCGTTCTTGCAGTACCCTTAACAGTTTCGCTTGCATAGGAGATGATAATTCTCCTATTTCATCCAAAAAGATACTGCCTTTATGGGCTTCTTCAAAAAATCCTTTTTTCCCACCGCGCTTTGCACCTGAAAAGGCCCCATCTTCATAGCCAAACAATTCGCTTTCCAGCAATGTTTCTGATATAGCTGCACAATTCACACGGATGAACTTATTGTACTTGCGGTCACTCTCATTATGTATAGCATGAGCAAACAATTCTTTTCCTGTGCCTGATTCTCCCCTTAATAAAATGGTAACGGGAGTAGCCGCTGCCACTTTCGCCTGTGCAATAGCAGTTTGTAGACCAATTGAATGACCAATAATATCTTTAAAACAATATTTAGCTTCAAGTGTTCGAATCATTTGTTTCGCTTGTTCTAATTGCGTTGACAATGTCACAATTTCGGATCTGTCATGGATGACAGCAACGCTCCCTTTTAAGTGATCATCGACTATGACTGGTGCTACATTCACAATAACATCCCTTTTTGCAGGTCCTACCTTCATACGTACACCTCGTACAGGAGCTTTCGTTTTTAGTACTTTTAGGTGCATGCTTTCACCTTCAGAAATATCTGCCGTTGCTGGTTGACCAAGAACTTTATCTTTACTGAGACCTGTTAGTCGTGTGTATGCTGGATTAATTAACATGCCAATACCTTTTTCATCAACGACTGAAATGGCATCATTTGACGAATTAATAATCGCTTCTAACATTGTTTGGATGCTTTTTAAATTTGTCACTTCCTCCGCCATTTTTACGATTTCTGTAACATCTTTAAAGACCCCAAGTGCTCCGATTAATTCTTCGTTTTTCATCATTGGAACACGTGTGGTAACAATTGTCTTATCTTCGGAAATAAGCTGTTTTTTATTTCTTTCTACTTTCTTTGTTTGTAATACGCGCGGGAGTTGACTCGAAGGGAGTACACTATTAATTTTTTTCCCTATAGCGTTTGTGGCTGAAATTGAGGCAATTTGCTCAGCTCGACGATTTATAAGCGTAATTTTCTCACTTTTATCAATGGCAATCATCCCATCATGAGTCGCCTCAACGATATTTTTCATTTTTTCATGATGGTCACTAATATCACTGATTAGGCCTTCTTTTTCCTCTAATAAATGAAGTAAAATATACGCTATTGAATGAGGTATAACGGTAATATCTCGTTTTTTAACAAATGCAAGAATGTCTTTATATACGTGAGTACTTCCAGTCATCTCAACAATAACGTTAAGAGAAAGATTATCTAATGCAGATTTCCAATCATCATAAACATGTATCTGATGCTCGCGATATGTTGAAAGCTTCGCTGACCTTTCATGGCACACAAAGCCAACCAATTCTAGTTGATCGGTTTGGGAAAGAACTTTAACGAGTGCTGTACAGTTTTTTTCTGACCCTATAACGAGTGCTCTCTTCATATTACGTTTCCTCCCTGTATACTCATAACCGTCCACATGTCTGCAATAATTTTCATACTACTATCACTATACAGGATTTTTGCCATAATAAAAGTGTTACGGTCCATTTGTTAACAAGCTTTCTATTAGATTAAAGCTCGACCTCCTTCCAATTTTGCGTTAAAATAACCATGAAGTTGAAAAGAGAAAGGACATCAATTTTATGACATTTCAACGTTTTATTGCTTTGATTATTCTCCTTATCCCTATACTAACAGCGGGTTACGGTATAAAGTTAATGCGCGATACATTATTTGGACAGTTAATTTCCCCTTACCAGACACTATATGTCCAATTTTTTGTTGGTATCATCGCTCTCACTGTGGGCATCTGGCTTATCGGCGGCTTCATTTTGCATAGAGATCGTAAAAATAATAAAGTTGCGCCTAGATTTCAAAATAAAAAAACACCTAGTTAAATGTAACTTCAGGTTCAGTTCTCTCACTTTGTTCACAGCGCATTCCCCCCAAAATAGCTGTGGCTACTTAGGGGGGAAAAGTTATCTATCGTTAAGATAATGATCATAATGACTATTCCGCTGAAAATCAACACTTTCTTCACCTTTATAACCTTCAATACCAGTCGATAAAAAACCTTCAATCTCTTCTACATAGCCAATAAGTTCACTATTTTCATCAAGTGATGAATCCTCAAATACCATAGAGAGTTCATTAAAACGTGCTACAGCTTGCCAAGCATCTTCAGCATCAAATTGTGTTTCATCTTCTGCTTTATCAAAATTAAACTTTTTAAAACCCTCCAGCACATCTTCTTCGGCTGGTCGAGAAAAATGATGATTATTATCCGCATGTTGGATAATCGTTCTCGCTGTTGGTTTTGCTTCTAAACGTTCATAAGGAATTTTTTGACCGGTGACTTCACAAATACCATAAGTCCCATTTACAAATTTACTTAAAGCATGATCAATGGCATTTAATTCAAGAACGACCTGTTCATGAAGTGCAATGTCTTTTTCCCTTTCATAAAGCTCTGTGGCGCTATCTGCTGGATGATTATCATACTGTGATAATTCACCTGACGAAATACTTGACGCAAATCCACGGGAAAGTCCATAATCATCAGACGTCTTTAACCGCTCACTTAAAATTTTTTTTTGTTCTTCAAGCTTACTTTTCAAACGAGCATAACCCTCCATTTTTTCTCCCCTTACATGCTCTGTCTTTTTACTGAGGAAGTCTTTTTTAACTCCTCACGATTAGCTTTTCCCCCTTCTATTTATTTAGAGGTATAAGTTATTGTCAATTTATCTTTTAACGAGAGCAATTAGATTTTTGTCCTCTTGATTTCGCCAAGTGGTAATAAAGAGAAAATAAGTAAAAGATATTTATTATGAATAAGCCAAGTTGTAGTTTGTGAAATTTCTTTTGCTGAACTATCGAGGCCGGTTTATAAAGTATTATTGTTGCTGTAACACAAAAGACCGATTTTTATATTTCCAACTTAAATCTCTTCTTAAATTATGTCCGCAAAATCTTTTCCATCGCTTTTCCTTTTGCTAACTCATCGATCAGTTTATCCAAATAGCGAATTTCCTGCATAGTAGGTTCTTCGATATCTTCCACGCGGACACCGCAGATCACTCCTTTGATCAAAGTCCGCGAAGGATTCAGCTGGGGAGCTTCCGCAAAAAAGGTCTCAAAGTCTGTCTGTTTTTCCAGTTGGGCATCTAACTCTTCCTGGCTAAACCCTGTCAACCAGCGGATAATTTTATCCACTTCTTGTTTTGTTCGTCCTTTTTTTTCCGCCTTTGTAACATAATGAGGATAGACTTTTGCGACACTCATTGTATAAATCTGGTGTTTAGTCATTGATATATCCTTTCCTTCCTTATGTTTTTTAGTTTGAAAACAATCGAGTTGTTTATTAAGTTGCTATCGACTTTATTTTCTCCAAAAAGTAGAACAGTTTGCCGTGTCCCTAATTCTTCTTCTCAAGTAATAATCACTTCTTTGTGTAGTCATATTAAGCCTTCACAATATTATCCTCTACATGAGTTATCGTCACATGCTTTTTAGATACACTAAAACCGATAATAATTGTACCATCATCCGTAAACATAAGTAGAGTTCGCTTTCTCAGCCAGTCAATAAAAAGACGCTGATTCCGCCTCTGAGATCGTTAGAATCGATTCTTATCAATTGAGGATCAGGTTTTAAAAAGCTGATTAGATAATAGACGAAGAAATTCCGGTAACAACATGGAAAACCTTAGAAATGGGTCGTTTTGATTTGCACAAAAGGAAAAATTCCCCCTGTACTCCCAAAAATGAGCTCTTTCCTGTGTCTAACCGAAAAATTTCCGCTTATTTACTTTCGCTAAAGACTCGATTATTGATAAGACTCCTTATTGGATTTAATGGTTTAGGTCATGTGGTAATCAAATCCGACTTTAACCGGGCATTCTCTTCTTCTGCTAACTATGGTATATTCTAAGTATTTTATATACTCTCGAATATACTTTACCAGCGTTTGTCACTCCATGTTCAACCTGTAAATAGACGATAAACATAAACGTAAGGTATACATAGCTCGCTAATATCTTCCAAGATAATGCTTTACTCTCATTAAATCGATTTCACTTATAAAAACCCCCTAATTATTGGACATGACCAACAATTAGGGGTTACTTCGTAAGATTTATCGCACTTCAAAAGGTATTTGTCGGCAAATTTCACGAGCATTTATATTACCCGACATAAAATCACCCCAATTTAACTAACCTTGTGTTCGATACGTAATTTATCCGCAACCATGGCAATAAATTCGGAATTTGTTGGTTTTGCTTTTGAAACGTTTACTGTATAGCCGAACATTTTAGAAATGGATTCAATGTTTCCACGGCTCCATGCTACTTCGATGGCATGACGAATCGCACGCTCGACACGACTTGCCGTCGTATTGAACTTCTTAGCTATGTCTGGATAAAGAACTTTTGTAATGGAACCGAGTAATTCAATATCATTGTACACCATAGTGATCGCTTCTCTTAAATACATATAGCCTTTAATATGAGCTGGTACACCGATTTCATGAATAATACTTGTTATACTCGCATCTAAATTCATCGGCTTGTTCTCACGTCGCAATTCTGCTGCTGAAGTTGTTGGTCTTTGACTATATGTGTTATTGTTTTGACCAGAGACATCTCGAATCTTATTCATTAAGGTGTCCATATCAAATGGCTTTAAAACATAATAAGCTGCTCCAAGAT
This sequence comes from Bacillus sp. A301a_S52, assembly GCA_024701455.1. Classification (GTDB taxonomy): domain Bacteria; phylum Bacillota; class Bacilli; order Bacillales; family Salisediminibacteriaceae; genus Salipaludibacillus. Next base: position 1,987,247 of record JABXYP010000001.1, on the reverse strand, counting down.
CGACCGCTTTTTTAGTGACATCTTCCTGTCCAAAGGCCGTTAACATAATGATACTTGGACGCTTTTCAAGGTTTAATTCGTTCAATTTCTCTAGAACAGCAAGCCCATCTAAATGAGGCATTATAATATCAAGAATAAGTACATCAGGCTGCACTTCTTCAACAACATTTAAACATTCCTGACCGTTATATGCTTTTCCAACCACATCCATGTCATCTTGTGATAGAATATAATCCTCTAAAAGATTCACCAATTCACGGTTGTCATCTGCTACACACACTTTTACTTTTTCCACACTATTGCCTCCCCAAATAATTTTTGTACTGTCTTAGTCTTCATATTCGACAACCACTATTCAAATCCTTTTAATTTTTTATTTTTTTCTAAATAATCTTTAATTTCCTCTCATTTAATCAAAAATACTCATGAATTCGACCACTTTCGATTTATAATGTGCTATTATTTAGCGTTTGTCGAATAATCTTTATAGATAGTATAGCATATCCAGCCCATAAAAATCCTGCTCTTCATTCCTAATTCATCTTTCCGCACAACAAAACAAGCACCCCGAGGTTGGTGTGCTTGTTTTACTCATATTATTTAGTTAGCTTGCTTTTTCCTTTTCATCATTTAAGTCAATTCCTGCATCATTTAACATCCACTCAATATGACACCCATATCCTGAAGAGGGATCATTTACAAATACATGGGTGACTGCACCAATAATTTTATCATTTTGTATAATAGGGCTACCACTCATTCCTTGTACAATCCCGCCTGTTTTATCAAGTAATTCCTTATCAGTAACTTTAATCACCATCCCCTTTGTTGCTGGTGATTCTTGCGGCGTACTGCTTATAATTTCAATATTAAAACGTTTTACCTCATCCCCTTCGACAACAGTGAGTATTTCAGCGGGTCCTTCCTTAACTTGCTGTGAGAGGCCAATTTCTAAAGATTCTATTTCTTCACTTTCTTCCAATTCATCCTTCAATGTTCCAAATATGCCAAATTGAGTATTCTTTGTAATGTCACCTAATACTTTTTTATCGTTGGAAAAGCGTGCTAATTTTTCACCAGGTTCCCCAGTCAGGCCTTTTTCGATTGATGTGACATTTGACCTAATAATTTCTCCCTTATCAATTTCTATAGGTTCTTTCGTTTCCATATCGGAAATGACATGTCCCAATGCCCCATATTTTTTTGACTCTGGTTCATAAAAAGTTAATGTTCCTACCCCAGCAGCAGAATCTCTAATATATAATCCAAGATGATACCTTTGATCACCTTTTCCTTTCACTGGTGTTAATTCCTTCTCCATCTTTCGCCCATTTCGTTTAATTTCAAATTTAATAGCTTTACCATTTTTACCTGCCTCTTGAACGACAGGTTGTACATCGCTCATCTCTTTAACCGATTTCCCATTCATTTTGATAATACTGTCACCAACTCGTATATCTGATGATTCTCCCGGTGATACTTTTCCTGCATCTGTTTCCATAAGATGATATCCTACTACGAGCACGCCGTCTGTATGAACTCTAACTCCAATTGACTGGCCACCTGGGATAACTTTCAATTCCGGATAAACAGTCACTTCAGTAGACTTTATAGGAAGTCCCATCGCCTGTAAACTAACATCGCTTTTTGAGGGTGCCTTTCCTGCGACTCCCTGTTTGTTGTTATTCACAGTGACAGCGGATTTATCGTGCGTAAACACAGTAGTGAATTCTGGAAAATCCAATATCTGTCCTTCGAATATTTCCACATTATGTGGGATGTGGAGATACTTTTGAACAGGTGGATAAAATGCCGCAGAGAACAGAATAACAAGGAGAAGTATTCCCGTTATCTTTCGGATCCGTAAATTCAACCTTTTCACTCTCCTCGTCTCTAGCCTTCACCTCCACCATGGCTGTAGTACTAATTTTGCCTTTTAACAGAACATTTATAACTAGTGGCACACAAAAAAACTAACCTTTATTGGTTAGTTTTTTTACGTTTAACGTTAATATATACCTATATTATTTTAGTTTCTTTTGCTTGAATAATTAATTCTCGCGCATGTTGTCTTGTTAAATCAGTGATTTCAACACCAGATATCATACGACTTATTTCTTCAGTTTGTTCTGTTTCGTTCAATGGACGAACAACCGTTTGTGTCCTTCCACTTTGTTGTTTTTTTTCAATAAATAAGTGCGTGTCTGCCATCGCTGCTACTTGGGGTAAATGAGTAATACATAATACTTGTGAGCCGATTGATACACGATAAATTTTTTCTGCTATCGCCTGAGCTACTCGCCCACTCACACCAGTGTCTACTTCATCAAAAATAATTGACGTCACCCCTTCATGCTTAGCAAGAATCGCTTTTAGTGCTAAAATCATTCGGGAAATCTCCCCACCAGAAGCTACTTTTGCAAGAGGTTTTAGCGGTTCTCCTTGGTTAGTTGCAACCATAAACGACACCTGATCTATCCCTGTTTTGTTAAACGGACTGGACTTTAATAGCTGCTGAATGGTGACATTACTCGCTGATACTTTATTAAATGCTACATCAAACACAGTATCTTTCATGTAGAGCTCTTTTAGCTGTTGCTGAATTGCTTTTTTTAGTTTGACTGCATGCTTTTGCCGTAATTGTGATAAATGTTCTGCTTCAACAGTCAAATCTTTAACAAGAGAGATTAGTTCTCCCTCCCATTGCGCGAGTCTTTGTTCTCTGTTTGTGAGTGTATCCATCTCTTCTTCAATTGCTGAAGCGTATTCTAATATATCGTTTACTGTGTCACCATATTTTCGTTTTAATTGACTAATTTCACTCAGTCGGGCTTCAATTGTGTTTAATCGCTCAGGATCAAACGCAATGCCCTCATAATAGTCCCTCAAGGAAAATGATGCTTCCTCCAGTAAATAATAACAATTAGTAATCGTCTCCTTCACCGTATGTAAGTGCGGATCCATACTTGCTGCTTCTTCTATTTGATTCATAGCCGCCATTACCCACTCAAGGCCTTTACCTTCACCGTAAAGCGATTCGTAGCTCCCATGAACAGTTTTATAGAGCCCCTCACTGTTATTTAATTTTTGTCTTTCATCATCAAGTTCTTTATCCTCATCCAGCTCTAATTTAGCAGTTTCTATTTCCTTAAATTGATATTGAATTAAATCTAACCGCTGGGCCATTTGCTGTTCGTTCTCTGAAAGCTGAAGAAGTTGGTCGCGTTTTTTAATAAATTGTTCATAAAGCTTTTCAAATTCATGCTTTGTCTTTTCTATGGAGGTCCCCGCATATCTGTCGAGAAACGTTAAGTGTTTGTCTGCTTGTAGTAATTGTTGATGCTCATGTTGGCCATGTATATCAACAAGTAGTTGCCCCACCTCTCGAAGAAGAGCCAATGTCGTTAGCTTCCCATTTATCCTGCAAATACTTTTACCTTGTGTTGTCATTTCTCTTCTTAAGACAATCGTTGGCTCTTCGTTAGAGGCGATCCCCATATCTTCTAGTAATGCAGCTAACTCCTTTGAAACCGACGATTCTACTGAAAACATGCCTTCTATTTCAGCTCGTTTACTTCCATGCCTAACGAAGTCAACAGAACCACGCCCTCCAATAAGAAGGCCTATTGCGTCGATAATAATCGACTTGCCCGCACCTGTTTCCCCCGTCAATACTGTTAAGCCTTCTTCAAAAGATATGGATATCTCGTCTATAATTGCAAAGTTGCGAATCGATAATTCCATCAGCATCTTTACTCCACCTTTTCAACTAGGTTTGCTCAACCGGAAAAATTATAGCATATTAAGGAATTTTTCAGAGAGCGGTGCTGTATCCGCATTTTGGCGGCATATAATTAAAATAGTGTCATCTCCACTTATATTACCCATTATTTCCGGCCAATCTAAATTATCTATTAGCGCTCCTACAGCATTAGCATTACCTGGTAATGTTTTCATCACGATTAAATTATTTGTATGGTCTATTGAGACAAAGCTATCCATTAGCGCTCTTTTTAACTTCTGTAACGGGTTAAAGCGCTGGTCTGAAGGAAGGCTATATTTATATCTACCGTCCATCATAGGAATTTTAACAAGGTGAAGCTCTTTAATATCCCTACTTACCGTCGCTTGTGTCACATTAAAACCAGCTGACCTTAACTGATCTACGAGATCATCCTGTGTTTCCACATCTTGATTCGCAATGATATCTCTAATTTTTATATGTCGCTGTCCTTTATTCATTACATGCTCCTCCAGTAATTAGATTCTCCTGTCATTATAAACGAATATTTATATTTATACAATTCATGAATAAAGTAAAATTAGACGAAAAAGAGACAGATGATATCATCTGTCTCTTTTGGTTAACACTATTGATTGTGGGCTTCTGTCACTACTTGATGTATCTCACTTGTTTGTAAAGGTGATAGGATGGCTTGTGTATTTTTTAAGTAAACAAGAAATTCTATATTCCCTTCGCCTCCTCGAATAGGAGAAAAGGTTAAGCCCGTTACACAAAAGGATAAGCTCTCGCAAAAACGTATAATATCTTCAATTACTTTTGCATGAATCTTTGCATCCCTCACGATTCCCTTTTTCCCTACTTCATCTCTTCCTGCTTCAAATTGAGGCTTAATTAAGGCTACTACTTCACCGTCACTTGTTAAAATATTCTTTAAGGGTGGGAGTATGAGTTTCAAGGAAATAAACGAGACATCAATGGTTGCAAAGTTAGGTTGTCCTTCTTTAAAATCATCAATCGTCGCGTATCTAAAGTTCGTCCGCTCCATCACAATCACTCTGTCATCTTGACGAATTTTCCAAGCCAACTGGTTATAGCCAACGTCTAAAGCATACACTTTTTTTACGCCTGCTTGAAGAGCACAATCAGTAAAACCACCTGTTGAAGCACCAATATCTAGCATAATTTTATTTGATAAACGTAATTGAAAAGCCTCTATTGCTTTTTCTAGCTTTAATCCTCCGCGACTTACATAAGGAATGGCTTGCCCTTTAACAGATAACGCCACCTCTATGGATACTTTTGTACCAGGCTTGTCTACTCTTTCACCGTCTGCAAGCACTAAACCTGCCATAATGGTACGTTTGGCTTTCTCTCTCGTTTCTACGAGTCCTTTTTCAACTAATAATACGTCAATCCGTTCTTTTTTCATACATTCAGGCCCGCTTACGTTTCTTTGGGAGCATTTGTTGAATACGAGCCACCACATTTTCTGAGGTTAAACCAATCTCCTCTAATAATTTTGGTACGCTACCATGCTCAATATATCGGTCTGGAATTCCCAATCGCTCCATAATAATTGATTGAGCATTATTTTCATTAAGATATTCTAATACAGCACTACCGAACCCGCCTAAAAGCGCCGCTTCTTCGATCGTCATAATTGGTTTTTCTTCTTTGATCAATTTGTTCAACAGTCCATCGTCTAAAGGCTTAATTGAACGAGCATTAACGACTTCTACATGAATCCCTTGACTAGATAATCGTTCTGCTGCTTCCAAAGCAACAGGAATCATCGTACCAAATGTAAGGATGGAGAGGTCTGATCCTTCACGAAGAACTTCCCATTGCCCTAATGGAATTTCTTTTAACTCACTATCCATTTTTAAACCGGAGCCGGTTCCACGAGGATACCTGACAGCAATTGGGCCACCCTCATGTTTCGTCGCTGTATAGATCATGTGCTGTAATTCATTTTCATCTTTCGGATTAAGAATTGTCATATTCGGAAGGTGACGAAGATAAGAAATATCAAAGACACCTTGGTGTGTTTCTCCATCTGCTCCTACAAGCCCTGCCCTATCGATAGCAAAGAAAACATTTAAATTCTGTCGGCATACGTCATGAACAAGTTGATCATAAGCGCGCTGTAAAAATGTTGAGTAAACAGCAAAGACAGGCTTCATTCCTTGTGTTGCAAGACCTGCTGCCATCGTAGTCGCATGCTGTTCAGCTATACCTACATCAAACATTCTATTAGGAAACTCAGCTCCAAAAGAATCTAGCTTCGTCCCCCCTGGCATTGCCGCTGTAATGGCCACAATCCTATCATCATCTCTTGCTAAACGTTTTAGTGTATTAGCAAATACACCGCTGTAACTAGGGGGACCAGGTTTTGTTACCACTTCACCAGATTCAATTTTGTAAGGTCCTAGACCATGCCAAGTCCCTTTAGCATCATTTTCAGCTGGGGCATAACCTTTCCCTTTCTTTGTAATAACATGTACAAGAACAGGTCCTTTTGTTTTTCTTGCATACGTCATGTTATTTTTTAAATCTTCAAGATCATGCCCGTCCACAGGTCCTAAATACGTAAATCCTAATTCTTCGAAAAACATGCCAGAAACGAGTAAATACTTAAGACTATCTTTAACACGTTCTGCCGTAGCAGCAAGACGACCACCAAATGCAGGGATTTTTTTAATGAGCATTTCAAGGTCATCTTTTGCACGTTGATATTTACCTGCCGTCCTCATTCTACCTAACATCGTATTAATTGCGCCAACATTCGGAGCGATAGACATTTCATTATCATTTAAGATAACGATCATATCTGTTTGCTCATGTCCAATGTGGTTAAGCGCTTCCAAGGCCATACCCCCAGTTAAAGCGCCATCCCCTATAATTGGTATTATTGTCTCATCTGTCTCTTTTAAATCTCTTGCTAACGCCATCCCCATAGCTGCCGATAATGAGGTAGAGCTGTGCCCTGTCTCCCAAACATCATGTTCGCTCTCTGACCTCTTAGGAAAGCCACATAAGCCTTGATATTGCCTAAGCTTATCAAACTGGTCCGCTCGCCCTGTCAATATTTTGTGTACATATGCTTGATGGCCTACATCCCAAAGAAATTTATCCTTTGGGCTGCTAAATAGTTGGTGAAGAACAAGAGTAAGTTCAACAACACCGAGATTAGGCCCAAGATGGCCACCTGTCACAGACAGTTTACTAATTAGAAATTCTCGAATTTCTTGAGCAAGTTCTTCTAGCTCTTTATTGCTGGATTTTTTTAAAAACACTGGATCCTTTATACTGAGCAAATCCAAGAAAAACCCTCACTTTCTTTTATTGTTCTTCTTACTATTTCGTTTGCGTTTCTTTCCTTTAAAAATTGTTAGTTTCAATTTTACCTCTAAAAAGTAAAATAATCTACCCACTTGATAGATGATCTCTGTGGAGTACTGTATCGCCAGTGTTTTTCCTACTGACTTTCCTCCGACAGTAAGCGCCGCTACTACACTTGTGAATAAAATAGAAATGAGAAACTGCAGAATAGATCCTTCCGCATGACCCATTTGCAAGGCCAGCTGAATGACGACATAAGTAGAGGCTGTTCCACTTATTATCCCTGCGATATCTCCAATCACATCATTCGTGAAGTTTGAAAATCTATCGGCATTTCTCGTGATAAGAACAGATTGTTTCGCCCCTGGGACCTTCTCTGCAGCCATAGCATGAAATGGTTTCTCAGCAGCGGCTGTGGCAGCTACCCCAATCGTATCTGAAATAACCCCTAAAAGGACAATCAAAAACACGATGAGCATCCCTATGCCCCACGTCACACCACTTAGTATTATCGTCGAGACAATGGAAAAAATAGCCGCCAGCACAAACGTGATAACGGCTATGATCATGCTCCAATTTAATGATTTTTTCATAGATTCTTTCATTATATCATCAATCTCTTTCTATGTATGAGGCGAGTGGTCATTTAAAGAGTAAAAACTGCGCCTTAGGTCCAGTAGGTTTTCCCAGACAAGTACCTCAGCGTCGCCACTGTGGTGGTTTCCCTTTAAACTCATCTTGACGTTGTCACCAAGCGTCAGACTGGATTACCACTTAGAACGCACTATAATCCTCTCTAAATGTCCAGTGGAACAGTCTAGGAGTTTTCCTCAACAGTTCTTACCATTCTCTATCCTCTTTTGCAGAAATGATTTCATATGGATGATTGCTTAACTACAACCTAGCATCCATAATCCCCTCTATTTCCACTCAAGGCAGGCTACGCTGCTCACAAGCTCCCATACTTGCAACACAGGTTCATACCCCTATCCATAACTGCCGTTGCTTAACGGTACCATGAATAGGGGCCTCCGCGGCTGAAGGGTCATCGCCCACATGCCATTGTGGATCGCCCTCCAGCCTTTACTCCCAGTCAGGACCCAAGGCTGGGCGCCTCAAGCCAAGACTAGGAACTTCATCGATGTGCCCTTTAGCGGATTTTTAGGCCCGCTTTCGAGAATGGAGAACCGACTAGAATACTGCACCACTCACCTTACCTATTATAGCACGTATAAAACAGGTCAGACAACTAATAAACCAAGACAATAACACTATTTTTTACCAATTATATCAACTTATTCTTTTTCCTATATAGTCCGTCAATTGACGTAAAAGTGTTTGATCCATATCTAACTGTGCTAATAACTCATGTGCTTCGTTTAAGTGATAGGTCAAAGTTTCTCTTGCCTTTTCCACTCCAAGAATTTTAGGGTACGTATTTTTTTCATTTGTGGCATCACTACCAACTCGTTTACCTAAGACATTTTCGTCTCCTTCAACGTCCAGTAAATCATCTTTTATTTGAAAAGCTAAGCCTATATGTTTCCCAAACCGTGTTAATATATGCATGTCCTCTTGCGAAGCTTCAGCTAATAGAGCCCCACACTCTAATGATAAAGAGAGAAGGTCTCCTGTTTTTCGATGATGTATTTCTTGTAATTCTTCTAAATCTAAATCTCTGCCTTCTGCTTCCATATCAGCAACTTGGCCGGCAACCATGCCTTTAGGACCTGCCGCTTGGGATATTTTATGAACAAGCTCAATTTTGATCTGATCTGCTACACTTTGAAGTTGAGAAACAATTGTAAAACTGTAAGTCAATAATCCATCTCCAGCAAGGATAGCAAGGGCTTCTCCAAAGACTTTATGGTTTGTCGGTTGACCTCGTCGTAGATCATCGTCATCCATCGCCGGCAAATCATCATGGATTAATGAATAGGTATGAATCATCTCAATGGCACAGGCAATATCATATCCTTTATTCAAATCTTTGCCGAATCCTTTAAGAGTGGCTAGTAATAAAATGGGACGAATTCTTTTACCGCCTGCTTTCAAAGAGTAAATCATCGCATCTTTTAGTGACTCAGGAGCATTGAGTTGGGTTATGTGCTCAGTCAGTTTCTCATCGATAACCGCTTTTTCTTGAGCTAAGAATTTTTCCATCTGTGCTTCCATTGTCAAGACTCCTCTTCCACTTGGAAGTTGCTGATTTCGCCATCTTCAGATAAAACTTCAGCCATTTGCTTTTCTACTTTTTGCAAGCGATCGTGACATTCTTTTGATAATGTCATCCCTTCTTGAAACATGGTAATGGCTTCTTCGAGAGGAACATCACCTTTTTCTAATTTCTCCACTAAGTTTTCTAATGCTTCCATTGATTCCTCAAATGTTAAAGATTCGTTAGCTTTCGCCATAGTATTTCCTCCATTATCAGTCATTGTTTCCTTTTACTTGTTTTTCCACTCGGCACTTAAGTTTTCCATCTTTTAATTGCACTGTTATTGGTGAAAAAGCAGGTGCTTGAGCGATAGATTTAACAAGAGACTTATCTTCGGTATATACAAGACTGTATCCTCTATCCATCATTTTTAATGGACTGAGTAAGTCTAACTTTGACATTTGTAGTGACAGCCTGTGTCGACGTTCTTTCACTACTTCAGTCATGCATCGTTTAAGCGCTATCTCATTTTGGGATAGCCTATCAGATTCTTTTTTTATTTTTTCCTGAGGGTGAAGTAAAGCCAGTCGTTGGTTCAATTTTTGTTGACTATTAGATTTCTTTTCAACTACTCTCTCTGTTTCTCTAACAAGCCTTTCTTTCACCCGATCTAGATCCTGCTCCTTTTGGAGAAGCAGCTGCTTAGGATAACGAAACGCGTAAGAGCGTGTTAAATAGGCGAGCTTTTCTTTTTCTTGAGTAATTAAATGTTTAATCGCTCTTGTTAACCGCCGTCTTCGTTCTATAATGTTAGTCGCTAGGTCTTCTGAATCTGGCACCGCTAACTCAGCAGCAGCTGTAGGGGTAGGTGCTCGTAAATCGGCAACAAAGTCACTGATCGTCACATCTGTTTCATGTCCAACGGCTGAAATGAGAGGAATATCAGATTGATAGATTGCTTCGGCCACAACTTCTTCGTTAAAAGCCCACAATTCTTCCAGTGACCCACCGCCCCTTCCCACAATGATGACATCAAAGCTAACGGCTTCATTCGCCTGCTTGATAGCTCTCGCAATAGAATTAGGGGCATCTGGCCCCTGAACAAGGACAGGTAACAAGGTCACTTTGGCTAATGGGTACCGCCTCGCTAATGTCGTCATAATATCTCTTACAGCTGCTCCTGTTGGTGAAGTAATAACAGCTATGGACCGAGGCATCCTAGGAATTGATTTTTTTCTCGTTTCATTAAAATAGCCTGCCATCTCCAATTTCTTTTTTAACTTTTCGAAGGCAAGATATAAATTACCGATCCCATCAGGCTGCATTTCCTTGACGTATAGCTGATATTGGCCATAAGGTTCATATACTGAGATATCCCCCCTAATAAGGACGCGCATACCATCTTCGGGTAAAAATTTGAGATAACGATTATTTCCTGCAAACATCACTGATTGCACTCGTGAGTTGTTATCTTTTAGTGTAAAATACATATGGCCTCTACTATGGCGTTTAAAATTGGATATTTCTGCTCTTAACCACACGTTTTGGAGAGCCTGCTCTGTATCGAGCCGTTGTTTAATTATTCTTGTCAGATCGCTAACTGAGAGAAAATCTCCATTCATCGTTAGTTCTCCTCTTTTAGGTGTCTTTCTGCAGAGAGGATTGTATTATGCAACAACATCGTGATTGTCATTGGCCCCACCCCCCCTGGGACAGGTGTTATGTATGATGCTTTTTCTTTTGCTGAATTAAAATCTACATCTCCCACTAATTTTCCCTCTTCGTTTCGGTTAACGCCTACATCAATGACAACGGCTCCTTCTTTCATATGGTCTGCATTTATCATTAACGGACGCCCTACTGCCACAACTAGAATATCTGCCTTTTTGGTGTAATCTGACATGTTCTTAGTACGGGAGTGACAATAAGTAACTGTCGCATGTTCATTTAACAGCAATTGTCCTACTGGTTTTCCAACAATATTACTGCGCCCAATAACCACAACATTCTTCCCTTGAAGTTCGATATTTTTTGATTTGATCATTTCTATGATGCCAAATGGGGTACAAGGCAAGAAGGCTTCTTGGCCGATCATCATCCTACCTATATTAATGGGGTGAAACCCATCCACATCTTTGGCAGGAGCGATAGCTTCAATCACTTTTTCTTCAGAAATGTGATCAGGAAGCGGTAACTGAACAAGTATTCCATGAATATGATCAGCCTTATTTAAATCATCAATTTTTTGAAGGAGCTCTTCTTCAGAAATTGAGACAGGTACTTCATCAAGTTCGGAATGAACCCCTATCTCTTTACACGCACGTTCCTTTGCTCTAACGTATGATTGCGATGCAGGATCTTCTCCTACAAGTATGACCGCTAAGCCAGGAACCATCCCTTTTTGTTTTAAATCCTCTGCTTGTAATTTCATACTTTGTCTTTTTTCCTGAGCTAATTCTTTTCCAGATATAATGATTGCACTCATGACGTCTCCCCCTTAAATAAACAGAATAATGTTATTTTTCAAGTGTCTCAGCAATTTTTGATAAGACACCATTGGCAAATTTCCCTGATTCTTCCTCTCCAGAGAAACCTTTAGCTAAATCAATGGCTTCATTTATGGAAACATTAACAGGAATATCTACTTCATATTTCATTTCGTACACAGCAAGTCTTAAAATTGCTCGATCTACACGAGAGATACGATTAATGGACCAATGCTCAAGTGCATCAGTTAGAAGACTATCTATTTCCTGCAAGTGTGATACTGTTCCATTCACAAGTCCATGAAAAAAATCATCTGGAACTTCATTATCTTGCAAAACGGAGGCCATCGCGTCAGATGGGGCCGTTTCGGCCATTTCTATTTGATATAATGCTTGTACCGTTCTAATTCTAGCTAATCTGCGATTCATGCCATTTCTCCTTTAATTCGGCCTTTTTACTTTTTTCATTCACACGTTAAGCGCATATAATATTTTTATACGTCATATTAGATGATAGCATAACTTTACGTGGGAATACAGACGTGACTCAAGAGTCTCGTCAACGGAAAAAAGGGTGTCTCACTAAGTAAGTCACTCGTTGAGACACCCCCTTTTTTATTTAGTTCTTTTTAGTAGCTTCTTGTTCATTCTTCGTCTCAAAATGAACACCTACTACATGAATATCAACAGTTAAAACTTGAATAGCCGTCATGTTTTTTAAAGTCTGAACGATGTTTTCCTGAACTTTATGGCACACTTCTGGGATAGATACGCCATAATTTGTTATGACATAAACATCCAGCTTAACCCCGTCATTAACTAAGTCTACTTTAACACCTTTACCATGAGCACTTTTTCGTCCTAGTCTTTCGGCTACTCCAGACGCAAAGTTACCTCTGAGCATAGCAATCCCTTCTACCTCTGAAGCTGCAAGACCCGTAATAATTTCAATGACTTCCGGAGAGATCTCCACTTTCCCTAAATCACTCTTATCTTCAGACATGTGAATCAGATGATTTTCTGACATGTTGCTCCTCCTTTAAATCATTCGTCGTCTTCTGACTTTAATGAGTACGTTTCTAAAAACTTTGTATTAAAATGACCACCAGTAAACACATCGTGCTCAAACAGTCGTCGATGGAATGGAATGGTTGTATCCACGCCGTCTATCACAAATTCATCAAGAGCTCTTTTCATCTTAGTTATAGCTTCATTACGGTCTTTGCCATAAGTAATTAACTTCGCAACCATCGAGTCATAATAAGGAGTGATGGTGTAACCTGGAAATACAGCACTATCCACTCTGACGCCTAGTCCACCAGGCGGAAGATACATGTCTATCTTACCAGGTGAAGGCATGAAATTTTTGTCAGGATTCTCAGCGTTAATACGGCATTCAATCGCCCACCCTTCAAAAGTGATCTCCTCCTGAGTATAGGAAAGCTTTTCATCTGACGCAACTAAAAGTTGTTCTTTTATAAGGTCTACACCTGTTACCATTTCGGTCACAGGATGTTCAACTTGAATACGCGTATTCATTTCCATAAAATAGAATTCTTCCGTGTTATGGTCATAAATAAATTCAATGGTTCCTGCTCCAGCATAGTTAACTGCTTCTGCTGCTTTAACTGCTGCTTCTCCCATTTTGGCTCTCACACGCTCACTCAAAGCTGGTGATGGCGACTCTTCTACAAGTTTTTGCAACCGACGTTGAATCGTACAATCGCGCTCACCAAGATGAATCGTATTCCCATGGTTATCTGCAAGTACTTGAATTTCAACATGTCGGAAGTCTTCTATGTATTTTTCCAAGTAGATGCCTGGATTACCAAAATTCGCTTGCGCTTCTTGTTGAGTGATAGAAATACCTTTTCTAAGCTCTTTTTCATTATGTGCAACGCGAATCCCTTTTCCACCACCGCCTGCTGTTGCTTTAATGATGACTGGATAGCCGATTGTTTCAGCAACGGATACGCCATCTTCAATTGTTTCAACAAGGCCTTCAGAGCCAGGCACGACTGGAACACCGGCTTTTTTCATCGTTGTTCTTGCAACATCTTTTGTACCCATTTGACTGATTGCCCAAGGACTAGGTCCGATAAAGGTAATGTTACATGCAGCACAAATTTCTGCGAAGTCAGCGTTCTCTGCTAAGAAGCCGTATCCAGGATGAATACCATCTACCTCTGTTAACGTGGCTACGCTCATTATATTAGTGAAATTGAGATAACTGTCAGCGGAAGAAACAGGACCAATACAGTAAGCTTCGTCTGCAAGGCGAACGTGAAGTGCATCATCATCAGCTTCTGAATAGACAGCTACGGTTTGTATATTTAATTCTTTACACGCTCTAATAATTCTAACAGCTATTTCTCCACGGTTTGCAATCAGAACCTTTTTTAACATAAGCTCATCTCCTACTCCGGCTTCACTAGGAAAAGTTCTTGGCCGTATTCGACTAACTGTCCATTTTCAACGAGGACTTCAACAATTTCCCCCTTGACTTCAGCTTCAATTTCATTCATTAACTTCATTGCTTCAACGATACATACAACTGAATCACTTCCGATGCGATCTCCCTTTTTTACATAAGGATCAGACTCTGGTGATGGTGAGTTATAAAATGTCCCTACCATCGGCGAGGTTATTGTATGTAATCCTGCACTTGAAGGGGTTTCAGATACTTGCGTGTCATTACTAGCAGGTGTCACGCTTTCACTCTGTTTTTCGTCAGGCGTCTCGTTGTGTTGAGATAGTGCTACTCCTTTTTGAGAGTCACTTGAAGGCGTTGGTACTGTGGAATAACTAGTACTCGCTACACTATTTTTTTTCATGGCTACTTTTGCGCCATTATGTTCATATTTAAATTCATCAATACTCGACTCATCAACTAACTTGATTAGTTCACGTATTTCTTCAATATTTAGCATTCTTCACACCCCATTCATAATTTAGCTGTATAAGTGACATAAACTTATACATGATGGATCATCTAAAGTGGATTTAGGTATGTCTTATGACTTAGTCCTAAAAATATGCTACCTTAAATTTTGTTAAATGGGAACCTTTTTTTATTCTAAAATATAATATAAACATTTTAGATGTTTGAATTTACTTCAGTGAATGATCATTTCTTTGGATCGAGCCATCTCCCGTTTTAAAAAAGTCTCCCCTACGAGAAACTCGTTTGCATCAGGAAGACTGTACTACCATACCTTACTCAACAGTGTTTTTATACTCTCTAAACACCGGAAAGTCTGACAGATTATCAGGAATTTTATCTTTCTCTAATAAAATAATTTTGACTATGTTTTTGTTACGAGCCATATGATATTTTTCCCCGTATTCGTTCTCGGCTGTGAATCTCTTTAAGCTTGCGTAATCTTCCTCTTGAATACTGACAGGTTCACTGTCACCTGCTTCTTCTGCCGGTTGCTCGTAACCTACTTCAAATTCAACAATCTGAATTTTATCATTTTTAATATTCCTTGTTTGCTCAAGGACTGCTTTCGCGCCTTCTGTCAGTTCTGACCACTCCATGTTAAATCTCTCCTTAACAAAATCTGATTAAAAATATTTTTTCCAATAGGGTATTATACCACCCTCAGCCACAAAAATCATTTACCATAATAACTGCCCTTCTTTTATTGCCTGAAGAATATGGAAATAAACATCAATCTAGAACCTTTACTAAATCGATTAATTAGGTTATCGCATGCCGCCGCCATCAGCAAATCCAATCAAAACTAGTGGGCTAGCCCTTGCAATACTTTTTTATGTTAGCATGAAACCACTCTCTTTCATGTTATCATAAAGAAAGGCCCTCACCTAACGGCGGGCCTGCTTAGTTATTTTTTAATTAATGCTATTAATCTCCAGGGTGAAATCCAACTCTAATTGACTCAATACCTAAATGCTCATAGGCTAGTTGGTTGAGCTCAGTTACTTGCTCAGTTGTTAATTCATTTGATTTTACATAAATATTAACTTGATTGTCTTCTGTCATCACGAGAGCATCTTCATATCCTTTTGATCGAATGATCGTCTCAACCATTTCTTCCTGTTGGGACATTGCTTGAAGGTTTTCGATTTTTTCAAGTGCTTCAACTTGAATTTCTGGATCGGTTTCCGCCGAAACTATAACATTCGTATACTCTTCGTTTAATCGTCCTCTTGCGTCTTGACGCTGCAAGCGAATTGTATCAAACATTTCATCGGTATTCATCTGTTCCGATAATCCAGCGTCCCCTAAAACATCTTCTACATCGTCTAGTTCCACAAATGTAATATCTTCTCCATCTACCCATTCGAATTCTAACTCTTCCTCCATCGCCTCATCGTTAGTTGTTTCTTCAATATCTGTAACAGCTGTTTGCGTCTCTTGCACGCGATCCATTGAAATATAATACACCGAAAGGACAATAATCAAACTTAACATTGTTAATAACCATACCGTTTGTCTTTTTAAAATCATGAAGCATCCTCCTTTTGTTTTCTTGGCATTACCGACACTCTATGTGAAGGAATATCAAGCACCCTACTAACTGCCTCAACTACCCACGTTTTCACTTGGATGTTATCAACACCATTTGCTACGATCAATACACCATTAATGTCCGGCTTTTGTGACTCCACAAGTAGTGGCTCTTCATTTTCTCCTCTTCTAACGATCACTACTTGTTCATCAATAGAACTATCGGTGACTTTTCGGCTGCCGCCTTCACTATCTGTTTCTTCTGTGAGTTGTTCTTTTTTTGAATCGTTTGTTTGATAAATACGTTTACTTGTACCTGTGGTATTTACCATCACTGTTACATTTGAAACACCGACAATTTCTTCTAAAGCATGAGTTAATTCCTTTTCATAAAATGCCTCATATTCTTCTTTGTCAAGAGATTCTTCCCTTTGCTCATCCGACTTAAAGGTGGTAACATCCTCCCTTCTTTCATCATCTGTTTCGCTCATCGTGAGTGTTGGCTCATAAGCTTCTTCTTGGTTAAAAAGACTTCCTATTATCATTAGGACGACTCCAATCACTAATAACCCCAGTAAATATAATAAGCGGATTCTCTTCCCTTTATTTTTTAATGAAAAGGACTGGAATATAGATGTCTCCCAACGCTTTCGAGTCATTTATTATCCCCGCCTTCTTCATAAAGTGTTATGAGATCTTCAGGAACTTCCCATATCGATGACAAGCGACTTCTCATATCTCGTGTCCCCTCCCTCTCTTCTTCTGTGTTATCTTCTTCTGGTGTCTTGTTATCAATCTCGATTTTGGCAATATGAATATTTTCATCATCTCCTTCGCCCTCAACACTTTCCTCACTAGCACCAGCTGGCGCAATTGTCACCTCAACACCTGAAAAGTTCTCCTTATCTGTCGGTTCATGAAGAGAATGAAATGTGACATTCACATCGATTATCGTCTTCCCATACTCTTCAACCAGCTTGGCGTTGGCTTGTTTTTTTAATTGGACAGCCACTTGTTCAGAAATATATGCAAGAGAAACAGATTCTATATCTGATTTTTCTAGGTCGTCTATATTTTCCACATCAGCGTTAAGTGATTGACCCCATTTCTCCATTTGACTAATAACATTTTCAGTATCCATTTTAAATAGTGATAAAACTGGCTGTAGTAAAATAAGCAATAAAATGAGCCCGATAACTAACTTAATATACCGGTGTGTAGAAGCATTAGGCAATAAAAGTTCAAGGACTGTGGCGAATAATATAAGTAATATAATATTTGTGATCCAATTAATCACTAACCCCACTATCGCCCCCACCCTTCTATCGTCCATCTAATTCATCTAAGCATGATTGATAAATTACCCGAAATAATCATTATTGTAATCGAGAGAAAAAACATGAGAGAAACGGCGGCTAAAGTCGCAAAGACGAACAAAATATTTTTGCCGATAATTGCCAAACATTCAATGACAGGCCCCCCTCCTAATGGTTGTAAGATCGCTGATGCAAACGAATAGACTACGGAGATAGCCAACACTTTTAAGGCTGGAAACGTACATACAATTAGCAAAATAAGCAGGCCTAAAATACCGATTGTATTTTTCAAAAGCAATGAAGCGCCCATGACGGTATCAGCCGCATCTGTGAACATTCTCCCAACTACGGGAATAAAATTTCCTGTAACAAATTTTGCTGTCCGAACAGCAATGCCATCAGTTACTGCGGCGGCGGCACCTTGAACAGACATAACACCTAAAAAGACGGTTAAGAAAATACCTAAGCTGCCCACGGCGATTGTTCGTAATAAACTTGCTAGTTTCGATACTTTATAGTGATCTGTCATCGTACTCACGATAGATAAAATTGTAGAAAGTAATAAAAGAGGAAGGATAAAATATTGAACGAACACCCCGCTTGTATGAACAATAAACATGATGATCGGATGAAAAAGGGACACAGAGGTGATGCTGCCTACCGTTGCCATCAGTACGAGTATTAACGGAATTAGTGCTGTCATGAAATGACTCATCGTTGAAATAGTTGATTCCGTGAGTTCAACTGCCACATAAAAACTATTAAGGGCAATGATCATTAGAACCATATATGTCACTGCGTAAGCCACTTTACTAATCGTGTGCTTTTCAAATGCTTGCTGAAGATGAACGAGTATTAAGCTAAAGACAGTTAATAAAATTAATGTTCCTATTAAACGGCCGTGTGTAATAATTTCATGAAAAAAATAATTTAAAAAGCCTTTTAGCCATTCTGTAATAGAAAAATGACCATTATCCCTAAATAGTTCAGTAAATTCTTTTTTTTGTGTCTCAGGAAGAAAGCCATCATACTCGTGACGTACAACATCCCAAAAATCACTAATTTCCTCTAAATCTAAATAGTTTAGTTGTTCTTCCATTAAGTCATCGTCACTAAGTGAATCTTCCTCATCAGCAAGGCTCGTCCCTGAAAAAATGAAAAAAAAAGAAAAGAAAAGGCATACAAACGTTGTTCGTTTCATCCTACATCCCCCATTGCAGCCGGAATGAGTGTTAATACGGTCTCTATAATGACGGATATGATAGGGATTGCCATGATCATAATGAGAACTTTTCCAGCCAATTCAATTTTAGATGCTACTGAGCCTTGACCAGCATCTCTTGCAATTTGTGCCCCAAATTCCGCAATATAGGCAATCCCAATAATTTTAAAGATGGTTTGTACGTAAACGAGATTAATGTCTGCTTCAGTAGCTAATGTTTCAATCATTTCAATTAATAGGGCAATTTTGTCTATTAAAAAGGCAAATATTATAACACCAGTAAAAATAGTAAGAAGAAAGGCAAAGATCGGTTTTTGCTCTTTAACAACAAGAGCTAGGAACGTCGTAATCATCCCTAAACCGACAATCTGGATAATTTCCATTCCCCCCTGCCTCCTTCAGCTTTGGAACAAAAAGACACTTCTTATTTTTTGAAATAGATCATCAATAACTGTCGCTACCATGTAAAGAACCACAACAAAGGCAATGAGTGTTACCCAATTAGCAATTTCTTCTTTTCCCATTTGTTTTAAAACAGTATGAATCATTGCCACAACAATCCCAACACCGGCTATTTGAAAAATTAACCCTACATCATAGTTCAATTGATCGCCTCCTCGAACCTTCCTTTAAAGAAGCATAATCACTAATAATAACCCCCCTAAAAGGCCTAAACTGCGGTACATAGATTCATATTTTTTTTGAGTTTCCAAAGCTGTCTGCTCCATTGTTTCTAAATATGCTTGAGTTAATTGAATTTGTTTACGCTGTCCTTCAATATCTTGTCGCCCTAACGTTTGTCCAAATTGTTTCAAAATATCAATGTCTTTTGCATCAAGGTCAACACTTGTTTTCCAACTATTCAATTCTTCTTCCCACGCCTGTTGTGTGGATTCTTCATTGTTTTTTAGACGTGTTGAAACCCCGTTTAAAAAGTTTTTAGCAGGAGCAGGCAATTGCTTGGCTATTTGCTCAAATGCTTCCCATAAAGGCATCATGGCAAAGGCAACTTCTGTATCGAGAGTTTCAAGAGCAACTTTCATATGGCGCAGCAAAGTCGTTCGTCTCTCTAATCTTTTTGACAACTCCCACCCTACACCCGTAGACGTGAGAATGATGATAGCCGCTCCTAACCATATCATGTTCTTATCACCACGTTATTTTTAAAAGCAGAGCGAGCCAATGAGATGCTAGTCCCTCTCTTACCAACATGAGTCAATTCAATAGCTGAATGAAAGGCTTCATGTGTGATGAGTTTCTTTATAGTAGGTCTTCTTAAAACATCTCTAACTGAATCTCCATGCACTGTTGAAATAACTGTAACACCCGCATATACTGCCTCCATTACAGCACTGACATCTTCTTCCCTACCTATCTCATCCACAATAAGAACGTCTGGACTCATTGACCGTATCATCATCATCATGCCCTCAGCTTTTGGACAGGCATCGAGCACATCTATTTTAGAACCAAAGTGATGCTGTGGAACACCACGGATACATCCGGCAATTTCAGACCGCTCATCAATGATAGCTACATTTCTAGGTTTAATACCCTTGCTTTCTATACCTTGACTTATTTGCCTTGCTAGATCTCTTAACAGGGTGGTTTTTCCTGTTTTTGGAGGTCCAATTATTAATGTGTTCAACCATTTATCTCGTTTATAAATGGCATTAATATATGGTTCACTAACGCCTACTTTTTGTTTAGCGATACGAATATTAAACGACCCAATTTCTCTAAGACCTTTCACTTTACCCGTTTCAACGACGACTCTTCCAGCAATCCCTACTCTGTGTCCCCCTGAAATAGTTATATAGCCTCGCCTCAATTCTTCTTCTAGGCGATAAAGAGAATGTTGACTTAAAAGGGAGAGCATCATTGTTGCGTCTTGCTCTGTAAACAAAGGAGTAGATTTAGGTACTGGCAAACCATTGGTTCTTACCACCTCAATGTTTTTGCCGGTTCTCAATCGTATTTCCTCTATCGTCTGCCAATCTTCATCCGTATATGCTTTTAAGAAATCTTTCACAACTTTCGGAACAATGCGCATCACTTCTTCCATAATTACCAACCTCATTTCTGATGACTAATGTCTCGTCGCGGCTGTCTAAGAAATTATATGTGCGCCTGTCCTATTTATGACCATAGACGGATGAAAACCTGTAATCTTATAAAGAATTTTAATAAAGCGATAATTAAACGCACCTTTAAACAGAGAGTGTTCGGTCTACTCCCGCTGCTTGGTAGTAGAGTACATCACGATATGAGCGTCCGTTATTTACCTAAAGAGAGTTAACTCTCCTCCCTATTTTGAACCGTAAATTCTACGGATGCTTATCTGTGATAATAAATGATCGAAACGTAAGATGGCGACTCCTTGAGGATGAAGCGCAGGCTGAAGATTCACTGTTTGGTGGGGTACCGAGCTTAGCTGAAGACAAGCTCTCGGGAAAGGTTTTTTCTAAAATGAAGGTCCTAATCATTATTCGAATTTTGACATCCATTCAATTGTTAATTAATACCGAGAGACAATTAATGAAAGGGTACTACTTACTTCAAACGAGGCTAAAACATATTAAATAAATTAAACAAACCTTCATTCAGTGGGGTTTCTTATTCTGATGGGTAGTAGAGTGCATCAAGACATGAGTGTCCATTATCTACCTAAATAGAGTTAGCTCTCCTCTCTAATTTGAGCCGAGAGGTTTACGAACACTTATCTATAATTAAAAAACGCTCACAGATTATTTTCTGTGAACGTGATGAAAGAGTCATCATTAGGCTCGTGACACATATTTGCCGTCTCTCGTATCAATAACTAACAAATCGCCTTCATTAACAAAAAAAGGAACTTGGACAGTTAAACCTGTTTCAAGGGTCGCTGGCTTCGTTCCACCTGAAGCCGTATCCCCTTTAATGCCAGGTTCTGTCTCAGCTACAGTTAATTCAACCGTGTTAGGGACTTCTACACCAAGGATTTCATTTTGAAACTGCAAAATGTGCACTTCCATATTTTCTTTCAAATATTTAAGTTGGTTTTCAAGTTGAGCGGTAGATAATTCAATTTGTTCATATGTTGATGTATTCATAAAGGAATGTGTGTCCCCACTTGAATATAAATATTGCATCTTACTATTTTCTAAGTGTGCTTTTGCTACCTTTTCTCCTGCACGGAATGTTTTTTCTTGAATACTACCGTTTCTCATACTTCGCAATTTTGTACGAACAAAAGCAGCTCCCTTACCTGGTTTTACATGTTGGAACTCCATAACTTGCCAAATATCCCCGTCTACTTCGATTGTTAAACCTGTTTTTAACTCATTTACAGAAATCATAAAAAAAGCCTCCTAATAAAATATGAAATACTAACTATTTATTCTCCAAGAATAAGTAACTCTTTAGATGACTTGGATAGAATATTATTACCGTTATCAGTGATTAATATATCGTCTTCAATCCTCGTTCCACCTATTCCTGCCATGTATATTCCAGGTTCAACAGTTACAATCATACCTGTTTTTAGGTGCTTATCTGAACGATGCGAAAGTCCGGGTCCTTCATGTACTTCCATCCCTAATCCATGGCCAGTACTATGGCCAAAATATTGACCATAACCTTTCTCATTAATGTAATTACGCGTTAGAGCATCAGCTTCTTTTCCTGTAAGACCTGGTTTTATATGGTTTACCCCTATTAATTGGGCTTGTAAAACTGTGTCATAAATTTCTTTTAATTCGGATGATGGTTCGCCAATGGCCACGGTTCTTGTAATATCGGAGCAATATCCTTTATAATACGCTCCAAAGTCTAACGTGACAAGCTCTCCTTTTTCAATCACTTTGTCACTGGCCACACCGTGGGGTAATGCTGATCGGTATCCAGAGGCGACAATAATATCAAATGATGAAGAAGTGGCACCATTTTTTCTCATGAAAAATTCCAGTTCATTAGATATATCAATTTCTTTAACACCAGCACGCAAATAAGACTGAATGTGAGAAAAAGCTGCATCAGCAATATCAACGGCCTCTTGAATGATAGTAACCTCTTCATCCGACTTAATTAAGCGCAAATTCTCTACTAGCTCACTGACAGGAATTAGTTCGCCATTTATCATTGCTTTATATGTATCATAATGACTGTAGGTCAGTACGTTCTTCTCGAAGCCCAGTCGCGTAATCCCCATCTCCTTAACTTGATTAGCGACTTCCTCATGAAGTGTTCTGTTATGTTGAATAATTTCAAACCCCACCGTCTCTTCTTGCGCCTGTTCAATATAACGGAAGTCTGTAATAAGTTTGGCTTTTTCATCTGACACAATAACTACTCCAGCTGTTCCCGTAAATCCCGTTAAATAACGACGATTATAAGGATTAGTTATGAGCATACCGTCGATGCCGTGCTCTTTAAATTGTTGACGTAGCCCGTTTAAACGGTCCAAGCTAGACCCCTCCTTTTATAAAATCAATTAGGCAAGCAAGTCGCATTGAGTAATAGCCGTCCTTTTCCTGTTATGCAGTTAACTATATCTTTCTAATTTCTTAATGAACAGAAGCGCACTAGACTCAATAAAATCTAATTATGACCTTGTATGATCATTTCTCGTTGTTTCACTAAGTTAATTAAACTAAGTTTTGTAACCAAAATATACAGGAGATGAGTGTAACTAAGGTGTTGATGGTAAACAACAGCTACTTACAAACAAATTGTGCCATCCCATATTTTATCATAGGTCGTTATTCTTGAATAGTTTGCTCATTTTCTATCATCTGTTCATGATATTCATAAGAAATAGAGTAACCAATGAATAAGCCGTATAATACAAATAGAGATAATGACGTGACGTTTGAATTAACATCTAATTTAACCACGCCTTCTGCATGTTCATACAATGGGTACAGTAATACAAAGGTCAGGACCCATAAGATACCGCCAAACACTAGACCAGGCCAAAATTTATTGATTTTAGCCAATAATGCCCGGTATATAAACGCAATGCCTATAGACAAAATACCGATAAACAAAATACCAATCCACTGTCCGGTCTGGGTGTATTTCCATGTTCCTAACGCCCACGGCATTAATAAGAAAGAGGGACCAAAAGAGACGAAATTCAGTAAATATGCAATATAGCCAATAAAGCCCCAAAATATCCCCCCTATAAAACCGATCATCGCAGTTGTTGAGCTGAATGATTCGCTTTGCTGTTTATTTTTTTTATCCATTTTTCATCACCTCATTTGCTATCTTTGCCTAAATTGCTAAAATTATTTTTGAAAACTTGCTTAAGATAGGTGTAAGGCGTATTTTCAAAGGGAATAGTAATTTAAGGCTGTTAAGTGGAGAGATTGTCTCTTTTCATGTAGAGTAATATAATAGTACTTAGAAGAAAAGAATAGTAGGACAGCTATATAATGAAAACTCATGAGAAATTAACAAAACACTATTGTTTTTGAAGTTTCATTTCTTTCCTTCAACAATTAAATTATTAGGTTGGTGACACGAGTGGCAGATCAAAATACTAAACCCGCTTACGGTGGGCAAGCACTGATTGAAGGCGTCATGTTTGGCGGGCGTCATACATCAGTCACTGCTATCCGAAGAATTGATAACTCAATAGACTTTTACGAAGTACCGAAGAAAAAACGTCCAGCTCTTCAAAAGTTAAAAAAAATCCCTTTTATTCGTGGGGTAGTAGCTATTGTTGAAGCTAGTGGGAATGGAACAAAACATTTAAATTTTTCCTCTGACCGATATGAAGTTCATCCTGATGATGACCATACGATTGAAACAGCTGAGCAGTCAAGCAAGATAACCATGATTCTAGGAGTTGCAGCAATTGGAATAATCTCTTTCCTGTTTAGTACACTTATCTTTACTGCAGTACCAGCAGCCATTGCTGAATTTTTCCGACCTGTTTTTCCCGGCCATGTGGCACAAAACTTAATAGAAGGCGTTATAAAACTGATCTTCTTATTAACTTATATTTACCTTATCTCCATGACACCTTTAATTAAACGCGTTTTCCAATATCATGGGGCTGAGCACAAAGTGATTAATACGTTTGAAAATGGGAAAGAATTGACTGTGGAGAATGTACAGGCTCATTCCCGGCTCCACTTCCGCTGTGGTAGTAGTTATATTTTATTAACGGTCATTGTTGGGGTATTCTTATACCTCGCGGTTCCATCTGATCCTCTGTGGGAACGTTTATTATATCGGATACTGCTAATTCCAGTTGTGTTAGGTGCTTCATATGAAGTTTTACAGTTAACGAACAAAGTCCGTGAGATACCTTTCCTTAAATGGCTTGGTTATCCTGGTTTATGGCTACAGTTACTCACGACGAAGGAACCTAAAAATGATCAAGTTGAGGTGGCCATCGCTTCTTTTAACGAATTAAAGAAAAGGGAAGATGAATTTGAGAATCCACCTGCAGAAGGTCGAATAGTATAATAAAGCTACCTAGATGCTTATTGTCAACTTTAAAGTAGTTCCGACCATATTTTGAGCAATTGATCACAATCAAACATGGAGGTGCGTGTAAATGTTTCGTCGTTCTTACCATCCAATAGTATTGACGATAATCGGATTGGCTCTTTTAGGTATTGGAGTTCAAATGTTTACTAACACTAGCGCCTTTTTTACGCAGGTTTTTGTGACAATCGGTATTGTAGCCTTACTAATCTTTGTCATTAAAACATTTATTATGCCTAAGCTCCTGCGTCGTCAAGGGGGATTTGGTCAAGCACATGGAGGATCCCCTCAATGGCAGCAAACGAAAAAGAAGAAATCTGCCTCCTTTTCGACCAAGAAGAAGGACAATCGAAAGGCGATCTCACGACCACTTATTAAACGACAATCTGACGTTAAACTGACCGTGATCGAAGGAAAAAAGAACAAGAAAAAAAGCCGAGCATTATTTTAAACGCTTGGTTTTTTCTATTCTTGAAGATCCTAATTTGAATGTAAATGTTAAAAATAGGGTATGAATGTTATGAAAAGTTAAACGTCATTTATTTTCGGACTCATTATCCACAGGTATTTAAGCTTCACTAAACTTTTGGGCGCTATTAAAAATCCAACTGAAGTAACTTTTATTGGCTATGGGAGCTAAAGAACAAGGGAGTGACTAGTATGTTGACAGATTTTCAAAGCCCTTATTTAATGCAAAATTACTGGTCTGAATGGCTATTAGTAAGCTTTTTGTTATTAACGGGTATAATCTATTGGACGATGAGTAAGCGACTTGGCTTTCAAGTCATTTACCTCACTGTCTTATCACTTTCTTTTGGTTTTATCATCACAATGTATTTCCCATATTTGTATACAGAAGACGAGCTTCTTCCACTTACGCACCCACACATTCAGGCTGCTGTCACGCTGTTTACTTTTTTTATCCCATTAGTCAAAAGGCGTATTGAAATTGTGCTTTGTTTATTTCCTCCAGTATTGATAAGTGTGTGCTATTTATTTCTCCAAAATACACCTGTCTTTTCTATTGTTGGAGGGATTATGATTGGTGGATTTATTAGTTATATGTATTATAGAAGTCTCGATTGGATGGGTGCGATGCCAGAGCCTTACTTATTTAGTTTCGCCATCATTCTCCCACTTTTTATAGCTGCATTAATCTTTTCTGTCAGCAGCTTCTTAGTACTTCCTGGCATTCTTTTAGGGCTTGGAACAGGAGCAACCATTGAACAATTTAAAGTGCGAGTGCTCATTCGTAAAGCTAACATGACGGCAAAATTATTATCCTTATTGTTAGGAAGCACAGGGCTTATCATAGGGTACTTACTTTTTACATTCAGCGGCTTTGACTCAGCTTTTACTTATGCTCTAGTAGGAGTATTCACAGGGCTTTGGATTTCCTTACTCGTCCCTGGTCTTTTGCGAGTTACAAAATTATATGATAACCATGGTAAACACCGTGAGATAATATGATATTGGGCTAAGACCTACAAAACACACGACTGATGTTTAACAATTAATAACTCCACCTTTTTAAAAAAGCAGCTGTCGTCTCTCTCCCGAGGTTAACTAGCTGCTTTTTCTCTTTTTCGTTCATTTCAAAGTTGGTAGCTCCAGTTCCCTCTACAGGGATAAAAACAATATCTTTAGCATCCTTTTTAGCTACATATCTTTGATCGTGGGCTGACCTCATCGTATCAAACATAGATAATAACAATGACAGGCTGTTCTTAATTGTTCTCGGAGGTATCTCTTCATACTCAGGAGCAAGGCGTAAGCCAAGGATAGGACGCTCACGTTTTTTCCCTTTTCGCATAAAAAGCCATAACGGAAAATTACTTAAGACTCCCCCGTCAACTATTATGGAGTCTTCTCCCTTGTCGTTTTTTAATTTTACAGGCTCAAAGAAAAACGGTAAACTACAACTCATTCGAATAGCTTTTGCGATGGAAAATTGATCAGGGTTGTATCCATATTGTGGTAAATCATCCGGTAGAACAATGAAACGACCGTATGTCATATCTGAAGCTACCATCTTTAAACAACCATGCGGTAAATCTTTAAAGGTTTTTATCCCTTTGATAGCTAATACGTCCTCAACCCATTCTTCAAAAGTATGGCCCTTATAAAGCCCCATTCGACTATATAATGATAGCCATCTCATCAGTGGGAAAACAGTTCCTAAAGGTCTAGAGTCTAGAAAGTGCTTAGTGTCAAGATCACTAAACAGCTGATAAATATCTTCGGCGTGGTAGCCCGCTTTAATGAAGGCAGCAGTCAATGCGCCTGCGCTTGTGCCTGCAGTACGTTCAAAATTAATATCCTTTTCAGCTAGCACTTCCAATGCCCCAACAAATGCTAAAGCTTTCATACCACCACCTGCAAAAACACCGTCAACTTGCATTCAACCGACTCCTTTCATTTATAAGAGTCTATTGATCAAGCTTCTAAAATATACATTTGACACTTGTCATTATGTAGGAAACTCACTCCTTTTAAAAGTCACTTTTGTAAATAGTTTATACGCATCATCATAATAGTTATTCCTTGGTACGTTAGGCTCTTTTAATAAATAACGGAGGCATTGAACCTTTCGATTCAATGTCTCCGTCATGAGCCATTTACTTCATCATTTTGCTTTTGCACAAGTCTTAATTCTCTCACACGTTGAGGGTTTTCATCAAAATATTGGACAAGATCCCCGATCCGATCAATAGCATCCCAACTAAGATGATGTTCAATCCCTTCAACGTCTTCATATATACCGGCTTCATTAACACCTATTATTCTCATGAATTCTTCAAGAAGATCGTGTCGATACACAAGACGTTTGCCGATTTTTTTTCCTTTAGATGTTAAAATTAAGCCTCGATATTTTTCATATATAAGATACTCTTGAGCATCAAGTTTCTGAACCATTTTTGTCACAGATGAAGGATGAACCTCTAATGCATCAGCAATGTCAGATACTCTTGCATATCCTTTTTCCTCAATTAATATATATATTCTTTCTAAATAGTCTTCCATACTTGGTGTTGGCATAGTGTCCTCCCCAAAAAAATTGTCTCCATGTCTCAAAGTGTATCGTATGTATTGTAATAAGACGTTGCAGTTAGAATTATACTATAAAAACAGCCATCACACTACAGGTCAACTTTATCCACTCCCATTTACCTTCATTTTTCTCAATTTCATGACGTTTGATGTAGCATGTCCTTTAGTACTAGTTTTTTTCGCGAAAAATAACCGTGAGTGCATTAAATGCTTACTCACGGTTTACGCCATATGGCGATTGTTGTTATTATAAACCACATTTTAATTGGGCACTACAATTCGTGCACGTATTACAGCCTCCAATATCCTCTACGGTTCCTTGACGACATACTGGACATGTATCGCCAACTTCACTTCCATAAGTGACGGATGTTGATCTCACATCAGCAATAGTATCTATGAGAACCACCTGTGTCTTCTTCTCATCACTCGTTTCTCCACCAGTTAAATCGACTGCATAATCATCGTTTTCTTCTGCCTTTAAAGTTAAAACCTGTGAATCTCGACTACCATCAACGTATACTGTTCCACCTTTAGCCCCACCGTTATAAAGACGCTCATATACACTTTTCACTTGATCAACCGTATATCCTTTAGGAGCATTAACCGTCTTGCTTAATGAACTGTCCACCCACCGTTGAATCACACACTGAACATCGGCATGGGCTTCAGGACTTAGTTCCATACTGGAAATAAACCACTCAGGTAATTTGGTAGCATCGGCTTCAGGATGGTTGTCCAAATATTCTTGAAGAATTTCTGCTTTTACTTCAATAAATTTACCGAGACGTCCGCTTCTGAAATAAGAGAAAGAGAAATACGGCTCAAGACCTGTTGATACCCCTACCATTGTTCCAGTTGACCCGGTTGGTGCAACAGTTAATAAATGTGAGTTACGAATACCAAAGTTTTTAACGCCTTCACGTATATCTTTAGGCATTTTTTTCATATAGCCTGTTTGTGTAAATCTCTCTCGCAAATGAGCTGTTTCACCTTCATTATTACCTTCTAAATACGGGAAGCTTCCTTTTTCCTTAGCGAGTTCAATACTTGTTCTGTAGGCAGTCGTTGCAATTGTTTCAAACACTTTATCAACAAGCTTGTTCCCTTCTTCCGATCCGTAAACTGTTTCTGTGTAAATAAGTAAATCATGAAGGCCCATCACACCTAAGCCTACTCGGCGTTCTCCTTTAGCTTGCTTTGTATTTTGTTCAAGAAAATATGGCGTTGCATCAATAACATTATCTTGCATCCTGACTCCAGTAGCAACAGTTTGCGCCAGTTTGTCAAAATCCACTTCTTTCTTTTCTTTGTCCGCCATCTCGGCCAAATTAACCGCTGCTAAGTTACAAACTGAATACGGCGCTAATGGTTGTTCACCACATGGATTAGTCGCGACAACCTTTTGTCCATACGCAGTAGCATTTGTCATATCATTCGCATTATCAATAAAGAAAATACCAGGCTCTGCAGAATAAGTAGCACAAATATTAATTAAATTCCATAACTCTTGAGCTTTAATTTTTCGGTATATGCGAACACCAAATCCTAATGCTTCCCATTCACGAACATCACCATACTCCTGCCATTCACGATTATAAGCTACCATTTCTTCTGCTGTATAATTTTCCACATCAGGGAAACGTAATGCATAATCGCTATCAGTTTCAACAGCTTCCATGAATTCCTTTGTAATACAGACAGAAATATTTGCTCCTGTAAGAAACTCAGAATTGTTTACGGAATATGTGCCGCCACTTCGTAATTTCTCCTCTGCTTCAGCAATCACTTTAGGATCAAAGCCGCCTTGCCCTTCTATATTCTTATAATTAGCAATACTCTGATACATAGCTTCTTCAAGTTCTGATAATGGTGTAAACTTAAGCTTTTCTTGAATAAGACGTTTAATCTGTGAATCTTCTGTATTTTCTAATAGAAAGCGTAAAATTCTCGGGTTTTGCATTTTTGAGATGATGAACTCTAAAATATCAGGGTGCCAATCAGCTAGCATGATCATCTGGGCGCCTCTTCTAGAGCCTCCTTGTTCAACTAGGTGAGTCAATTTAGCAATGTCATCGAGCCATGATACTGAGCCTGAAGATTTTCCATTAACACCTCTCGCTAATGTATTTCGAGGTCTTAAAGTAGAGCCATTTGTTCCAACTCCACCACCACGGCTCATAATTTCCATCACTTGCTTGCGATGTTCGGATATCCCTTCTCTCGAATCTTCTAAATAAGGCATCACATAACAGTTAAAATATGTAACATCTGTTTCCGCTCCTGCACCATATAAAACACGTCCAGCTGGTACAAAGTTCATGTTCACTAGCTCATGATAAAATTTCTCAAACGATTCTTCTCGCTTTTGAGGATTTGTTTCAACATCTGCTAGTCCTTTAGCATTCCTTTTGGCAATTTGCTCATAATACACTTCAAGAGGCTTGTCTATCGTATCGAGTGTTCGTTCAACTACCCCTGTAGCTTTTTCTTCAGGATCATCCAGTACGCCAAGGAATTCATCTTCAACAGCAATCTTTGCTTTGCTTTCTTTCCAATTTAATTCAACAACAAATCCATAGCCGCGTGCGGGAAATTTCGGATCTGCTTTCACTGTTAATACGACAAAGTCTCCAACTTTTAACGTTTTTTTCTCAGTATCTTTAAACGTATAACGGTCAAGCATAACAAGACGTGAAACACCACTTTGTTTCTTAGTCATCTCCGGTGTAATAGGGAATACTTGTGGAAAATGCTCAATATCTCGGTTAAGTTGGTCGACGTTTAATTTCTTTTCTGACATAAATGTTGTCACTTGCTTTCGCTCCTTTTTATAAAATTCAATAAAGTGAATTATTTGTAGTCTCATAGGCTTTTTTAGATAGTCATCCAAAGGACGAAGCATTGCCTACTGGCTTGCTTCGTCCTTTGCTTGTTTCAATATATCATAGTCATTTATTATAATCAATATATAGTATCACCCTTTTTATCGAACACACCATATGTTGATTATAAGTCATTATTTTTAATGTTTGTCAACTTTAAAAATAAAAGAAAAGAAGAGAAAGCGAAAGAAAGAACATCATATTACTAGAAAATATTAAAATAATGACGAATTTCGTTGCTTGCCTTCCAAAGTACGCCAAAAACTTGATATAAAGGGATTATAGCCTCTTGAAAAAATATCGACATTTTTCGACATCGTTGTCACTCTCTACTTTATTGTTGTTAAAAACGCAATTATTTTTATTACAACTAAGTCTTACAACTTATAGTTCCATTCTTTTTGACTATACTTTACCTTAGCCAGATTATGAATTTCTTTTTCTTGCGAAGTTGTTAGTACTAACTCTTCGAATTGGACGTTCAGCGCTGTTTCAAACCCAGAGCGAAAGTTTTTTTTCATCACTTCCAAAGATGGTGGTTCAGATATTAATTCGTCAATAGCTGCGGCTTTCGATTTAAATCCTTTTTGCATACGCTCTCGAACTCTTTCACTCGGATATAAAAATAAATCAAACAATTTATCTTCATCCAATGATCTAATAATCGAACCATGCTGAAGAATAATTCCTTTTTGTCTCGTCTGAGCACTGCCTGCAATTTTCCTGCCCTCCACAACCATCTCATACCACGATGGGGCGTCAAAGCAGACTGCTGATCGGGGGTTCTTTAACATTTCTCGTTCTGCTTTAGTCTGCGGAATGGCAAATTCAGCTTTTAGACCAAGACGACCAAATCCTTCCAACAACCCCGCAGATATGACTCGGTAGGCTTCTGTTACGGACTCAGGCATGTCAGGATGGTCCTCAGAAACAATGACGCTATATGTCAGTTCATCATCATGTAATACCCCCCTTCCGCCAGTTGGACGTCTCACAAACCCAAGCTTATGTTTTTTAACAGCCTCAAAATTAATTTCTTTATGTACTTTTTGAAAATAGCCAACTGAAAGGGTTGCTGGCATCCATCCATAAAAACGTACAACGGGATAAATGTGCCCAGCGCGATGCCAATCCATTAATTTTTCATCCATTGCCATGTTATAAGCAGGGCCCTTGTTCTTTGAATCTATAAAAAACCATGTATCCACAACCTTATCCTCCTTCACTACTACCTGTTTTTATCATAACCAATCTGCTAATTGATGACAAAACAAAACACTCCGCCGTTGCCAACGGAAGCATTTCCGTTTATCATTTATTAGGGACGGTGACACTTGGACTACGAGCGCTGTTTCATTTAAAATAGAATACATAGATGTTAAGGAGGGGCCTTCATGGAAACTTGGTTACTGATACTCATTACTGTTGCGCTTATCGTTTTACTCTTATTGCGCATAAAAAAGCCCAAGTATTTAAAAACGTTAAGCCAGGAAGAATTCAAAGAAAATTATCGAAAAGCTCAGTTAATCGATGTACGGGAAGAAAAAGAGTTTAAAACCGGGCATATTCTTGGTGCGAGAAATATCCCATTATCCCAAATGAAACAGCGCATGACTGAAATTCGACCGGACAAGCCTGTTTATTTATATTGCCAAAATGGTTCTCGTACCGTTCAAGCCGCAAAAATCCTTCGGAAAAAACGAGGAGCTCAAGACTTGAATCATCTAAAGGGTGGCTTTCGTAAGTGGACAGGTAAAATTAAAAAATAGTTCACTCTCTATGCTGCATCATTAGGTTAGCCCTTGGGTGAGGGTTATTATGTGTGAGGCCGTGCACTTTCAAGCCACCGCCTCACACATTATCCTTTACTCTCTTTTTCATTGCCTTTTACTATTATCTTTCCCTCTCAACTTATTGGTATGTTGTTTCAATTTACGTTCCCTAACAACTACTTAGAAAAGGACACGCATTTATGCGCGAAAATACCACTGGAGCAAAGATCAACCTTCATTACTAACGTCTTCTTCCTCAGCAAACAAGCTTTCTATAACGTCATCCCTAAAAATAGGTAGCCCTCAGAATCTGAGGGCTACCTATTTTTAGCTTTTAATCGAATTCGTTAAATTAGCTTTAGCTTGTATGCACATTATCATTAAGACCACGAATATTTTAAAACAGGTTTTCTCGCAGCTGTCGTTTCGTCTAATCGATCAATTACTGTATGATGAGGAGCTTCTTGAACTAATTCAGGTGAATCCTCTACTTCTTTAGCAATTTGAATCATAGCTTCGCAAAACTCGTCTAATGTTTCTTTCGCTTCTGTTTCAGTAGGTTCTATCATCATGCATTCCTCAACATTTAACGGGAAGTAAATAGTGGGTGGATGATACCCAAAATCTAATAAACGTTTAGCTATATCGAGTGTTCTAACACCTTGATTTTTCTGCCTTTTTCCTGATAGCACAAATTCATGTTTACAATGCTGTGGATATGGTGTATCAAAATACGGCTCCAATTTTCGCAGCATATAGTTGGCATTTAATACAGCATATTCAGATACTTTTCGTAAACCTATTGGCCCCATCGTACGAATATAGGCGTACGCACGAACATTGATACCGAAATTACCAAAGAAAGGCTTGACTCGACCAATTGATTCAGGTGATTCATACTCAAGCTTATATGTGTTATCTTCTTTAATGACAAGTGGGGCTGGTAAATAAGGGACAAGTTCTTTTTTTACTCCTACTGGACCTGACCCAGGCCCACCACCGCCATGAGGTGTAGTAAACGTTTTATGGAGGTTTAGATGCACCACATCAAATCCCATATCTCCTGGTCTTGTTATACCCAATATGGCGTTAGAATTTGCACCGTCATAATATAATTTACCTCCGGCTTCGTGAATAATATTTGCCATCTCAACTATTTGATTTTCAAATAAACCGAGAGTATTTGGATTTGTAAGCATTAACGCGGCTGTGTCTTCTCCAGCAAGCTCCCGTAAATGATCTAAGTCAACTAACCCTTTGTCATTAGATGACACTGTTACCGATTCAAAACCTGCTACTACTGCTGAAGCTGGATTCGTGCCATGCGCCGAATCGGGAACGATGACTTTTGTCCTATTATAGTCTCCGTTTGCTTCATGAAATGCTCTAATTAGCATGAGACCTGTCCATTCTCCATGAGCCCCGGCAGCAGGCTGCAATGTGACTTGATCCATCCCTGTGATCTCTTCAAGTGAAGTTTGTAAGTGATACATGAGTTCAAGTGCTCCCTGAATAGTACTTTCACACTGATATGGATGAAGGTGAGCAAACCCTGGATAACGGGCTACATCTTCATTAATTTTAGGGTTATATTTCATTGTACAAGAACCTAGAGGGTAAAAGCCGGAATCAACCCCATGATTTCGCCTTGAGAGCGCTGTATAGTGACGAACAATTTGTAGCTCAGAGACTTCCGGAAGCCTTGGGTCTACTTTTCGTCTAAAATTATTAGGAATACACTCATTTATATTAACAGCATCAATATCTAGTTCAGGTAAGCTATAACCTGTACGACCTTCATGACTCATTTCAAAAATAAGTGCTTGGTTTTTATTACTCATTGTTCTCCCCCAATACAGCTACGAGATGATCAATCTCTTCTTTTGTACGTAATTCGGTCACTGCAATAAGCATTTGGTTAGTCCTATCCGGATAAAATCTGGAAAGGTCCAAGCCACCAATAATACCTTCATCAAACAGTTTTTTATTTATCCTGTCTACTGGTGATGATAACTCAATGACAAACTCGTTAAAAAATGGCTGTGCTCCTGACACCTTTATCCCGTTTTTTTGTAATTGTTTTTTGGCATAATACGCTTTCTGAACATTTTGTTCTGCTAGTTCACTAACACCTTGCTTTCCTAAAGCACTCATAGTGATAGAGGCAGCTAACGCATTTAATGCTTGATTAGAGCAAATATTGCTCGTCGCTTTTTCTCGACGAATATGCTGTTCCCTTGCCTGAAGCGTAAGAACAAATCCCCGTTGCCCATGATCGTCAGTCGTTTGTCCAACTAGTCGTCCTGGCACTTTGCGCATAAGCTTTTTCGTAACAGCAAAATAGCCACAATGAGGGCCACCTAGTTGTGTGGGAATACCAAATGGTTGAGCATCACCGACCACGACATCGGCATTATACTCACCTGGCGGCTGAAGAATACCAAGGCTAAGTGGATTACTAGATACAATGAACAACGCTTTCTCTTTATGTGCAATCGCTTCGATACTTGCTAAATCTTCTATTTGTCCAAAAAAGTTTGGATATTGAACGATAACACTAGCTGTATTTTCATTAACTTTTGCTTCTAGCTGATCTAGATCAGTTATTCCCTCTTTTTCTTCAATCTCAACTACAGTAAGATTTTGACCCTTTGCACTTGTTTTAAGAACCTCACGTGCTTCAGGATGAACGGTTTTAGACACGAGTATTTCACTCTTTTTCGTATGGGCAGCACTCATCATGGCAGCTTCTGCAAGAGCTGTTGGCCCATCATACATGGAGGAATTAGCTATATCCATTCCGGTCAATTCACAAATCATTGTTTGAAATTCAAAAATAGCTTGCAATTCCCCTTGAGAAATCTCGGGCTGATAAGGCGTATAAGCAGTAAAAAATTCAGATCTGAGTAACATATGATTAACGACTGAAGGAATATAGTGTTCGTAAACACCTGCCCCTAAAAATGATGGACAATCTTTTATATGGGTATTTTTTTCAGCAAGGGAGGTCATTTCTTTAATAAGTGCCGTTTCATCTAACGCTTGTTTTATCGGCAAATCTCCTTTAAAACGTACCTCTTTCGGAATATCAGCAAATAAATCCTCAATAGAGGCCACCCCAATTTCCTTCATCATGTTTTGCTGATCTTTCTCTGTCATCGGCAAGTAACGAAATTTATCCATAGTGTTTCCCCCTTAGGTTTAGTCCCGTTTATAAAACGCCCCTTCAATCAGTGAGAGTTATCATCCTTCTTCCACTGATTGTTAGTTGAGTAAATCAGGACATTAGCGTCCGTTATCTCCCGCTAAATAGAGTTATCTCTCCTCTATTTTGAGTCGGGAGTTTTAACGCTTATCTGTGATAAAAAGGTGTTTTAACAATCTTAGCTTTTGCACGTCGTTTCCTGATTTGTACCTCTACCTCAGTTTCTAAATCTTTATATGTGGCATCTATTAAAGCCAATCCTATATTTTTCTTTAATGTGGGAGATTGCGTACCAGTTGTAATGAACCCTATTTTCTCATCGTTTTTATAGACCTCGTATTGAGAACGTGGGATACCTTTTTCAACCATCTCAAGTCCTACAAGCTTACGTGTTACACCTTGCTCTTTCTGCCGTGTTAAAACATCCTTGCCGATAAAATTTGATTCCTTTTCTGTTTTGACTGCGAAGCTTATACCTGCTTCTATTGGAGAAATAGTTTCAGATAATTCTTGTCCGTAAAGTGCTAATTTCGCCTCAAACCTTAGTGTATCTCGAGCTCCTAACCCACAAGGTAATATCCCAAATTTTGTTCCAAACTCTATTAACCGCTCCCATAATAATACGGCATCTTCAGGGCGACAATATATTTCAAAACCATCTTCACCAGTGTAGCCAGTTCGAGAAATGAGTACTGACTTTCCAGCGAGCTCTACCTCATCTTTAAACTTAAAAAATGTTATCTGACTTAAAGGCTCATTCGTAAGCTGTTGAGTTATTTCTTCAGCTTTTGGCCCCTGGATTGCCAATTGGGCATACTGATCAGACGCGCTCAAAATTTGAACATCTCCAAAAATGTGCTGCTTTAACCAGTTGAAATCTTTTTCTATATTAGCAGCATTAACAACAAGTAACACATCTTCATCTGACCGCTTATAAAGGACAAGGTCGTCAATAGTACCACCACTCTCATTACACATGATCGTATATTGACAACTTCCAATATTTACTTTCTCAACGTCATTTGTCAACATATGCTGTAGAAAGGCAAGGGTCCCTGGGCCTTTAATTTCAATCTCACCCATGTGAGAAACATCAAACAAGCCTGCCTTCGTCCTAACAGCTTCATGTTCTTCTTGGATGCTAGAAAATTGAACTGGGAGCTCCCATCCTCCAAAATCAATCAGCTTCCCTTTTTTTTCATAAGCAGTGAACAAGGGGGTTCTTTTTCCTGACATAGTGACTACACCTCCAAAATATTAATGTCATTATGTAAAGATGTTTCATGAGATCCGCTTTAGTTGAGACTAGCCATACGAGCTATGAGTTATAGGAGAATACTGATACTACCTCTCACAGCACAAAAAAAGACAGAGACATGCCTTTAAAACGAGACATGTCTCTGTCGTGTGACCTGAGAGTTTTCCTTACTAGTTAAATAATTTTTAATTTACCAGCAAAGTTTCCCCATGGGTGTCCTGCATTGTATTGTGCAGATACTTTCCAGAGTTGCGTCCAATAAGAGTCTTTTTGCCTGAGAGATTCACGCAACAAGTTGGTTTGCTCCTTCGGCGACGTTCAAACAGAACGTTCTCTCCCCTTATTTTCATTCGCATCGTATGTAATTTTATATTTCTTACGGAAACTGCTCATACTAACCCACAAAACATCTTTCAATAATCTTATGTTACCATCATTCTTTTTTTTAAAGCAACCATGAGTTTTCATTTTTAGCACTTTACTGACTATTCAATTAATCTACATGATCAAGTATCTCTAAATTGCGAAAGGAAGGTTAGTACTTATGAAACCACCTATTATAATAAATGATTCTTGGAAGCGTCAATTTAGCGATGCCCTTCAACACCCTGCATCTTTTTCTAGCTGGGAACAATTTAACATGGCTTTTCAAATCGGGAAACAGCAGGTGATATCAACTTTCCAAGGTCTCGAAGCTCCAAAATATCTTCCTACTCTAACTTTTCATGACTATCAATATGAAGCAGCAGAGAAAGCTGTCCAAGAGATGAATGGGAAAGCTATTTTGGCGGATGAAGTTGGGCTTGGAAAAACCATTGAAGCTGGTTTGATTTTAAAAGAGTATATGATTCGTGGACTAGTTAAAAAAGTGTTGATCTTAGCACCAGCTTCTCTTGTAAGTCAATGGTGTGTTGAATTGAATAGTAAGTTTTATATCCCTGCCATTGAGCAACGAAAAAAACCACAGTGGGAACACGTGGATATTATGGTTTCCTCGTTAGATACTGCCAAACGAGAGCCTCATGCATCCGTGATTAAAGACATTACTTATGATATGGTCATCATCGATGAAGCTCATAAATTGAAAAATAAGAAGACTAAAAACTATCAGTTCATAAAAGAACTCCAAAGAAAATTTTGTTTATTACTTACAGCAACCCCTGTGCAGAATAAATTGTCTGAGCTTTATTACCTCATTTCTCTTTTAAAGCCTGGTTATCTTGGTGATGAAGAGAGTTTTTCGAAGCATTTTAAAAAAAGGGAGCATGACGGGGAGTTAAGGCAGTTAATTCAAAAAGTCATGATTCGAACACGTCGTGAAGAAACGTCAATGTCATGGCCTAAACGTATTGTAGAAACAGTTCCCGTCTTTTTTGATCAAAACTACTATACAGTCTACGAAAAGCTATCGACTTTTAAACACCATTTGAAACAATTACAAGCAGGTACTCAAGCTGGGTTTCTAACACTTACTCTTCAACGAGAATTATGCTCAAGTAAAGAAGCTGCATTATTGACACTTAGTCAAACGCTTGAAAAGAATACATCTTATCCAACGATAATCACTAACATGTTAAAAGAAATAATCACCGACTTATCAGGTCTTAACACTCATCCCAAAGCAGAAAAAGTGTTGGAATTAATCAGCTCATGGCAGCCCAATGAAAAGGTTATAATCTTTACAGAATATAGAGCTTCCCAGCTATATTTGCAATGGTTTTTAGCTCAACATGGCATCACTTCAGTTCCTTTTCGTGGTGGCTTTAAACGTAGTAAGAAAGATTGGATGAAGCAGCTGTTTAAAGACAATGCACAAGTATTAATTGCAACTGAAGCAGGTGGTGAAGGAATTAACCTTCAATTTTGCCATCGTATAATCAACTATGATCTTCCATGGAACCCTATGAGAATAGAGCAGCGAATAGGAAGAGTCCACAGACTAGGACAAGAAAATGATGTACACATTTACCACCTAGCCATAGACAAAACCATTGAAGATCATATCCTTCACTTATTGTATAAAAAAATTGGCCTTTTTGAGGGAGTGGTAGGAGAGCTAGATGACATATTAGAGAAACTGGGAGAGACCAGTGTTCAAACCCATCTATCTCATATTTTTTCTCAATCAGATTCAGCTGGGGAAATGAAAGTGAAATTGGATCACCTAGCATCAATTATGAATGAAACGGAAGGAGCTTCTTCTTATGCATCAAACTGAGATACACAGTTTTTTAACACATTTCTTTAAAGAAAATGAATGTAATATTACCGAGTTATCCCCAAAAACCTTTCAAGTTCAGCTCACTAAAGAGATGGATAAGGCTTTAATGAACAGACCATTTTACTGGCACTATGTTGAAAAAACAAGAGCTGAACCTCAGCCTGCCATATTAACA
The DNA here is from genome assembly GCA_024701455.1 of Bacillus sp. A301a_S52. GTDB lineage: Bacteria > Bacillota > Bacilli > Bacillales > Salisediminibacteriaceae > Salipaludibacillus. The sequence continues at coordinate 1,947,457 of JABXYP010000001.1, read as the reverse complement.
TTAAAAACTGAGCATGAAGATGAAAAACAACAAGCAGAGTTCATCCATTTTGGTTCTCAACGACTGCATGAGATCTTTCGTTTCGTTGAGAAGAAAGGCGCACACGGAAAATTTTACGAAGGAGTAAATACTTCGTCACAAGCGATATCATTGAAGCCCTGGTTAAGTCTAAATGGGAAAATATCATATAAGTGTCACCAAAAAAAAGAAATGTTCTTCTCTATTGGTTTAAGTTTAATAACTGGAGAAATGTTAAATGACTTCCATACGCTAATTGACAATCGTTCATATCATGTCACAATACCAGACTACTGTTTCACCCTTACGCCGTTAATAAAACCAGCCACAGGGATAAGCCGTATTCAAAATCATATAAAGAAGAAGATCGAACATGAAGATCATGAATGGGCGCATGCCGCAGAGGAGAAAATGAAAGAAGATTTATCATTATTGGATATTTTTTATGAGGATGTTTTTCCAAAGCCAGCTTCTTATGAAAAGGAAAAAGAAGCTATTATCGAGCAATACAAACCAACTATCGAGTTATCGATTGTTAACGGCGGATTATTTTATTTACACTCGCACCCATTATCACAAAAGTAACCCTTTCAGCTAGCGATAATCTACTTATGGCGATTGAATAAAAAACGAAAGGCGACTGGAATTAAACCAAATAAACGATAAGAAATTGGTGGTTGGTTCTTCTTTTTTAACTGTCTTTTTTCCTTTCGCTCTTCTCTAGGAATATCAACATAACTGACTAATTGTTCGGTCATATATTTCACATAATCATTTGTTTTCATTAATTATCACCTTTCCAACCTATCGAATTAATCACCAGTATAACCAAAAATACAGTGAACTAGTCAAAATAGACGCAAAATTAAAAGGTAAGCTACTCTTGCCAACTTTCTATTCTCCCTGTCTGTATGTTAAAAATAAAGCTGACTTTTTTTTCATACGAAGAACTTGTTTCACTTGTTAATAACACGTTATAATGACTCCCTGCCTGCTCAATATCAAATGTTACTATTCCTTCTTTATATACTAATGCGCTTTTTGACATTAACTCATATTTCTCCTGCTGTTCTATCATTTCCACAATCTCTGCAGTCGCAGTTACGACTAGGTGATCTAAGGTAGCCCATTCTTGTTCTAAATTGGCAAATGCCATTTCATGTTCATAAAGGTTTAAAAGTGTTATCATCGCTAATGATAAGCACATTAATATAATGAGCATAAGTATGAGTGTAAAGCCTTTTTCATTCATCTTTCCCCTCCTTACGATCACTAGAGGTAAGATACTTAGGAAGATGGAGCAGGTTTTTTTGCCAGATCGTATTTTTATGTGCTACTTCTATCTTTATACCGTACGCTGTTTCAACTACCCGAAAGTCTGTCACTCGCTGTAAAAAAACTTCATGTCCCATCCCTCTAACTTGCCGTCTCACTGTATTTTTATATTTTTCATAGTGCACAATTTGATTGTCTAGAGGTCTAACAATATACAATTTTTCTTCATTCTCATCTACCCAATACACCTCACTTTCTCTAAATTCCGCTTGTAGGTGATTCGTAAAAAAGACAAATTCCTCATATGAAAATGTGTTCACCTGATGTGATGCTAACATCCAATAGTGAGCTATTGTCGAATAAAGTGTGACGACGACAACGAAAATAAATAAGCTAATCATGGCTTCAATTAAAGAAAATCCTTTTTTATTTTTTATAATAAGAATGACAAACTGATTGAGCACGGCTGTTTTTCCCTTCCCAATTGAGACATACAAACCATATTTTATTATCTTTTACTGCCTGAACTGTGTAAGTTTGATAATGTCCTTCTACAACATTTGGGAATGGCATAGATTGATAGCCAACTGAATTTACAAGGATTTCTTCGGTTAATAACGCTCTTGCTTCTTGCTGCTCTCTGATTGTCACTCTTTCTAATTGAATCTGCATAATAGTAGGGAAAAGAATGGAAACTAAGAGAGCTAAAATACACAAGCCTACCACTGATTCAAACAAAAAATAGCCATGCTCAGATTCTCTCAAAATAAAATCGCCCCCTTGCAAACTGAAAAACAAGGCTATACGATGTTCTTCCATGTTTGATGGTAATACGTCCAGATCTTTGCAGGCCACCTTTTTCAAGAAACACTAATTCATCTAACTTTAGAGACTCTTCAATAAATTGAAGTTCTGAAGGCCCAGAGCGTTCTACAATCACCTCGTCTTCCACTATTACTGTATAAACCGGTGCGTCTATCCCAAAGTGTACGGTGACTCTTTGTCCACTCGTAACTGCATATAATTGATAATAATATAAATCGTGTTCCAGCCTAGTTAAATAATTCATTAGAAGAAGGTTCTCCTTTGTACTTTGAACCGACGGTATACTAATAGTTAATTCTAACGATAATACTCCAAGCACAATGAGAAGCTCTAACATTGAAAAACCGTTAGATTTCCTCAATAAATGTTCTACCATTATGGTGAACTCACTTTCTTCACTTTATCTCCTACTAATGTTAATTCTGTACCATCAGGACACGTCGTCCTTTCTACATAATCATTTTTCAACTCGTCTATTGACTTAGGCATCTTTTGATTCTCAACTTGATAAGCCACCACTTGTGTTCTTATAAGTTCAATCGTCGCTTCACATCCTTTATTAGACGCAACGGTCTGATTTTTAGACAAATTTGGTACTACAATAAGGAGTAGTACTGAAATAATGACTAAGACAATCATCATTTCTATGAGAGTAAAACCCCTTTCGGATTTTAAAAAGATATTAGTAGCCTTCAAACTACACACCTCCAATTTTTAGTCATCATCCCATACCGCTAGGACCTTTTAAGACATATAGCTGATCTTCTCATCTGAAGCTCTGTTTACACACTATCACTTCAATCCATAATTCGTCATTGTTCTAAATTCATCGACAATATCTTCTGTTCTTTCTTCCCCAAGTCATATATAATTATTATTAGCATATATTTTTAAATATAAGTTTGTCCTTACTAAGGAGGTTATTTTGTAGTGACTTCATCTACTGCCCATTACCTTACGAAAGTTCGCCATAAAAAAATCGCTCTCGCGTTAGGAAGATTATTAAATAAGCAAGAGCTTGACCTAGTTAAATGGATAGACGAAAAGCAAAAGGTTAAGCAAAATAAAAAACAAACGAAATATTAAACATATGCAAGCTACACATCTTTTCCTTTTTTAGGTCCCAAACGAATTTTAAATAGCTTTAAAGAGGCAAAAACAAAGGTCAGCATTTTTCTCCTTCATCTCATCCAAAGGCCTCTCAAGCCACTTCTCTCTCTTTACCAAGCATCCATAATAGACAATACGGGTAGCATCATGGATAGAAATAAAAGTGTAATACCAAATCCGATCACGCACAAAATAATTGGTTGAAATAATTGAAGTACTTTGTAAGTATTCTCGTACATTTGATGAAATAAGAATTCTGAAAACCTTTCACATTCTTTCCCAAGGTCCCCCTTAGATTCCCCCATAGAAATAACGGTGTGTAATTGAGGTAAATAAAATACAACGTCATTAACTAGATCAGCTAGGTTATTCCCTGCCTCTAGACCTAATCTAAGTCGACGCGCTTCTTGTTGAAAAAAAGTTAAATAGGCACCTTTTTCTATGATATCTAATGTTTCTTTAAGTGAAAAACCATTTTTGAGAAGGGGATAAAATTGACATGTGAAGTAATAAGTAAGGATTTGTCTGAGGTAATGTTTCACAAGAGGAAGGGAGAGGGCAAGACCAATTTGATCTATAACTGGTTTCCTTCTAAACCACATGATAACCATTAAAAGTATCACTCCGCACGTAATAAAAAACGGTAAACGTACCCAGTGACTCATTGCGAGTATCACACGAGTAAGGACAGGAAGTTCCTGATTCATGGATTGAAACGAAAGAGCAAACTGAGGTAAGACACCTTCCACCATGATAACGCCCATTACCATAAGCCCACTCAACAATAAAATGGGATAATGAACTACTTTTCTAAGCTTTTCTTTAAACTCACATCTTTTTTTAAGAATGTCTGATGCACGGTGTAACCCCTCACGAAGATCACCATACCTTTCCATCAATGCTAAGTAGCTTAAGATCTCCTTTGGAAATCCTTTCTTCAGCAATTGGTCTGTTAGCGAATCACCAAGCAGGAGATGAGAATAAACAGCTTTTAGCCACTCCTTTCTTTTATTATCACTGAATTGTATCTGCATGTTTATTGCTTCTGACAATGTGTAGCCTTCATTAAGTAATGATGACATCTGATAAAGAAAATCACTACGCGATCGGTCATTTTTAAATATGTGAGGCATAGCTCTCTTCCCTTCTATATTGAGCGATGTTCTGTTTGATGAACATATCCCAAAGCTACTGCCATATTAAACTTACGAGCCATAGAGCGAACTGGGACACCTTCTGTATTATCACTAAATCTAGCCTTTTTTAAAGAGCTTCGTAATGCTTCTCCATATAATATCTCAAAAAGGGCTGCTCTTCTCCTATCACGATACTTTCCACAATAGAGAGAACATCTTTGGGAACAAAATGGACATGCCAGTTGTATGAGCCGTTGGGCTACGACAGCATGAAGCACTTCTTCTAAATCTCCCTGAGGTATACTCAAATCAATTAATCGTTTTATCACGCCTGTTGCAGAGCTGCTATGTACAGTCGTCACAACTAAATGACCAGTTAATGCAGCCCTTACTGCCATTTTGGCTGTCTCCTGATCACGGACTTCTCCTAGCATAATAATATCAGGGTCATGCCTAAGTAAATTCTTTAAACCAACCGCATAGGTGACCCCCGCCTTCTCATTGACTTCCATTTGCAAAAAATGTGTCTCAGGTTGTTCTATGGGATCTTCTAATGTAATTACATTCTCATTTGTTTTATTTTGTCTTTCTTTTAGTAACGAATAAAGTGTCGTTGTTTTTCCTACCCCGGTAGGACCTGAAATAATAATAAGACCTGAAGTTGTTGAAATAAGATCTTTAAGGAGTTTAGCTTGAGAAGGAAATAAAGCTAATCGCTTTATTGTCAATTCGTGTTTGTGAAGAAAAAGTCTCAACACGAGGGTTTCAGAAGGTTGTGAGGGGAAAGTTGATAATCTCATACGAATGGTCTTCTCACCTACTCGCATATCAAGGCCACGGTTTTGCGGTCTTCGACGTTCTCCAATATCCATTCCGGAAACGAATTTCAAATGTGAAATAAGTTTTCTCATCATATGATTGGGAAGTTTTTGCCGAAGTTTTATCTTGCCGTCGACACGCATACGAATGACAGCATGTTCCGCTTGAGGAATAAAATGAATATCGGAAGCTCCTAGATGCAAGGCATCATTTACGACTGTGTGGATTTTATTTACAACATACATCGATATAAATCACCTCCTTTTGTCTTATAGAACATATATTCGCCACCCACTTTCAAATTCCTTCTTTTTTTGAAAAATTATTAAAAAAAGATCTTTTTAACTTGATTTCTAAAAATCCAGAAAGTTTCAAAGGAGGCGTATGAGGATTTTATACCATTTTACTTTTCCCACTGTCAGTATCACACAGTTCATTTTTTAAAACGTTGCTTCTCACTTTAAAAGATCTCTAACTTTAAACGAGAGGCGCAGTCACTTTATTGAAGGTTTTGATTAAACTGGTCATTAGCACTTTAATCAAATGTTTGCATTTTCATGTGGATTAAATTAATTGTATGCTTAATTTTTCTAAGTGATTTTGTAAGCCCTTTTGCCCCTCCGGCATAACCAGAGGTTTTCTAAACCATTAATAAAACGCCCCTTCAATTAGTAGGAGTTTTCGTTCTTCCCCCAGACTGTTAGCCGAGTTTATTAGGAAATTAGTGGCCGTTATCTCCTGGCTAAATAGAGTTACCTTTCCTCTCTACTTTGAGCCGGAGATTTACGGACGCTTGCTTATCTGTCATAAAAAGACCGTTGAGATGAAACTTTCTCAACAGTCTAAAACCGGTCACTAGTCGGTTATAAATTTTATTTATTTTTAAATTCTTCTACATCATCTTTTAATTTTTCTTTCGTTTCTTCAATTTCTTGCACAACTTGCTTAGCAAGTTTTTTACCTTCTGCCTTCTCATTTTCCATGAGGTCCTTCACATCTGAAGCAAGATCTTCTCCCATTTGTGTCGCTTTATTTGAAATACCGACAGTTCGGTCAGCCACTTTGCTCCACTGTTCTTTAGCCACTTGAGACCATTCATCAGATTTTTCTTTAGCAAGCTGGCTGTATTCACTTCCTTTTTCCTTAGCTGCATGCGTTAATTCAACTGTTTTATCTTTAGCTTGATGAGCTTTTTCATTAATATCTGTTCGCAACTCGCGACCTGACTTTGGGGCGAATAGCATGGCAGCTGATGCTCCAACAATTGATCCAATCACTGCACCTATAAGAAAATCTTTCGTATCCATTTTGCTCATATAATAACATCCTCCTTAGTTTGTCTATGTAATTTTTTCGACATTGTTACCCTTATTCCTTCTTTCTGTTTGAATAAAACATATATTTCTTTACTTTTACTTAAATGATCCTTAATATATTTTACTAGTTTAGTCACATATTTAGCTTAATAATGCATTTATTTATCTATTCCCCTGTAATATAATTAACTTAGCTTATTGCAGGGAGTGAAAAGGTATGGAACAACAAACATTAAAGATTACCGGCGTTTTGTCGGATCCTACACGTTTTTCCATTTATCAATATATCAGTCGTCAACACCGCGATATTACCGTTCAAGAAATTGCAGATACGTTTAAAATTCATACCAATGTAGCCAGATTACATTTATCTAAACTTGAAGATGTGGCAATGTTAGTATCTGAAACCAAAAAAACTGGTAAAGGCGGGCGTCCAAGTCGTTTTTATAGCTTATCGAATGAAGTGATCAGCCTCCAATTTCCTTATAGAGATTTTCAACGACTATCCGAAATAGCTATTGAATCCCTTGCTTCTTTCGGAGAAGAAGGTAAAAAAGCCCTCATTGCGACTGGTGAAAAATTTGGTTACGAATCTGCAAATGAATTCGTTTCATCGTTGGGGGGGAACCCTGAGCACATGGTTCCCGCAGAAAAAGTGAAATTCATCGAAAAAATCGCGCTAAATCAAGGATTAAATCCGGAAATAAATTTTGATGAAGAAAAACATGAAATAGTTTTTAGAGTGTTCAATTGCACGTTTAAAGAAATAGCGCCTACAAGCTTAGGTGTCTGTCAAATGCATCACGCGTTTATTAACGGTATATTTCGCTTTTTCTTTGGAGATATAAAGTTGAAAGAAGAAGGAAACATGTTTCAACGTAATGAGATGGCATGCACTTATACTACTGTGGTCGTAGATAGCTAGCACTTGTCTCTTGGCAAGTGCTTTACTATTTTTATTTAGTATGGACAGTTTACAAAGCTTGCTATTCGATTTATAATAAAGTGTATTAACTACGTTCATGTGTTTTGGGTATGATACATATAAAGGAGGGATAACGTGGATCGTATGTTTCGCGTTTGCGGTTTCTGGACGGGAATTATGGCTGTGCTGTTTATGGTGGGGGAAATGCATGCAGCTGCCATTCTTTTCTTCGCTCAAACCGGAATGTTTATTGCATTAAGCTACTTAAAGCTTTCCGAACGTGTATATATTTACATCTTTGGAGCATACTTAACGTTATTTTTTGTCGGTTTTACTTACTACACAACATTTATTATGGTTCCAGAAATTGGAGGCCATTAAACAGAAAAAGGGGTTGTCCCATAAGTACTTAACTTATGAGGGCAACTCCTTTTTATTATAAAACGAATCTTCAATCAGAGGGATTTTTGTTCTTCACCTTCTGGTTGATCGTAAAGTGAATAAAAACATTAGCATCCGTTATCTCCCGACTAAGTGAGTTAGTCTCCTCTCTATTTTGAGGCGGAGGCTTAAGAACGCTTATCTGTGATAAAGCTAAGCTTCAATCAGTGGGGGTTTTACTGCCCCTTAAGAATGGGATAAATGTTGAAATAAATTATTTAAATTTTTTAAAGATAAGCTTTGGGTGTTGACTTGAAAATAAGCACTCATCCCCGCAGGGTGAAGAAGTGATTGAATAGCTTGATTTTTTTTGAATTCTTTTGAGAAAGGTTTCAAATGAGCTGTGGGATCTAGGAATGTTAAAATACCTGCCTTTATTAAAAATTGCTCTTGAGAACCGTGATAACTTGTGGAGAATCCCAGTTCTCCCGCTAACTGATTAAAAGCATCCCATGCCACGTGAGCTGTTAAATCCATTTCTCCTGGCTCTTTCAATGGATTCGTCACTAACTTATGGTTTTTATAGCCTCTAATCGATCCGTCTTTACGCTGAGGCTGAACTAATTCATCGTTTCTGTAACCATAATCAATAGTAACTAATAACCCCTTACTTAACCAGCTTCTTATCTGGTTCATCCACTCCTTCAAAGCTAAATTCACCTCAGTCGAATATCCTTCAGGGAGTTTAGGGCCATAGGTATCAAGCCAGTTAATAATATCCCTATTTTCACATGGGACAGTTATCTCTTTTAATTGATTATTTTGTAAATCCACTTTTATTTCTTGAAGTCCACTAGCTGTCTTTTTTACTCGATGAACAGGGAAGGCATCAATTAATTCATTAGAAAATACAATTCCTTCGAATGATAAGATCGATTTAGTTAATTCAGTAAATGATGAATAAAGAATTGTCTTCTTTTTGTGGGACTGCAACTTTCTTTCAATCACTTTTCGGTGATATGGACTCGTTTCTAAAATAATATAAGTTATTTTCTCGTAAAAATCAGGAAAATTGTTTTGTAAGAAAGATAAAGCATAATTTGCAAACTGGCCATCCCCTGCCCCCCATTCACAAATAAAAGGCGATAATCGCTGCGTCTCAATAACAGTCATAAAATAATGAGTCAATGTTTCTGCAAAAACAGGGTGGACATGATTACTAGTGTAAAAGTCTCCTTTATAACCTAGTTTCACTTCGGGCTTCATATAATAACCAACAGCAGGGTCGTATAAAGCAACCTTCATGTACTTTGCAAAATCCCAAGGCGGATCATGGCATTCTAATAACCTATTAATAAGCTTTTTCATGCGTATTCTCCTAAAATGTATTTTAACACTATTGACACAGTGTTAATGTCGAATTATAATGAAATTGTCAGTAGAACAATGATCTTCGGGAGTTCCCCCTCCCCCCTCAAAAAGTTCATTGATACTTGATTAACTCCCCAAACGACCTTTCATGTTCCCCATGGAAGGTCATTTTTTTAGAACATTTATAACCTAGTTCATTTTGTTAAACTAGATTTTTTAATCGCTATTTTCTTTAACAAGTTTATCTCCCAAACTGTATTTGCTCTTGTGCTTAACGAACTATTTACTTTATCATTTTGTGTAAGCGTTATCTGAATTGTCACAAAAGGATTCTACGTTATCAGTCCTATACATAGAATCCTTTTTGTCATGCTTTTTAGGGGACATTAGCCCCTTACACTAAATACCAATTAACCGTAGTGGATATAATGAAAGCGCAATTTCAGTGTGTCATCTATTGTTTAACTTAGAAATATTCACCAACCAAATCCATTTATAAAGGGATTATGTTCTTTTTCTTTTCCGATTAGCGTCTCTGGACCGTGTCCATTTGCAACAATTGTCTCATCCGGTAACTCCAGCATTTTTTCGTGTAGTGTAGTCATTAAGGTATCATGATCTCCCCCTGGTAAATCTGTTCTACCTACACCTCCATGAAATAAAACATCCCCTGAGAAGACAATCTTCTCTTCAGCAAAATAGTAAGAAACGCTTCCTGGTGAATGACCTGGTGTTTCTAATAATTCAAATTGAAAGCCTGATATGCTATAAGACCCTTCTTTAGAAAAAACATGATCTGCTTTTTCGCTCGTTATGGCTTCTTCCCTTAAAAATAAGGCAGAGCCATTTAACGTTGGATCCGTAAGCCAATCCGCTTCATTTTTATGTACATATACAGGACATCGGTATTTTGTCCTCACAGCCTCTACTCCACCGATATGATCAAAATGCGCGTGGGTTAAAAGTATTGCTTTAACCGTGATCTTCTTGTCATCCAGTAGCTGAAATAACTTCTCTTCATTACCTCCTGGATCAATCATTAATCCTTCTCCATCTTTGTACAGAACAAAGCCATTGGTCTGCAATGGTCCGAGTGATATCTTTTCCCATTTCATATATTGCTCCCTCCTTCACTATTGTTATTGTACTACGGTGAGAAGATTGTTTTCAAAGCAAATTAAAAGAAGACTATAAAACGCCCTTCAATCAGGAGGAGATTTCGTTCACCTCCCACTGATAAAGAACACAAGCTAACGTCTTCGCGTCCTGTGGAAACGCTTGTGTGACCAACATCCTGTTGGCCCGAGTCAATCAGGACATTAGCGCCCCGTTAGCTTTCGCCTAAATAGAGTTAGATCCCCTCACTATTTTGACCCGGGAGGTTTACGGAAGCTTATCTGGGACAAATTTTAGTGGGGTACTCGACAAAAATACCAAAAGCCAGTAAAATAAGGGGTGAACTGAATCTTACGTATGATAGGGTTTACATGTTTTGGCCATGTCTACATAAGCTAGTGTATATATAAAGGAGGAAGTAACATGATAATGGGAATCATTACGCTCCTGATCACTATTTTTGCTATTATTGGGGGCTACAAGGAATTAAAGCGTAAAAATTTCTTTGCTGTTGGTTTTGCCGCGATTTCAGTGGCTGTGTTTGGATGGTTTTCTATTCGTACACTCATAGCATTCTTTTTATACGGCGGTGGGGGAACTGTCGGATAACATAGCATGTAAAAGAGCTGTCTGTTTACAGACAGCTCTTTTACTTACGACTTAATCCGTTTCGTCTATTAATTTTTTATTGACCATCGCTACCTTACTTTTCATAGATGACATTTTATCTCTTCGGTCATCTATACGAATGTTCATTGCTATACGTTTGTGACCTAAGCTAAAAGGCACCTCTTGAATTTGCTTAAGTATCGCATATAAATCATCAACTTCACCTTCCAAAATTGTACTCATCGGTGTTAACTGATAATTAATTGGCAGTTCAGACCTCTTCAAGAGTCGATGTACTTCTGCCACTACATCAGACACACTTGTTGTTCCAGCTCCCAAAGGCATAATCGTTACATCTGCTATAGCCAATTTACTCCCTCCTTTTGATAAAACGAACCTTCACTCAGGGGAAGTTTTCGTTCTTCTCCCTCTGAGTGGTCGTTGAGTGAATCAGGACGTCAGGATTCATTATCTCCCGTCTCAATAGAGTTACCTCTCCTCTCTATTTTCCGCTGGGAGTTTAACGGACGTTTATCTATGATAAACCTATACTAAATTGTTTATTTTTAAATTTTCTAAATGTCATTTTTTAAAGCTCCATAGCCATTTTGTTGTAGTTTGCATCACAATTATTAGCTCTATCAAGCCAGACAAACCTTTAATGTTTAGCACACTTAACTAGGCATACATAAACACACCGGATTTTCCTAATAGAGTATCATTTTTTATAAACCAGGCTTATTCTTTAACCTTTGAAACCCAATAATACTGGCTAATTTCTTTTTCAAGGGCTTCATTTAGCGTTACTTCTTGAGAGAGTGACAATTGATGCTCCACCCATGTATGATAATAACGAATAGCGACTGTCTCCCCTTCTTCTAATGGTTCTGTTAAGCGAAATGTCGCTTCACCAGTTGGGCCTAAAATAGCTTCATCACTCGTGTCATTAGGCAAACTCATGACTGCACCATTGAATGTTTTTTTCACCTCGTCATTCTGATACAAAGTATCGCCACCTTGTGTTAATTGCAGCATTCCACCAGAAACTTCTGAGGATTTTTCATTACCCGAAGCATCTATGATGAATAATTCTATGTAATCCGTACCCGCTAGCCCATCCTTAGGGAAGTTTCCCCATTGCCACTTAATATTCACGTGAGAGTCGTCTACTTGTTCAGCCTGTAAAATTAGTGTTTCCTGTAATTCTTCGTTCGTCACGCCCTCTGTGCCGCTTAAGCTGACATAGCCAAATATAAATAACCCAAGCATTACACCAATTGGAAGTAATAAAACGATTTTATTTCCCATTCTGCTAAAACTCCTTTAGTTATCATCAAACATAATTAATTGTTGATTTTCATTAAAGAAAAAACGATAAAAGAAAACGGTGATTAACATGGCGCTTAATGATACTGAAGCAAAAATGCTGAGCGAAATGACGATTTGATATCTAATAGCTTCAATAGGTGCCACTCCCCCAAGTATAAGACCGGTCATCATTCCTGGCAACTGAACCAACCCAATCGTTTTAAGTCCATCTACATTGGGAATCATCGAAGCTTTAACAATTTTTTTTATAAATAACTGTGCTGCCTGATCAGGCTTTGCCCCTAAAGAAAGGGCTGCAAGAATTTTTTCTCTCCCTTCTTTAAACTCACTCTTCATTCGCTCTAATGCGAGTCCAATAGCTATCATGCTATTGCCTATCACCATACCACTCATTGGAATGACACTTTCAGGTTCAAATGTTATCATATTAAATCCGAGCCAAACAGTAAGAACAAAAATTTCGATAACGGTAATCACGGCAAAAACGACGGGGAAAATAAACGATAACCCTGGTCCTCTTTTGCTTGCATGATAAGAAGCTATGAAGATCATACACCCTAACATAAAAGGTATACCATAAATTGGATTTAACGAGAACAGATAGGTTAAAAAGAAGCCGATTAGAAAAAGTTGACTAATCCCTCGAAAAGAAGACCACATAATTTGTGAACTTAATCCTAATGAATAAAAATAAGAGAGAGACACGGGTATTAGAATGAATAAGATAAGAAACAGCATAGATAGATTAGATATTTCTGGTGCCATTATGCGCCACTCCCCTCGACAAAAAAGTACTCAGCTCCTCATTTTTAGGGTTATGAAATATATCAGGAATACGCCCTTGCGCTTCGATTGTTTTATTAGCCATAAACAACATTCGAGTCCCGATCCTTTCAGCTTGTTTTATATCATGTGTGACTAACATAATCGCTTTAACACGTGTCGGAACAATTTTTTGTAAAAAATCTTCAATGAGACTTACATTAACGCGATCTAATGCACTCGTGACTTCATCTAATAAAAGAACGTCAGGTTTATTTGCAAGTGTCCTAGCTAAAGCTACGCGTTGTTTCTCACCGCCAGATAGCTGATTCACACTTTTATTTAAAAAGTCTTTAGTAAGTTGAACGTCCTCTAACAGTTCCTCTCCTTGCTTACAAGACCACTCACCAAAAAGTACAGGCCCATACTTCAAGTTATCTTCAACAGTACCGTCAAACAAGGACGAAGACTGAAAAACCATTCCGATACTCTTACGTAACTTAGCAATATCATAATCCGCTACTTTTTTCCCCTTAAAATAAATAGCGCCTCCGATAGAATTTTCTAATCGATTTAATAACATGAGTAAACTACTTTTTCCAACTCCTGAAGGACCTATCACAGTTAAAATATCTCCTTCATATATTTTGAAATGTATATTATCCAACCGTGAAGAATCAACATTTTTGACTTCAATAATCGGTCTTGTAGATGTCATCATTTTTTCACCCTTAATCAAGATTTACTGTACTAAAAGCTGGGATTCATTTGTTTCTACGTTAAGAAGTATTTCTAAATTCTCTCCTGTTAGTAGGAATTTCCCATGAGGCGAGATTTCGATGGAGGACGATTCAGAAAAGGTACCTAATTCTTGCTTCTTCATGGACTTAATCTCTAACCTCACTAATGAAAAACGTGTACTATCATTAATTGGTTCGTAATAATACAATAAATGATCTTGATAAGTTATTTGTGGAACCCACCAGTCTTCAGATTCGATCATAAATGACGGTGACTCCCACTCTTCTAAAGGTTCTTTTGTATTTAAATCATGAAGCTGAAACCTTGATGTTAAACGAGACTCTTCTTCTGTAGATACCGTTAAATAGTAATCTGTTGATAGCCCATAAAACATGATCACATCATTATGAAGTCTTTGATCATTGTCAAGTGAAAAAGGCGATGCTACATGCCACACATTCAAAGGTGCTCTAAAGCCATAGGGATTATCTTGCCAATTTAGATAGGCCAACTTTTCTTCCCCAATCCATTGAGAATAATAAGGAAAGTCCATGACCGTTTTCCATTCCTCCTCGTCTAAATGAATCATATATAACTGAGTATTAAACGTCTCATCAAGAACACCTAAAGCTGCGGCCATATCTTCATATGGATTCCAATAAAACGAAAAATCTACCCCTTCGATACTTCTAGACAAAAGCTCTGTTCCATGTTCATCAAATATAAATAATGATTTCTTCGCATAAGATTCACTACTTTTAACAGCGAACAATGAATAGTTTTCATTCGGATAGACTTCTTCTATTGTTCCATTAAAAGAAGCGAAAAATGTTGACTCACCATTATAAAGGTGATGGCGGAATAATGAAGTCTTGTTGTTCTCATCTAAAACATTATATAGAATATGATTACTATCAAACCAGCTCATTACTTCAAGGTTAACAGGGTTTTCCACATCAATTGCTTCAATAGCTAGGTCATCTTGTACAGGAACTGCCTCAGAATCTTTAGTCTGCTCCCGTTCCACATCCCCTACACAAGCCGTTAGGAGGAACAACATACATACACACACCATGATTCTCACTACTATTCCCCCTATATCATTTATCTCTCTAAAAAACGATTTTAATAATCGCTGGTTGGCTTTTAAAATTTACTTACCTGGCTTTAATTGCGAGATGTGTAATAACATGGGCTACTAACGAAAAAAGGATTGAAGACAGGCTTCAATCCTTTCCTCTCATTCACCGCCGTAAGTCTCTTTTGCTAGCCATACGGCTCCAATAACACCAGCATCATTTCCTAACGTAGCAATATTTATTTCTGTCTCCCTTGCTACTAAGGGGATCGCATATTTTTTAA
The DNA here is from genome assembly GCA_024701455.1 of Bacillus sp. A301a_S52. GTDB lineage: Bacteria > Bacillota > Bacilli > Bacillales > Salisediminibacteriaceae > Salipaludibacillus. The sequence continues at coordinate 1,932,362 of JABXYP010000001.1, read as the reverse complement.
ACGAAACGTTAATAAAATCAAGTAAAAATCTTCCCGCTTTGGACACGCCCCCTCCAATCACAATTGTTTGGGGATTTAAAGAATTAGCAAGATTTGCAAGTGCAAATCCTAAATGATCTGCCGAACTTTTAACGACTTGCAGAGCTGTTTCGTCCTCTTTTTTTGCTCCATCAAACACATCTTTAGCAGTTATAATACCTGCTGCTAACAACTGTCTTTGTAAATAGCCTTCGTCCTCTTGGCTTTCTTGAATCGCTTTCATACCAAGGCGAGAGATACCTGTAGCTGAAGCAACTGTCTCAAGACAGCCTCTTTTACCACAGTTACAAGGAGCTCCTCCTTCTTTTACCGACGTTACATGGCCAATCTCTCCAGCTAAACCGCTTCTGCCGTGTATAATTTTCCCACCGGCAATGATACCTCCGCCTACACCCGTCCCAAGTGTTACTGCCACAAGATCCTCAGCGCCTTCTCCCGCACCTTTCCATTTCTCTCCCGCAGCTGCCAAATTAGCATCATTATCTACTACAATAGGTATGTTTAATAAGTCCCCTAGTTCAGATTGAATATGATAGTCTTTCCACCCAAGGTTAATCGCTTCAATAATAACCCCATTTTCTACATCAATATAACCAGGAGCTCCAACACCGGCGGCTTTAAGTCTCTTGTCATCTATTTTTAACTCGATAGCCTTTTCTTGAACTGTTTGAGCAATATCTGCTGTAATGTACCTTCCCTTTTCTGTTCTGTTTGTTGGTATTTCCCATTTATCAATAATTTCGCCTTCTTCTGTAATAAACGCTAACTTAACTGTTGTACCTCCAATATCAATTCCCGTATACACACTATTTGTCATTTTTATCATCCTTCATATTTTTCAGTATCTGACACTAATTGTATCATGAAATACAGCCTCATCCATTAGAGAGATTGAACTTTTTCTTAAAAAAAAAAACGTTTTCACTCCCTTGACTTACTAGTGTCTCGTTTGTTCGGTTGTCATCTATGAAAGACTCGTATTGATCAATGGAGTTAATTCGCTGTCCCTGCTTTATTAACACATTTCAATCAGATTTTTAAAAACATTATCACGAATCAAAGGTCATACTTTGTTTGGTTATTTTTTTCTTGTAAAAGGATGAGACGTGCTTCTTTGTAAAAATCTGCCTCAATTATACCTAACCGATAGAGCTCACACACTTCTTCTTCGATAAGCTCTAAATCTGCAAGTTTATCACCTGTATAAATATAGCCTTGATAATGACGAATAAATGTTATTAATTCAAAATAGGTCATATCGTTTGACTCCTCATTCCTTTTACAGTTCCAAATTTTTTCTATTTTAATTATAGCAGTTTTATAATAGCTGCGAATAGAAAAAGAACTAATGGAACAAAATGTATAAAAGAAATAAACTTTAAAAAAACAAAAAGGCGAACCATTGCAATAAATCCACTTATTACAATTGCTGCACATAGAGGTAAAATCAACATTAGAACCCATGGTGAAAAACCTGCTGAGACGGAGAATTCAACACCTAATATAAAGAATAATAAAGCTATAAAAGCAATATATCCTTTTGAATGACTAGGCATATAACCAAAAGAGGGATGGTAAATTCCGTAGAGATAAACGACGATCCATATCATTAATAGAAATAAACTTACCTTCAATATAATGATTGGAATCCATGCAAATAAAGCAGCCCCTAAAATAGCTCCTGCCATTAAAGGTAACAGTACGATACTAAGTGTTAATACCACCAAAGGATAGGGATACCTCACTTGAACTGCTGGCAACGTTCCAGCAGTAAAAGATAGGAAAAAGATAAAAAATACTTCACTTAAAAACTGCATAGTCATCAGCTCCCTTCTCCTGTATAGTCTATGTTAGCTGGCTTTCATTAAGGACAAACAATTTTCGATTGATGAAGGGAACCTTGTATTGATATACTAGGTAGGATAGTCACTAATTACTTCTAAAAAGGAATGGGAATGAGATGTCTAACGAGAAATTAGAGGATATTCTAAAAAAGGGAATGTATGGAACACCTCAATTACGACCTGAAGAACGTAAATTATTTTTATCCTCTTTTGCAGAAAGGGTTTATCTAGCTTTAACAAAATCACAAGTCCGACACCGAGGGATTTATCCCGAAGCAGAAACAATGATGACGAAACAGAAAAATGCCAAACTTCTGATTAATGGTGGATTAAGTTACCACGAATACAGCAATTATATTCAGACTGCTAATAAACACCATATTCCCTTTACAATTGTGAATGATGGGCGAGAATCTCCATTAGGAATAGTTCTGGCAGCGGATACTCCTGTAAACAAAGAAGATAGCATGTTTGTTAAAGACGATTTATATTATGATGATATGTCATGATGATAATTAAGGGCCGGACTTCCGGCCCTTTTTGCATGGCACTTTCACGACATTGCAGACGGTGATGCAATTATATTTTCTAGATATTTCTCGGCTTTTTTTGTATTCCTTTTACTTTCATCGTCTTCCCTCTGACTCTCACATCAGAAATCTCCATGTCCCTCGCTTGAGCCATCTTTTCATACTGTGGTTAAACGTCTCTTAAATCACTCATGCTATATACAACTTGACAGTTCTAAAAAGGCATATTCATTATTCTCCCAGCATATGAAAAAACAGATAGGTTTGTCTAAAGAGGAGGAAATGTATATGCTAAAAAAAATAAATAAACATTTTTATAAAATCGTTGTTTTAGCCTTTTTTACAGCTATTATTCTGTCATTTACTCCCCTTTCTCCGTGGAGAGCGATGAATGAAGTTTTTATATTTTTTCCAGAGGATGATAACGTTTATTTTAAAGAAGCACGTACTTCTCTCGAATTATTAAGCAAGAAAGACGACGACGAGTATTCTTTGCAATGGGCTTTTGCCTCAGAAACAAACAAGCCTGCTTTTTTAAGAAAGGATATGTCTATCGTGTTTGAAAATGGTGTTTTTAAAGGGGCTAAAATGCAATCCCTTCAAGAACAATTATTTATTGAAGAAATAACAACATTTGATGGGGAAGATAGTGGACGCTATGATGCTCTAACTTTCCATCATGCTGAGCTTCATTACGAAAAAGATATCTATAAAAGTAAACATGCGTGGAGTAAAGATCACTTGTATGTTAGCGATTCACCTTTAGCCCCCTTGAGCTCTTTTAAAGAACCATTAAGTGCTCAAGAAAAGGAGAGCCAACAGCTACTTGATTCCATCATTAATCAACAGTTGGATTATGTGTTAGAGGGATTACTGGAAGAGTTCCATATTAATATAGAAGAATATGATGTGTATTCATTGTTAGATCTTCCTGATTACGCTCAAACACCCCTCCCTGGTCTTAATGAAAAAGAAACCTTCGCCACACTCGGAAGGTTATGGGAAGGCTTTTATCGCTATTATATTCTTGGCATTAATACGTTTACAGAGGAAACTTACTCACCCATCGGTAATAGTTTACCTCACGTGTTAATCCATCAAGATGGGACACACCTTTTGTTAGTTTATGAAATGAAAGATGGAACACGGCAGCAACTTTTGCAAATGATTGATGAAGTAGAAGCCCCCTCATAGGGGAACTAATTATCAATGTGCTTTTTTATATCTGTATATAACTTTTGGTAATCGTCATTTCCTGGGGCCACTTCTAGAGCTTTCCCAGCACTTTCAAAGGCCCTGTTATAATCACCTAGATCAGAATAAATAAGTGCTAAATTGTAATGGGCTTCATGGAAATCCGGTACGTCATTCACGACATAAGTGAGATTGGCTTCCGCTTCTTTCAGATCCCCTTGTCGAATTTGGACATAAGATAGAAGAAACCTTCCATCAACGGCTAATCTATCGTGTGTAATATGTTCCTCTCCTTTTAAAAATTCAGTAAAGTAGTCATGGGCCTCGTCAAAAGCCTCTTCCTCAATTGCTTCAACTCCCATTTGATAATACACAAGAGATGTTTGTTCAGAATAACCGCTTTGGGAAAAGCCTACCCAGAGAAGTGTAACGATACCAACCACTGTTACGAGAAAAGCCGGGAGTTTTATTGTCCTCTCTTTTTGTCCAGGAAGCCCTACGATAGCAGAAGCAGCGAAACCACCAATTAAACCACCGATATGGGCACCGTTATCCACCATTGGTACAATAAAACCAAATGAAAGATTAATTGCAAGTATCACGATGACGTTCATACCCATTGTGCGAAAAAACAGTCGCTTATGAATAAGTCCAAAATATAATAATGCTCCGAAACAACCGAAGATGGCACCACTAGCTCCAGCTGAGACGTTATCATTAAACACAAAACTAGCTATCGATCCTAAAAGTCCGGCTAAAAAATAAATAACGAAAAACCGTTTCGTTCCAAAAATTTTTTCCACAGCACTGCCTAGATAAAATAAAGCTAATGAGTTCATCATTAAATGAACAATTCCAATATGTAAAAACATAGCAGTAATGAACCGCCACCATTCTCCTTCAAGAATAAACGGATCAAATTTTGCTCCGAAACGGACTAAATCAAATGTATTCATTGAAGAACCATTCATTTCAACCCAACCGTAAACAGCGATAATAATCCCGAGCAATAAAAACGTCAATCGAGTCTTTCCATGTAATAATAAGTTTTTTTCTTTTTCTTCCCGTTTTTTTATCGATGTCCTCACAGCTGATTTTAGCGTACGTAAAATGTGTTCTTCCTGCTCTGATGTGACGATGTAGGTTTCTTCCATATAAGGAGGCATCTCCTGTAATTGCCACTCTGTAGCCAATGGGAACAGATGATGCTTCAACTCTTCGAGTGGGATGAGGATGGTTCTAAATTGCTTTTTTCCACCACTTGTAAGTGGCAGCGGTTGTGATAAAAGCTGTTCATAATCATCAACAGGGACATCAGAAGAAAGGATAATATTACTTACATTAGCTTGGCGTAAACCTAACTTTTTTCTTATCTTATTTGCCTGATCAAATGCCTTATTAATATCACGTTTTAGTTCATTACTCCAATCATAATTTTTGCGACTTAGTCTTATCAAATGATAGGGTTCACGACGATCATCTTCAATCCACGCTACCTCTTCTTGTTCATTTAAATGAACAAGGCGCATGTCTTCCCTAGTAGTTAAATGGTGCAATGTCTCCCAAAACCTGATGGATTGAGTAAAAACATTCATAAGGTTCTTCCTTCCGTCACTAATCTTATCAATTCACTTCTTAGATCTTTAAACGTAGTAACTTCTTTAAGTACGGGATGATCTGTCGTTCGCTGTTCTCCTCGATTATTAAAGAAGATGGCTTCCCATCCAGCATCAACCGCACCCACAATATCAAGTCCCCAAGAATCACCAACAAAAATACACCTGGAACTACAAACACTCAACTGTGATTCAACCTTTTTAAAAAACTGTTTATCAGGTTTAGTAAAGCCTATTTCTTCAGAAATAAAAATATTTTTACGTTTAAAAGCATGTGAAATTCCTAATTTTTCAATTTTATTAAATTGTGTTTTTACGTTACCGTTTGTGATTATTGCAAGCTTTACTTGTTGATTGGAGAGGGCTTGTAATAAATCTTGTAAACCTGGAAAGGGGACACTGTAATGATCCACAATACTGTCATAGTAATGGTGAAAAGCATCAGCCAAGTCGTTAGTTGCAGGAAGTTCTAGGGCAGTCATTGTCTTACAAAATCTTTTTCTACGATACTCAGTCTTAGTAAGTTTATTTTGCTCATAGTCATCCCAATAGTGGTCACAGTTAAATTTAAATAGAGAGAAAAATCTGTCCTCATCTACTGTATGTAAGCTCGTGTCAGTTTTATCCTGAAATTTCTTAAAGCAACGCTTTATTGCATATTCAAAAGCGTCTTCATGACTAAATAAGGTGTTATCTAGATCAAATGCGACTAACTCCCATCTCATAATCCTCTCACCTCAGACTACATTATAACAAAAGCTGATTAAAATCTATATTTATGAGCGACATTTTGCTTTGTTTCACAAACGTATTTACTCATAAAAAAATGAGCATCCCTATTTGCTTAGATAGTGAATGCCACATTGTTTTTTAATAACATATAAATTTTTCTACCTAAAGGTCTCATAGATCATTTTTTCTCTAACAGCAGGGATTCTCATTAACATTGCTACAGATAAGCGACGCAGCCATCTTCTAGACAACAATTTGTTTAATACACGATAGCGATATCTTAGGATTAAAGTCGCCATAACAATAGCAATAAAAGATGTTAGCCATCTCATAGACCACCACTCTCCTTTACCGTTAGAATGAGACAAAATAGTATCTTTTATTCCTCAATTCACTCACCAAAAATTAGGTATTTATTTAAGTATTGAAAAAAGCTGTTTTCTTCATCGTAGAAAGAAAACAGCCGTTTAGAAATTCATTACTTATTAAAAACTGGCGCCATAGCACTTTTCAACACATTAGCAGAATGATGAAGCTTCTCCATTTCCTCATCCGCCATTTCCATTTCAACTATTTTTTCTATACCATTATGTGTCACAATTGCAGGGACACCAATATACAGATCATTTAGACCATATTCACCTTGTAATAGCGTTGATACAGTCAAGATTGAATGTTCATTCCTTAATACAGCTTTCGTTAGCCGAGCAAGACCCATCGCAATAGCATAATGTGTCGCACCTTTTCTCTCAATAATATGGTAGGCAGCATCTCGTACATTGACAAAGATACTGTCAAGATCCTCTTGCTTCGCCTCTGGCTTGTACTTCTCCATAAAACTATAAATCAGTTCAGATCCAATTCTCGTTTGACTCCAAACAGGTAATTCTGTATCACCATGCTCTCCAATGATATAACCATGAATATTACGGCTATCTATATCGAAATAATCACTTAGAAGAAAGCGGAGGCGTGCCGTATCTAATAATGTACCCGAACCGATAACGCGCTCCATAGGTAAGCCTGAGAATTTCCATGTAGCGTATGATAGCACATCTACAGGATTTGTTGCTACAATGAAAATCCCATTAAAGCCACTGTCCATAACAGCTCCAACAATTCCTTTGAAGATATTTACGTTTTTCTCAATTAAATCCAAACGTGTTTCTCCAGGCTTTTGATTAGCACCTGCTGTTATAACAACCACATCGGCGTCTTTACAATCTGAATACTCACCGGCCCAAATTTTAGTTGGATAGCCAAATGGTATCCCATGATTCAGGTCCATAGCATCCCCTTCAGTTTTTTCTTTATTTAAATCAATTAACACCATTTCATCGGTTATGTTTTGATTGATTAGTGAAAAAGCGTAGCTGGATCCAACAAATCCTGTCCCAATAATAACAACTCTTGACGTTTTAGTACCATACATGTTTAAACATCTACCTTTCCCTTAAGAAGTAATATATTTCACTGTCTTGCCTATTGTACACTAAAGTAGCTAGAAAAGATTAGTGACAAACACAACATTTTCAATAAATCGTCACATTTTTCAGTGTTATAATCCTAAATATTTGGTATAAAGCGCTTTCGCCCTTCCAATATCTTCCGTCCCTTGTACAAGCGTCCTACCATCAGGAAACAATACAAATCTTTCTCCTTCATGTAAGTCTACTTTTAGTAAAAATGGCGTCATTTTAATGGCCGTGCTTATTCCTCTTAAAGTTTTTTCCCAATAAGTTAAATCATGAGACGAAGTGTAATGAATTTGTACCGTATCCCTCCCACATAGTGTTGTCATATGACCTTGGTCCTCGTTACCTAATGCTGGGTATTCCTTAAGTTGACACGTGGGACATGTTGGATTTGGTTTAGGCATTCCCATTGATATTTGCTCATTTTTCCAGAGATCAAATGTCACCAATTTTTCTGGGATGGTATGAGCGTTTCCCGTTAATAATTTTAAGCAATTTAACGCTTGCAAACTTGCGACCATATCAACAGTAGGAGAAAGGACGCCAATCGTATCACACGTTTGTCCATTTCCATCAAATGCAGGGAAGATACATCGAAGACACACTGTTTTTCCAGGAATGAACACAGCACCCATCCCTCTGGAGCTTACTGCGCCTCCATAAATATATGGAGTAGTATGTTTAAAGGCAGCATCATTCATTAAATATCTTGTATAAAAATTGTCCGTGCCATCAATGAGTACGTCCACTCCGCTTAAATAGTCTTCCATATTAGTGGATGAAATATCAGTAACGTGTCCTTCAATTTTTACATCACTGTTCATTCTTTTTAATTTTTTTTCAGCAGCCACTGCTTTAGGTAAACTCTGTTTCACATCTTCTTCATCAAATAACAATTGCCTCTGTAAGTTACTTAGTTCCACATAATCTCTGTCGCAAAACACAAGATGCCCTACACCTGCCCTAGTTAAATGATTTGCAATAACTGTACCTAATGCCCCCATTCCGATAATGAGTACTTTTGAGTTGGAGAGTTTTTTTTGACCCGTTTCTCCTATTGGAGAAAAAAGCATTTGTCTTGAATAACGTGCCCAATTTTCACTCATTTACATCGTCCTTTCTATATATTAAAAAGATAACCAGTCAACATACCGAGTACTAAACCCGTAAACGTACTCACGACATTTACAACATCATTGGTTATCCACGGCCACCCTTTAACTAAATCGCCTTTCAGTAAACAGTGAGTTGTTTTTTCTGTAAGTGCACCACATTGAGGACATTTATATAACGATTGGAAAAACCTACCTGCCAAAGCATCGTTATATTGTCCTACATATCCAGCCACAATAAGAATTAACCAAGTTAAGAGCGAGACTTCCCCTAGAAAATTAAACTGATTCATACTAAAAGCAACGACAATGATGAACGTGCTCCCTAATAAACCTGCAATATGACCTACTAGAGTTGTTCCTCCTGATTGCCCTGGCAGAACCCGACGTCTACTTAATACTAATGTTGGGGGAGTAGGACTCATTTTTCCAATTGAAGAAGCCCACGTATCACCATTTGCTGCAGCCAAGGAACCGATTAAACCAGTAAGCCACATGTTCTCTCCACTGACTAGAAAAGCTATTGAGGCAAAAGCTGCTAGCCCACCATTAGCTAACACCTGTTTTTCGTCTCTCGTTTCCCCTTTGTCTTCTATACCGTTATTTGCATTCACATTTTTTAGAACTCTTCCAAGGATAGAAGAAGATATGAAAAAAGCTCCCAAGAGTATTAACCCTGCTAAAGATGCTCCTATACTAATTAAAGCACCTACAAACACACTTGCTAAAACCCCTTTCTCAGTTAACGCTTCCTTTTTCCATGCTACCATGGCTAGTATAACAACACCCAATAACAATAAAATAGTCACTTTTATCACACTTTCTTACTAGTTACATATATACTTTTCATTGTTTAGCTGAATCTGTTTTAATCACTCTTTCAGGCGTCACAAGCCAACTTACTGGTCGATCATATGTATCTATAGGTAGCGCCTTTGTAATTTGAAATTCATAACATAATGACATCGTTGAAAAAAGGTATTCTCCTGTTAAAAAGCGGTCGTAATAACCACCTCCATAACCAATTCGATAGCCTTTTTCATCAAATACGAGCCCTGGCACAATGACCAAATCAATATCAGACCTATTTCTTAATGGACATCTGGTTACATCAGGCTCTCGTAATCCATAAAAACTTTCTTGTAACTCCTCCCAATGTGTCAAATTATAAAAAAGTAATGCATTATCAGAACGTCGACACCTCGGTACAACAACCTGCTTATTATCTTGCCAAGCCTGCTCAATGATAGGCAATGTATTAATCTCATTCTTCATTGACACTGTTACTGCAATGGTCGAAGCTTCTTTCCACACATAATGGCTAAATAACTTTTTGTGAATTAGATGAGTGTCTTTGACTTGGAGTGGTTCAGGGTGCTTATACACCTTTTCTTTTATCCATTGACGCCATTCTGATTTAGTCATTTCCAAAGCTCCTTTCTATATTTTTTTGTAAGTATAGTTTATCATGTGTTCACACAAAAAAGAGCCTATGATACATTTCTTTGGCAGTTTCAATAACAAAGAGTTAAATGAGAATATTAAAAATCAATATATAAAGTAAATTTTATCTTCTTACTTTCCCTAGCAAATCAACTATTTTTTAAAATAGCATTAGCAATCTCATTTCTATGACACACGTGATTAACTATGATTGTAGAAGCTCTTTACCTCTTTCTCAATCAACATATTATTTGCCTCTTCTTCTGATATAAACAAACCAACGATAATTAACAACTTTATGTTGCTTTTTTTGCAATTCAATTAATGAGTAGCATTTTAAGCAAATTAGTTTCCTTTTTAGGAAAAATAATGCTAAAGTAGGATTTGTGAGTCGTTAAAATGAAATTATTTTTAAAAATATATGCTATAAGACCTTTTATAAGTTGTTTTTTTATTAAAAGGTTTCACTTTGAAACTTTAAACCTATGAATTAGTACTTATCTTTATAAGTCAGAACATTTTTCAAAATCATTTATCTGATCTGTTTAGTAATTATTTTTACTTCCACATCAATTTGTTTTCTTAATTTTGATCTATTTAGTTGAAAAAGGTTTTTTACTTTAATTTAGATGATAGTTAGCTATAGCTAATTTTTCATATAAAAAACAATAAAAGGGGATTATTTTTATGCGCAAATTATTAACAGTTTTATCTTTATCATCTTTGCTTGTCTTGGCTGCATGTGGAGAATCTGAAAACCAAACAAATGCAGCGAACAATTCCGACAATGGAAACGAAACTAACTTAAACGAAGAAAATAACAACTCAGAAGCTAATAATAATGAAAATAATGCTAATAATGAAGAAAACGGAGACTTCGAAACGCAAGTTGGTGAAACTATTGAAAATGAGGCTGGTGTATTCACCCTTCACGCAAGACAACATAACATTGACACGATCGAAACAGGGCCAATCGTTTTAGATCTTCCACAAGTAAATGCCGCCTCTGGAGAAATCACCGATCAGATGGTTGCTGAATTAGTAGGTAGTGAAGAAATGGATTACGTACAAGTCGATGTTGAGGTTGAAAACACATCTGATGAAGACGTTACTTTTTTTGTGAGCCAAGCTACTATCTCGACTAACACTGGTGAACAATTGGAAAGAGATATGCTTCTTTCAGATTACATTGATGGAGAGATGATGGCTGGAACGAAACATAGTGGTAGCTTTTTCTTCATACTTGAAAACTCTAGTGCAGACGATATAGAAACTATTCGTATTAAAATGAGTGCCCCTATCAATGACGATTGGGATGAACTAGGGGAAGATATTGATCTAGAGATTGAATTATAATTTTATTAAATAATAAGTGTGTTGCGCAAGGACTCGTTTTTAAACAACGGGTTCTTGTTTTTTTAAAAATTAGTTTTAGATATAAATAATGAAGTGTCTGTAGCTCATTTGGATTTGAAAAATAGTAATAAACTATAGTCTTATTTTAACTAATATATCTGGAAGGTATACTAATCAAAATAATAGTCCCTGCCCCTGTTGTGTTTATATGTAATTAAACACATCCAAATAACACCAACTTTAAATTAGATTGACGAAAGGAAGCACATTACAAGGCGCAAATTGTTTAATTATGAAGAGAGTTATTTAAATCTTTGTTAATGACCATTTAGGCTAAATTTAAAATTGACTAATAACGGGGCGCTCTCTTACAAAATTATTTCACTCAGGAGTGCTTATATGGTTATTATCATTTTGCTCCAATAAAAAACGACTGATCCCCATTATTCGGTTCTTCAGTCGTTTTTCCCTTATTACTTTGTCTCACGATGTAATGTGTGACGGGCTAATCTCGGGCTGTACTTTTTAAGTTCCATACGGTCCGGATTAGTACGTTTATTTTTTGTCGTAATGTAATTACGATCGCCTGTCTCAGTGCAAGCTAAAGTAACTTGTACACGCATTATTTATCCCTCCAAATTCTAACTGACTCATACCTTAAAATAATAGCAGAGATTGCTAAGAGATTCAAGAGGAAGTCACTGTTATAGCGCATCTTTTTCCGCACAGAATTTTCTTTTGTTAATTTACCTGTTTTTTTAGAAATTAAGATGTCTTTTTTTATTATGTTTATTACTTTACAGCTCACAAAATAACGTTATAACTCTCTAATATACGCCCTCTTAGCTTGTACACTATTTTCGGCTGATCTTATTTAATTTGTATTGTGACTATCCTTAAACGTGAATGAACTTAAAACCAAGAACTCACATCAATTAAATAACTGCCTTAATGCTAAATGTTCCTTCTCTAAATTGACTAATTCTGTATGTGATAATTCCCAATCATACATGTAGGTCTGATCATAGGGTAATAGTCGTAGATTAAAGGTGAGACTCCATCCGTCACTATGTTTAGTTAAAGGCTGATAGACTGCTTTTGTCGCATTACTACCTGTACTAGCATTCATATCGTTCATATTCGTCTGGTATTGAATTGGACCACCTTCCTGGCTCATACCACCTGTTACATAATAAATATCGTTCGCACAAGCTACCATCGCTTCATAATGGGGTGAATAATAAACAAAAGGCATCATACAACCCGAATTCATATAGTAATGAACTCTCATTTTTGTTTCAATTGTTTTACTTGACATATTGTATATTAGTAATTTATTTATTCGGGTTTTTTCATTTTTGTCGGGCAATAGCACACGTTTTATAGCTAAATTATCGACACAAACTTCTTGAAACGCCACATTGGAATTCATTTGAACACTGTGATAGACTTGTCCTTCTCCTTTTACTAAATATCCGGTTATAAAAGGTCGTAGTGTATTTTTTAATAGTTCCAACATTCTTCCCTCCCTTAAAATATCTTATCTCTAATCGTATCGAGTATTTCCACATTCAACAAGGTGGTATTTTTGTCTTTATTTGTAATAATATGTTCAATAGGGTCCTCTAACAAGTAAAAAATACGACATAATAATTTCTAATTAAAGGAATATAAATGAACTTATATAACTATTTCACACAAAAAGGCCGAGATCTGATAATATAAGATAGATAGACTGTACTATTACTAAAGGAGGAAGCATCCATGCAATGGATTATTATCGGCTTATTTAGTCTTTCTGCCATCTTATTTCTATTATCATTCTTTCAAAAAGATTCTAATAAAGAGATAGAAAATCAAGTTGAAAATATGTCAATTCAAATGATGCAGGAAATCTATTATTTGAAAAAGAAGATAAAAGTACTTGAAGAAGAGTTTTTAATGGATAGTCACAAACTATCAGAACAGGAAGTCGCCGCCGCAACTGCTAGTAAATCTTTAACACGTGATGATGTTCTCTCTCTTTATGAAGAGGGATATTCCATTGCTCACATCGCAGATATGACAAACAGCCACATCGATGATATTGAAGAAATGATGGCTAATTAGATTAATCTACTACTTATTAATATGTCACATATAATGAGCTTCCGTAGTCACTTTAATTCGATATTTAGAAGGGAGACAAATTATGGCTTCTAAGCATACATTTCGTGGAATAGCAGCAGGCTTATTTTTGTGCGGTTCTCTTTTAGCGGCTATTTATTATGTGCAACCCGACACGTTTTTTGCTATTTCCAATGGCTCAGATGATCAGATAAATGCTTCGGAGAATGAAGCTATTGAAGACGATAATAGTGCGTCCGAGGAAATAGTTGAAGAAATAAAGAGAGAAAATGAAGAACTGCATATACAAATTGAAGAACTAAAAGCAGTGGTTGACAACGAAGTTAACGAAGACGAGTCAGTAATCGAAGCCGATCCTTTGTACATCAGTATTCTCTCTATTGAACAGGGAATGACATCAAAAGATATCAGTCATAAGCTTGAGACACTTAACATTGTTAAATCAGCCCAAGAGTTTGAAGCGGCATTGAGTGATAGAGGCGTCGCCCAGCAACTGCAAATTGGAGATTATACGCTAGATAGTACGATGACACTAGACGAGATAATCGACTTAATTACGTCACAGTAAAACGTTCACGTTTTACACCTAAATTTCAATTTTAAAATTAAAGAAAAACTAGGTTCACCAAAAACGAATAAATAATTTCTGGAGATGGTTTTCGAAAATACTAAGACATCATACAGGGATGATTAATTAAAGCAGGTCATTCATTCGCCAACAGGAGTGAATGACTGTTGGTGTATATGAAGATAACACATTAAATATCAAAGTGAAACCGTAAGAAACCTAATAGATGACAAACGAGCTGTTTCATAAGTAATACTTATGAAACAGCTCGTTCTTATGTGGTCAATTAGTTTGACGGAGTGTTATCGATCTCATCAATATCTCCCCCATCATCAGATACTTCTGGTCCGTTTCTATTTTCTTTTAAATCAAAGTACGCTTCTAATGATTTTTCTGCAATCCTGTTAGCGACACCACCAGTGTGTTCCGTGCGTGTTCCTGGGACAATGACTGCAATGGCTACCTCTGGATCATCATAAGGGGCATAACCGACAAACGTTTGGTTATTTCCTTTTTCTCCGTTCACCATTACTTGGGCTGTTCCTGTCTTCCCTGCCACATCAACACCAACGTTACCGAAGTATGCACTCGCCGTACCCTGGTTTCCGTGAACAACTCGGTAAAACCCTTGTTGGATACGATCTAAGTGATTAGAGTCTACATCTAAATAATTTAATATTTTAGTTTCAACTTGCTGGGAGATGGCGCCTAGTTCATCTCTGTCAGAACCAGGTTGCCTTATTTCTTGTACGATTCTTGGTGCCACACGATAACCATCATTAGCAATGGTTGATACATACTGAGCTAACTGCATCGTCGTATACGTATCAAATTGGCCAAAAGATAAGAAAAGATATGAACCGGCTGCCCCTTCTCTCGTTGGATTTCCACCGTTCATGCCGCTGAATTCATTTGGCAGATCGATACCTGTTTCAATTCCTAAACCAAATTGATTGTAGTATGAACGAAGAGTATTAAAACCAGGGTTTAAATTCCCCCAGTTCCTACCTGACACACCAGGAACGTAACCGATAATTCTCATAGCAATCTCTACCATGTAAATGTTCGATGATCGCTCCAATGCTGTTAAATCATCGACAGGCCCAAAATTATTTACTGAGCTGATAGGAGGTGATCCTGGTAATGTGATCGGTCTGTCGTATATAACACTACCTGGCCCAATCACCCCTGTATCTAGACCGGCCAGTACTGTCGCCCCCTTAATAGAGGAACCGGCTTCATAAGCTTGCGTGAATGTGCCAAGATCACTGGAATACCCAGCCATTGAGAAAATATCGCCAGTATTCGGATCCATCATAACAACAAATGCATCTTTTTCCGCAATAAATCTTGCATTGGCACTTGTGACTTCATTTTCAATCGCATCTTGGACTAGTTGTTGAAGCTCCATATCAAGTGTAAGAACTAAATCGTTCCCTCTGCTTCCTAGCCTTTCTTCAGCATTTCTTAACAAGTTACCACTCTGATCCGTGAAATTTTCGATTTCCCCTTTATTACCACGTAAAACAGACTCATATTGAGCTTCAAGGTAACTTCTTCCTACCTCTTCATTTCGCTCGTATCCCAACGAAAGGAATTCATCAATATTGTCTCTAGGGATCGCTCCAACACTGCCAAAGACACCTCTCAATGTATCTCCGTATACATATTTTCTTGTTGAATCGCGAATGATATCGACACCTGGTAATTCTTCAATATGTTCAATAATTTGAGCAGCTTCTTCATATTCAATACCTTGCATAACTTTATGCGGTAAGTTATTATAGCCACTATTAAATTCTCTCCACAAAAAAAATATTTCAATTTCTTCATCTGTTAATTGGGATAAGTGATCTTCAGTAATCTGCTCAAGGCGCTCTTGATGGATATCTTCATCTGTCATATCTTCCGCTTCACTCATAGGTAGAAACGCTTCAAATTCGTCCTTATTTAAGAGGGCCCAATATTCCTTTCTGTCCCTTTCAAATCGACCTTCTAAATCACCCTCATATTCCATCGTAATAAATTCATTGAGGCGAGCTGCCACTTCCAACATTTCTGGTTGGGTCGTATTTCGGTTCGTATAAGTAACAGTCAGGAGTAATTCATTATCAACAAGGATGTTTCCATACCTATCATAAATAAGGCCTCTCGGAGCTTCCACTGGATGACTAATGTTAACAGTTCTCTCCAGCTCTTCTTGATATTCCTCCCCTTGGACGATCTGCACGATACCTAACCGAAGAATTAACGCAGAGAATAATAAAAACACGACAAAGAAAAGTATATTTAATCGTACAGGTAGATGAGGTTTTTGCCCTTTTTTTTCACTCATTAATCTTGTCCCTCTCTCTATCTTACTAGATGTATCTACATATCTATTATTTACTTATAAAATGACCCTTCAATCAGGACATTAGCCTCCGTTATCTCTCGCCTAAATAGAGTGAGCTTTCCTCTCTATTTTGGAGGCGGAGTTTTACGCACGCTTATCTGTGATAAACAGACACCTTCCTGAAAAGGTGTCTGAAGTGGTTGCCCGCAAGTGCGGTTATCTTCCAGATTTCACGAACCCGCCCTAGGCAGGTGGGTGCCCGCAAAAACATCTCCAACTTCCCAAAAAAGTTGGTTTGGGCATGTTGTTAATGTTTTAATATAAGGCTCCCAAAGTGAATTGGTGTTCGGTTCGAATTAAACTCGAAGTTCACCAACACCGCAGGCATGTTTAAATGTAGTGTTATTATATCATATAACGTTTACTTTGCGAAAGAGAACTATCGCATAATGACTGATTTCGCTCTTTTTTTGAAAAGGACTTTATTGCTCTTTTTTCCCGCTTGGTATGGAAATTGCTTTCATCATCCAAAACAATAGCAACTCCCCCGAACCTAACAATAACAAGGTGAACGGAATACCCGTTTTTTCCCCCATTTGCCAAATAGCTAGAAGGAGCACGAGAATAGAGATAATTCTCCCACCGTTTAAATATAACTCCCTAATAACAATATACTCAATCCTTAACTCTTCAGCATTCTCTGAAGAACCGATCACATCATACGTAATCGATAAATAAGGCACCAGTAACAATGGATACGCCATTGAAATCACGATACCGTATGTAATAAGTAGTGAGAAATTCTGATCGAACACAATAATAAACACAGCTGCATATAGAAAAATACTCCCTACAAGAATAGCTTTTTTCCGAAACGTTTTTGGCAAGAACCTACCTACTAAATAATAGCTTATAAATGAAATACCTGACGCAATAAGCCCGTAGGTCCCTATAGCTAATTCACTACCAGTAGAGACAAAGACCCAAACAATGACAACAAAGGCAAAGCTGCCTTCTCTCAAACCTTGAAAAAAATTGGCATACAATATACGTCGCCAATTATAAGACTGTTTTCGCAGTCGAAAAACATCCAGCAGTTTATAACGCCCTTGTGCTGGTCGTCGCTTTAAGAAAAAGCTAAGAATGACAGCAACTACAAAAAGTCCTAAAGAAAACGAAAATATCATGTTATATCCTGTTAATTTTTCCATATGTGTAATGACTAGTCCTGCCGAAATAGGGCCTATCATACCGGCAAACGAATTAAGTAAACCTAAAAATCCGTTAAAAAAATCCCTCGTTTCTGGTTCAGTTATCTCAAACGTCAAAACATTAAAAGAAAGCCAATAAAAGCCGTAACCAATTCCTAATAATATACCTAGTAACACAAGATAATTACCAGCATTTTCTCCAAGCATTAAAACAGTTAAATAAAAAACCGAGAGGAAAATAACACCTAATCTTAGAACCGTAATTCGATCAATTTTTTTTGCCCATCTGCCAGCTAATACAAACGTTACAGGCTGCATAATGACAATAAACAAATTATAAATTGACAAGCTGACAAAATCTTCACTTTGTTTCCATAAGTAAACGTTAACGAATGTATTAGACAGTGCAACGCTTAATGCATAGAGCCCACCGATTAATAGTAATAATTTAATCTCTTTATTTAATTCAATATCGCCAACCATTGTTCTGACTAAATTTTTCATGTAATCAACGCTCCTTTTACAGACATGACTAGTGTGTCACTCTGAAAAAGAGGATATTCCCTTAATTTAGTCATTGGATCTGAAGTTATCATTTAAAGCGGGCGTTTTCATGATTTAGAGCTGGGTTATGTACACATTAACTATTTAGAAACCAACAGAATTATAAAAATAAAAAACCGTATCCCCAATAAGGAATACGGTCATGTTAATGATTATTTTGCTTCACTATAGTGTTTTGCAACTTCATCCCAATTGACTACATTAAAGAATGCTTCGACGTAGTCAGGACGTTTATTTTGATATTTTAAGTAATAAGCATGCTCCCAAACGTCGACTCCTAAAATGGCCGTTTTACCTTCCATAATAGGGTTGTCTTGATTTGGAGTACTCGTAATTTCAAGCTTTCCGTTATTTACAACAAGCCATGCCCATCCAGAACCAAATCGGTTTAATGCGGCATTTTTAAATTCTTCTTTGAAAGCTTCAAAACTTCCGAAAGTGCTAGTGATAGCCTCTGCAAGTTCTCCAGTAGGAGTGCCTCCGCCATCCGGAGACATGATTTTCCAAAAGAAAGTGTGATTATAGTGACCACCACCATTGTTTCTAACAGCTCCACGAATGCTCTCAGGTAATGTTTCAATATTCGCAAGTAAATCTTCTAAACTTTTGCTAGCAAGATTACTATGCCCTTCCAGCGCACCATTCAACTTTGTTACATAAGTATTATGGTGTTTGCCGTGGTGGATTTCCATCGTTTCTTGATCGATGTGAGGTTGTAATGCGTCATGTGCGTATGGTAGTTCTGGTAAAGAAAATGCCATTCATATCTCCTCCTTAAATTTTATGTAGGCAAACATCGGTTACCCGAAATTTTATCCCACTGAGGATAACACTTTTCCCATAATGGAAAAAGAGTTATCCTCAACACTATTTACATTAACAAATATACCCTCCGCTTTCAATGAATAAACCTTATAGCGTTAACATTATAACTTTAACCATTCATTACATGGAAAATTGCTCAGTTTGTTTAAGGCTATCAAATTTAAGCCGCGGATTAATCATTTGATTTGGGCTCTTTAATTGGAACATATTTGCTGAAGAAGAATAATCAATTATAAGGTTATCATCATACACCCATTCCACCCGTTTTTGAATAGCAGCACGATAAGGAGCAGGCACTGTTTCAATAATTGAGATATCTTCCTCTTTAGTTAATTCTTCCGAGCTTAATTCTACCAGTTTTGGAACACCGCTTACGACACAGCCACATCCATCTGTTTCATATTGAAGAAAGAGAACATTTGTCTCAGCACTCATACCTTCATTTTTCAACTGCTCAATAGCAGCTGGTGACAACTCAAGTTTCATAGGATCCCTCCTCTCCTACTATTATGTAGGATATCTCTACCTCCCATCAAGTTTGCTGCTCATTTCTTTTAAAATATATTATCTCTATCGTTACTTTGCTGTTCTAGCTATTTAACGACAGGTATTATAAATCTAATCAACCAGACATGATTCCAATAATGGCGTCACTATCTTTTTCTCTAGCTAGACAAATTAAAAAAACTTCAATCAGTGGTAGGTCTCGTTCTTCCCCACTGATTGGTCAGGAAATGATCATCCGTTATCTCCTGCTTAAATGGCGTTACCTCTCCTCTCTATTTTGAGGCCGGAGTTTTATGAACGCTTATCTATGATAAACAAAAACACTCATCAATAGATGAGTGTTAATTTATATAGTATATGGCGGAGGAGGAGGGATTCGAACCCCCGCGGGCCGTAAAGCCCCTGTCGGTTTTCAAGACCGATCCCTTCAGCCGGACTTGGGTACTCCTCCGTAAAATTGGTGGACCCTGTAGGACTCGAACCTACGACCGGACGGTTATGAGCCGTCTGCTCTAACCAACTGAGCTAAGGGTCCAATTTAGAGTTACTATATTAAGATGTTCTTACACTTTAAACATTCAGACGCCTGTCCCTTCCTCTAATTATATTTCTTTAGAAGTCAGGTTCGTCGGGACAATTCGTAGTCTACTCAAGATGCCTGCCTCATTGCTCAAACCAACTGGGCTAAAGGGCCAAATAATATAGCAATATATATATGGTAGCGGCGGAGGGGATCGAACCCCCGACCTCACGGGTATGAACCGTACGCTCTAGCCAGCTGAGCTACACCGCCATTTCAATTTCTTTTCGCCAGAGACAATGACTATCTTATCATGACATTTCTAACTAAGTCAACAAAAAATTATTATATTCTTAAAAAAATATTTCAAGCGCCGTTAAATTGTCTATTTATCAGTACGACGCTTGAATTTTTTCTATTCTTCTTCAATAACTGCTTCTGCGATATTTACAGAATGATCTCCAATTCGTTCAAGATTGCTAATCATATCGACAAATACAATTCCTGCCGAAGCTTCACACTTTCCTTCATTCAACCGCATAATATGCTTTTTACGCAGTTGCCGCTCCATTTTGTCTATTTGTTCTTCTTTTAATACAACTGAACGAGCGGCCAAAATATCATCATCTTCTAA
Source organism: Bacillus sp. A301a_S52 (assembly GCA_024701455.1). Taxonomy (GTDB): domain Bacteria; phylum Bacillota; class Bacilli; order Bacillales; family Salisediminibacteriaceae; genus Salipaludibacillus. Next base: position 1,911,730 of record JABXYP010000001.1, on the reverse strand, counting down.
AGCTTTCACTGCCTGTTGCAATGTCTCTATAGTAAGAGTAAACATTTCTTTTAAATCTTCCATTGCTAACTCTGACATTTTCACTTTATTAGTTACTTGATACTCAGCTAATTCAATTATATTTTCCATATGATCACCAACGCGCTCAATATCCCTGACTGTATCCATAAGCATAGAATGTAATCTGGAATCCTCAGCTGTCAGTGAATTTGTCGAAATTTTGATTAAGTAGTCTGTAATTTTGCGATCAAGATTATTGACGGCATCTTCAAATTGATACGTCAATTCAGCATGACGTTTTTGTTTGTTACTTACGAATTTAGAAGCTTCTTCAAGACCTTGCTTTGATAGTTCAGCCATTCTTAACGTTTCCTTTTTAGCTTGTCCTAAAGCAATGGATGAAGACTGGGAAATAAGTACAGGATCTAAATGCTGGGCCTTGTATTCTATTAAGGTTTCTTTCCCCGGTATCAACTTCGTTACAACAAATGCCAAAACAGCAACAAAAGGCAACTGAATTAATACATTGGAAAAATTAAATATACCATGAGCCACAGCTATCGTCATCTCTGCATTTAGCGAAAAAGCTTCCTGTATATAGGCCATCATTCTTATATAAGGATTAATAATTATCAACACGAGTATAGTTCCTATGACATTAAAAATAACATGAGTAAGGGCAGCACGCTTGGCAGCAATTGATGCACCAAGAGAGGCTAAAATAGCTGTAATAGTTGTTCCAATGTTATCACCAAATAAGACAGGTAACGCAGCATCTAGTTCTAAAGCACCTTGTGAGAATAATTGCTGCAATAAACCGATCGCCGCGGACGAGCTTTGGACCGCAACTGTAAACACTGTTCCTATTAATACACCTAAAAATGGATTATCACTCATACTAACTGTTAACTCAGCAAAAGCTTCAAGTTCTCTCAGTGGATAAAGTCCCTCTCCCATTAAATTTAACCCATAGAAAAGTGCTCCAAAGCCAAAGAAAACTTGACCAAAGTTATTCGCTTTTTTATTTTTTAAGAAAAAGATTAAAAAAGTCCCAACCGCTATGATAGGAAGAGCGTAGTCTGAAATTTTCAAACCAATTATAAAAGCTGTAATAGTCGTTCCAATATTCGCACCCATAATGACCCCTATAGACTGTCTTAAGGTCATAAATCCTGCGTTAACAAGACCAATAGCTAGAACCGTAGTACCCGTGCTCGTTTGTAATAACACGGTCACAACAATACCCGCTATAACTCCCATAACAGGGTTGCTGGTAAATTTATCTAAAATATCTCTAAGTTTATCACCAGCAACTTTTTGCAACCCGTCTCCCATGTATTTAATACCAAACAGAAAGATGGCTAAACCGCCAAAAAACACAAATAATAAATCCTGCAATGGTAAATCCAAGCACTCGTCCCCCACTCCAACAAATTTCTATCTTATCTACTACCGTTCCCCATCGTACGCAATTAGTATTAATTTATTATTAACCATTTGTAAAGATTTTGTTAAGTTTTTAAATTGGCTTCATATTCTCAGTCTATTTCTACATTAAAATACACGAGTAATAAACGACTTATTCAAACCTTTGCTACAGCCAAATGATGTCTTATGGACTTTCTTTCACTGCAGTTCTTTATTTAAATATACATTTAATACAAACTATTTCTCATTGTTCGCTTGTTCGTGACAAACATTCATTCTAATTAATAAAAATTTTGTTTACGCTGGCCTTGTAATTGTTAAAATGGCATAGTAGTATTTAGGATTGGAAAAAAATCGTTTTAAAAGGAGTGAAGAAATGAATATTTTTAAGCAATTCATAAAAAGTTTAATCTCACCTCAAACAATCGCTAGTTTTCGTTTCCAAAAAATAGGCAAGGCAATTCTCTATGTTTTTTTCTTGATGTTTATCGCTTGTATTCCTTTAGCTATACAAATAGGTAGCGGTTTAAACTCCCTTTTTAATACGGTACATACATATGTAGATGAACTTCCTTCATTTTATGTAGAAAATGGTGTGCTTGCATCTGATGAGCTAAATGAGCCTTATATAGCCGAAACTGACCATGGATTCATCATCATCGACCCTACTGGTGACCTCAATCCGGTCGATACTTCTGAATACGATGTCGCCTATGCTTTACTTGAGAGAAGTGCTGTTATAACAATTGCAGGAGAACCTGAAGTAGTAGGTTATCAAGAAATAGGTGTGCCATTTTCGTCGGATGAACTTCTTTCTATGGTAGAAACAGTTAATAACTTATTCCCATTAATACTTTCTTTAATCGTTTTGGGTGTATATTTAGTAGGTACAGGTGTAAAGTTTATTGTTATTCTGCTTCTGTCACTTATTATGCTCCTTATGAAATCGAGTATGGCAAACCAATTATCTTATAAACAATGCTGGATCTTATCTGTATACACAGCAACATTGCCAACGATTATAATAGTACTTTTTGGAACGCTTAATCTCCTTGGTATCCCACTCTTATTTGTTCTTTATTGGATTATAGCCATTATTATAATTACCTACGTATTAAAGGGCATCCCAAAACCGAAAGAGTCTATTACAGACTAAGTATTTAACCACCTAAAATAAAGCGGTAATATAGACGTTATATTACCGCTCACCTCATTACTTATTACACATTTATTTAAAAAATTAAAGAAAAGAAAGCTCAATCAGTAAAAATATGATATATTAAGAATATATCCCTTATAACGAACATCTTAAAACTTAAATAGTGAACTTTTAATCACATGATATCATCACATGTTCTTGTAAGATAGATAATAAATTGATGTGTAAATATGAGTAATTAGAGGAGGATATCCGATGATTGGTGAAAGAGTTAAAAAATATAGAAAAGAATCTGGTATGTCATTAACCGAATTAGCGGAAAAAGCAGGGGTAGCGAAATCCTATTTAAGCGCCTTAGAGAGAAACATTCAAACAAATCCATCCATTCAGTTTCTAGAAAAGATCGCTAATGTACTTAACATAAAAATGGATCTTTTATTACACGATGACGTTTCAGACGACAAACAAATGGATGCAGAATGGCAATCTCTTGTGAAAGAAGCAATGGAATCAGGCGTGTCCAAAGAAGAATTTAAAGAGTTTTTAGAATTTAACAAATGGAAAATACAACAGAAATAATATGTTCACTTTAGTCGCTACCGCCACTTTATCGCTTTAAACTCCTTCATTCGCTTAAATCCTCAAAGTGATGAAGTGGTGGATAAATGAACCTCTCGTTCTTCCCTTTTCCCTATATGTTGCAATTTCTTCCCATAAGTCACCCTGTCTCAAACTCAATCAGTTTACTCATGTAAATTCACCTATAATGTTACGGTGCTTTATTTATGCATAAACTTTTAATATAAAATATTTCCGGCCTATAATTAGCCAAAATACAACGTGTTCTTAATAAAGAATACAATTTCAGTATAAAAGATTCCCCACTAAATGGGAACCTCCAAAAATCGTCAAAATACTCATATAAAGAACTAATTTCGTTCTTAATGTCGTATATACTCCATTTTACTCATTATTTCTTTTTTTAATAAATGACAATTGTGCTATATAATGAACAATATGAGGGAATAACTTCGCATGAGAGGGGGATAACATTGATTGGTGATATGATTCGCTACCGTCGTAAGGAAAAAGGTCTTACATTATCTGAGCTTTCTAGAAAAACAGGAGTTTCGAAGTCATACTTAAGTTACTTAGAGCGGAATAAAAAGAAAAACCCATCCATTGAAATTGTCAGACGTATCTTTATTACATTAGATTTACCGTTAACACCATTATTTTATCAAGAAAGAACTATTGACCGTTCCGTCATGGCAATGGAAGAACGGTCCGTCTAACATCCTATTGTATTTTTTAGTAATGGATAGCATGGAATATTCCAAGTAACCCTCAGGCCAGCTTAAGATAAGGCTTCTTCAAAAAAATTGAAGAAGCCTTATCTTATATTGTTTTCAATTGTTTTTTCTTCAAAAAAAACTCTCTCACTTCTTCTACTGTCATACCAATATCCCTTGCTTGATTAAGAAGCACTTCCCAATCTTTAAGTTGTTTTTCATCAATAGCCATTATAATTGCATGATCCCCTCTCGCACAAACCATTATAAACACTGCTAGGCAGTTCAGCCATCATAGAGAGATATAAACTCCTTAACTCTCCTTAGATCTGTAACTTTGCGTCTCTATTTTTCAATAGATTTGCCGTTGACTAGAAGAAGATCTGGTTCGAAAAAATAATTGTGACATTCGATGGAGCCAGAGATAATTATAAATAACTTTTAGGCGAAAAGTATGTCGAAAAATGTCATAATATTAAAATTCATCCCTATTGCCTACACTACATTAAATATTTATTACATAAGTGCTTTTTCCCTGTGTTTTCAGGAACATATTTCGAAAAAAATGCATAAATAGACATGCTTTTTCGCATTGTTACATTTTTACAATGAATTAATACTAGACCATAAGTATGCTATTATTAAAAAAAAAATTAAAAATTTTATTTTAATCTATATAATTTGTCACATAATAGTGCAGTCCTTTTGACAATAATGCCCTTATATACGTTTTGAACCATTAATTTTTAGGTACTATAACGATACGTGTACCATCTACTGAAAGAACCTTTACTGTCTCATCTTCCTTTATCCATTGGTTATCTGACGTGGCACTATAGAGTTTACCGTCAACCTCTACAGTCCCGGTAGGTCTAAAAGGGGTTTTTGTTATCCCAGTTTTACCAACTAGTTCTTTATAACTGTCATTCATTGAATTGTACCCATGTTCTGATGTTAGCCTATCTTTCAGAGTCATCTTATCCCACATATTTCTTCGTGGAAAAACTTTTGTGAATAAGTAAGATGAAGGAGCAGCTAGCAAAAAGCCCATTGCAACAAGAGCTCCATACGTTAGTCCAGGAGCAGGAATTGCTAATCCCAATACCATCAACAAAACCCCTAAAGACGCAATCGTGCCATCTGTCGTTACTTTACCGTCAAAGATGATTAACGATAAACCGATTAAATAAAGTACCACTATCCACAAACTATCTCCTGCGGTTACATGATAAGAAAAATAAATCGCCATAATGACGACACCAATTACTCCGAACAATCCTTTAGTGCGCACCATCATCTCACCAAATATGAAGAGAGTAGCGATAAAAACAACAAAAAAACCAAAAGCCGCATAGTCTAAAAATTCCATAAAACTTCCTCCTTCCTAGATGAAAAGTCTATATGTTATTGTATCAAACTTTTTACTCTAAAATCATTTACGTTCCATTAATTAAAAAGTTTCAGACTGAGAAGAAAATCTCTTTGTTAATCTTTAATAAAAAAGCAGGGACGGTTTAGTTTCCCCTCCCTACTCGCGTTCCCGCTAAAAATCTATTGAGTTAACTCGTCAAAACAGAATTTCTCTTTTAAGAACTAAACCATCCTCTTACGATATCAATAAGGTCTGATATAAAATCAAGAATAGATTGAATAATTCCTTGACCTTCTTCACTACTTAAAAAGTCACCGATATTTTCGCGTATTTTTCCAATTTGATTTTGAACTTGGTCCCAGTCAATATTTAAATCTTTCATGCGATTAAATAATGAAACTAAACCATTTAACTCTTCATCAGTTAAAGTCATACCTAACTCGCCTGCAATTCGCTGAATTAAAGCACGTAAGTCTTCCTCTGTCTCTATATCTTCCTCGGCAAGTGCTTCTTTAATACGAGCCATTAGTTCAGTTGCATCTTCAACACCGTATTCATCACCAAGTTCTGCTGTTTTAACTAATTCTTCATTCGCCACTTGTTTCTGGTCCTCTGGAATGACCTCCTCAGTGGACGCCTCATATGCTTTAATCAGTCCAGTTAACGCACCAGTACCAGAGACATTAAAAGGGGCTGTAACGTAAATATTCGCATCTTTCACTCCAGCAGTAATTAAAGCATTAGCGTACATTCCTTCAGACACCCAATTAATGCGATTCGTTTCTACATCTACCCCTTCACCTTCCTCTAAAAGGGTAATTTTCGAGGAAGATAAAGCATTACTCCCAATAATAGAAGCACTTATATAATCACCTAAGTATTGATGCTCTTCTTCATTTGTGACAGTAACTATGAGCACCTCATCTTCATTAACATTCATTTCATTAAGTAATGTTTCTCTTTGCTGTGGAGACAAATCATCACCAAGAGTTACAATTTCATCTCCAGGAGCCGCATCTGCAAAAACGACTGATATAAACAGCAACCAAATAGCAAAAGTCGAAACAGCTGTTTTGTAAAGTATTTTCATTCTCATATCCCTCTTTTCAATAATCTAATTTACACACTACCAGAAAAACGTTATATAAGTAATAAGAAAAAAGAGAGTCACTTTTTGGGCATATGGCTCGGCAGCAACCGACATTTTACAATAAATTGGCAAACAACTGTCAATAGAATCATGACGGTAAACAAACTAATAAACATAGCCTCTTCATTATACATAAGTACCGTAAATAATGGCGGACCAATCCCCACCCCTACAAAACGTACCATACTGTATAGTGACACAATGGTATCTCTCTCCTCTTTTAAGACGTTTTCAGTTATAAGAAGGTTACACATCACTAAAATAGCGGCCGAGCTTCCCCCTATCAATGTTGTTATTATAATAAGTAACAATAACGTTTCATGTAATAATAACAGAAGAAAGCATATTGCTAGAAGGATTGCGATCCCCTTAAATACCTTCCCAAGATTAATACTTCGGTAAGTTTCAACTAGTTTTCCTGTGAGAATAGAGCCTAATATGAGTCCAATCAATGGTAAAGTAAACATCAAAGCCTTAGTCATACCTGTTTGTCCGTAAATCCATTCAAGCTCATAAGAATAATATGTCAGAAACCCAAATAGCAAGCACATAGCACCCCCACCTGCAAAAACTAATGGAAATACAAATTTAACGCGATGGAAAACAACCTGCTTAAGCGCTATAAAATAACTTTTTCCAGTTCGTAATGGAGAAGGTTTTATCGTTTTTATTCCTAATAAAAGTAACATAATTGCTACAATACAAACTCCAATATAGAAAATAAATAAAAAGCTTCCTCCAAATTGAATCGTAAACATGCCAGCGAAAGGACTCACTAACTTTGCTAAACCATTAAAAACTTCTAGAGCAGCTAGCACTTTAACCCTGTCATCTCTTTCTAACAATTCCGCAGTTATCATAAATGGAAGAGGGGCCACGATTCCCGCACCTATCCCCTGTATCACTCTTCCCACTAACAGCAGTGGATAAGCGTAATTAACAATCAAACTACCACTTAAGGCGCTTATTATACAACCTAAGATCACGATAGCAATCGCGCATGTCGCAATAATTTTTTTTGAGAATTGAGCTGCTAAGTACCCTGTTAAAGGTATTGTAATGGCTGCCGATAAAGAAAAAACACTTAAAATGAGCCCAGCTTGCGTTGAGGTTACATTCCACATTATCTCCATGTCAGGTAAAACTGGTACAAACATTGAATTACCAATAATCATAATAAACGTTAACATCCCTAATGTACTAACTACAACAGTTGATCGTGCCATATCCGAGCTCCTATTCTTCCATCACTTTTTTCCAAGAGTCTAAATTCAAAAAATGTGACATATTTTTCTATAAAAAACATATTTATTTACTAGAGTCTGATAGAAAAAGGAGGATCACACAATAATGCGCCCCCTCATACTATTGTGTCTTATTATTATCATTGGGATAAGTGTTCGTATTGATTTATCAGCAGGCACGATACCTGAGCAGCAAATTCAATCACAGCAACATTTAAATACCGCAGAGAATACTGCTCATAATATTGAGAACACACTCTTTTACCAAGAAGTTATTGTAGAAGAAAATCAAAGCGTTTATAGTATTGTCCAACAACTTCATCCTAGAGATAATTTTGCGTTATCAGTTGAGCAAGTATTAGCCGATTTTGAAGTTCTAAATCCTGGCGTTGTTCCTTATCAGTTATCAGTGGGAAATGTATATAAATTTCCTGTTTATAGAGAGATCGACAACGAATAGTTATTTGTTCTTGCCACAATTGTCCCCTGATTGTTACAATGTAATACGATGAGTGAAAGAACAAACGCTATTTATCACGTTTTAAGTAAACTAAAGGGGCGATGATTTGTGACCCAACTAACACATCGAAAAAATACACGGCCTGTCAAAGTAGGCCCTATAACTATCGGGGGCAGTGATGAGGTTATTATTCAAAGTATGACCATGTCCAAAACTCACGATGTAGACGCAACTGTTGCTGAAATAAACCGGCTTGAGGAAGCTGGATGCCAAATAGTTCGCGTCGCATGTCCGCATATGAAAGACGCTGAAGCCATCCCAGAAATTAAAAAGCGAATCAACATTCCTTTAGTCGTAGATATTCATTTTGACTATAAGCTTGCATTAAAAGCGATTGAAGGCGGCGCTGACAAAATTAGAATTAATCCTGGGAATATTGGACGTAAGGAAAAAGTAGAGGCAGTCGTAAATGCAGCGAAAGAAAAAGGGATTCCTATTCGAATTGGTGTAAATGCTGGTTCATTAGAAAACCGTATCTTAAAAAAATATGGTTATCCAACAGCCGATGGTATGGTTGAAAGTGCCCTACACCACATTAAGATTCTAGAAGATCTTGATTTTCATGATATTATTGTTTCAATGAAGGCATCAGATGTCACATTAGCAGTAGAGGCTTATGAAAAAGCTGCTCAAACATTTGACTACCCCCTTCATTTAGGTATTACAGAGTCGGGCACTCTTTTCGCTGGGACGATAAAAAGCTCTGCAGGTCTTGGTATTCTTCTAGGTAAAGGAATTGGAAATACAGTCCGTATCTCTTTAAGTGCAGATCCTGTTGAAGAGGTTAAAGTAGCAAAAGAGCTCCTTAAAACATTTGGACTTGCCGCTAATGCAGCCACTCTTATTTCTTGTCCAACTTGCGGAAGAATTGAAATCGATTTAATTAGTATTGCAAATGAAGTGGAAGAATATATTCAAAAAATCAAAGCACCTATTAAGGTCTCCGTCTTAGGGTGTGCCGTTAATGGTCCTGGAGAAGCAAAAGAAGCCGACATAGGAATTGCAGGTGCACGAGGAGAAGGCTTACTTTTCAGAAAAGGAAAAACAATTCGTAAAGTGCCCGAAGAAATAATGGTTGAAGAACTTAAAAAGGAAATTGATTTGTTAGCGAAAGAACACGAAGAAAAGCAGAAAAAAGAACAGGAGAAGGTCTAGTTCGTAAGTCTTACCTTATGACAATACAACTAAAACTCAGCTAATATGCTCCTTCTTTTAAATTTGGTTGAACGAGACAGGATTTACTCCTCGTCTCGTTCTTGTATTCACTTTTATATAGCTAAGTCATAGATTGAGCAGTCCACACTTTTATGAAGACAAAAATTAGCCTTCCTTTTCCTGACATTGAGAGTTTTAATTATGTAAAGAAGAAAAGAGCCCAATGATTCTGGGCCCTTTTCTTCTTTAATCTTATTCAGCCTCTATCATGTTTACTAAATCACGTCACAAATGGCGCAAAAAACATACTAATTATTAACGCAAAAGCCCCAATAACAATTGCTGTATAGCCTATCCCTTTTTGATCTCTTTTGACAGCAACAGCTCCTAAAATAATTCCTGCTATTGAAAAAAGTAACGGCAGGAAAAAAAGTGCTACGATTGAAAGCGCAATCCCTAATGCACCAATTCCTTTACCTGCGCCAGTATCTTGTTCCTGTTCATTATTTTCAACTGTGTCATCAGGCTCCCTATACATTCCAGGGTTCACTGCATACTCTGCTGCTGTTTCCTCACGATAATTTTCATTTTTTTGGTGTGGCGGCGCGACTTCACATGACGGTGTTTCATTTGGATTATATTTTTTCGTCATAACATTTCCCTCCTTCATACAAGGCTGTACACCTAGTATGAGTTTCGATTGCGAAAAGCATGAGAGGAAACATTAAACAAACTACGTAACATATTTGAGTTCCTACAACGAAAAGGAAATCAAGTAATAGCTTTATTTTTAAAGTACACCATTTTTAATTCGACCATCTGGCTAATTTCTCATATCATGACGGAAATTAATAAAAAAATGAATGCCCATATCGGGATGCTAAATAAGATGCCATAGCACAACCCGATAAACACATTTTGTTCTTCCACGAGACCAACTCCTTTTGTACAAGTGTTGGTAAATTCTCTACAGAATAAACGTTTTCCACCGCTGTTTTTCTCCCCCTCAGACACCTTTATAAAACGAACCTTCAATCAGTAGGAGTTTTCGTTCTTTTCCCACTGATAAGGAACACAAGCTAACGTCTTCGCGTCCTGCGAAAACGCTTGTGTGACCAACATCCTGTTGGCCCGAGTCAATCAGTTCTTTAGTGTCCGTTTCCCTCGCCTAAATAAAGTTAGCTCTCCTCTTTATTTTGAGACGGGAGTTTTACGGATGCTTATCTGTGATAAAAAAAGCTCAAAACCTTACAAGGTCTGAGCTTCACATTTATCACAATAACCGTATATTTCAAATTTGTGCCCTACTATTTTGAAACCTTCTGTAGTCATAGATGAACTATCCATCGGACATTGATGGATATGTTTCGTTTTACCACACTCTAAACAAATTAAATGATGGTGATGGTGGTCAGTGGAGCAAGAAAAACGAAACTTCTTTTCACCTGCCAATTCTGTCGTTTCCAAAATGCCTAAATCAGAAAACAACGATAAATTTCGATAAATAGTATCAAAGCTCAAACCGCTATATTTATCTTTTAATGCTTCAAGAACATCTTTAGCCGCTAAATAACGGCTTTCATCAGAAAATAGTTGCAACATATCCATTCGTTTATCTGTATATTTAAAACCTTCTTTTTTTAGCTTTTCTAGCGCTTTTTCCACATTCATGTAAACACCTCCTGAAGCAACGTCATGTGATTCTGTAACATCAATTGACGGATTTAAAACTAAGAAACGCTATACCTCTTTTAATAATAACAGAAATAATTAAAATCATAACCCCTGTTACAACAATCATTCCCCCGGTAGCAATGTTAAAATAAATGGACATGATAATACCACCAATGACAGATATCTCTCCTACTATAATACCAATAATCACAACTTGACGAAAACTTTTGGCAAATTGAATACTAACTGCAACAGGTAATGTGACCATGGCTCCAACTAGCAGAATTCCTATTACTTTCATCGACATGGAAATGACAAGTGCAACTAAGATGGAAAATAAAAAATTCATTTTTTTCACTGAAATACCTGATGTAATTGCAAATTCTTGGTCAAAAGAAATGGATAATAATTCTTTATAAAATAACAACACAATGCTCATCATAACAATACCTGTTACGACAATAAACAGCAAGTCAGCTAAAGTTACAGTCACGATACTACCAAATAGATAATTAAACCACTCAGTATTATTACTTGGTGAAATACTTATAAGAAGCGCACTCAATCCGATTCCAGCTGAAAGAATAATCGGAATAGCCAACTCTTGAAAATGACGGTAAATTTGTCTGAGTTTTTCTACAAGAAGAGAGCCAATTAGCGAGAATAATACCCCTGTGTAAAGAGGATTAATAAAGCTAGTGGCTGGACTTTGCATCATCACTATTCCCACTGCAATCCCTGTTAGAGTAATATGAGAAAGTCCTTCGGAAATGATAGTCATTCGCCTTACTAGAAGAAAAGCACCAATAATCGGACAAATAAAACCAACTATTATTCCTGCAATAATTCCTCTTTCTAAAAACGTTAATTGGTGGAGTAAATCAAACATAGATGGTCACCTGATTTCATTAATTTACATGCTTACGGGTTAAAACAATGACAGTTGCTAAAATAAAAACATTTATCATAACGATCGTTCCTCCCGGTGCCAAATCAAAGTGGAAAGCAGTAAATAAGCCAGTAATAATCGATAGCTCCCCGAATATGACAGCATAAATAAACATTTGCTTAAAACCTTTGGCACACCTCATTGCAGCTGCTACAGGTAATGTCATAAGAGCGGAAACGAGTAAAATACCAACTATTTGCATGGAGATTCCAATAACAACTGCTACCATTACCATAAATAAGACATGTAGCATGCGCTTTGGTAACCCTGAAATGGTTGCTTGCTCTTCATCAAAACTCAGAAAAAAGAATTCTTTATAAAATAAGACGAGGCAGGATGTTACAATAAGAGTAAGTATTAGTACAACATAAAAATCTTGTTGGGTTAACGTGACGACGCTACCAAATAAATAATTAAAAAGATCGTTGTTAAAACCATCTGCGAGAGAAATAAAGACAACCCCTGTGCCAATACCTGCTGAAAGAATAATGGGAATAGCTAGCTCTTTATAATAGTCGTAAGCAACTCTCAAACGCTCTATCAAAAGTGAACCAGTAATAGAAAAAGCCATCCCCATATACACAGGATTGAGCCCAACAAACAGCGGTGTATGCTTACTCAATAATAAACTAAAGGCAATACCTGTGAGTGTGATATGAGATAAAGCATCTGCCATTAGAGATAAGCGACGAACCACAAGAAAAACCCCTAGAAATGGGACTAAAAAGCCAATAATAACTCCGGTAAATAAAGCGTATCTCAAAAAATCAAACTGAAAGAAGACGCTGATCATAACTCTTGACTCCTTACGTCATCATGATCATGATCATGGTCATGATGAGTATGGTCATGATTATGTTCTAGTAGGTTCACCTCATGCCCATACATTGCGGTTATCATCGCTTCTTTATTTTCTTCAAAAACCTTTTTATTCCCATGAAAATGAAGACATTTATTTAAACATGCCACATCTGTCACATACTCTGACATTGCTCCAATATCATGGGTAACAAGAATGAGAGTCATATGGCGTTTTTCATTCAATTCTTTCAGCATGGTATAAAAGTTAGCCACTGAGTTAGCATCTACACCAACTGTCGGTTCATCTAAAATAAGTAGAGTTGGATCACTAACTAATGCCCTAGCAATGAAAACTCTCTGTTGCTGTCCTCCCGATAGCTGTCCAATGTTTTCATTCACGAAATCTTCCATCCCTACTTGTCCAATAGCTTCACGCACTTTTTCTTTATGTTTTTTTGTCAAGAAGCGAAATAACCCGACTTTTCCAAACAACCCCATAGATACTACTTCAAACACAGTGGCTGGAAACCCGCTGTTAAAGCTATTTGCTTTTTGAGACACAAATCCAACGTCACTCCAGTGATTAAACTTCTTCACTGGCTGACCGTATAAATAAATACTCCCTTTATCTGGCGTTAATAGACCTAACAGACATTTAATCAACGTTGATTTTCCCGAACCATTGGGTCCAACTAAACCTAGAAAAGAGCCTTGAGGAATACTTAAGTTAATCCCCTCTAAAACATTTTGGTGTCGATACGCAAAGGACACATTATTAATTTCAACTGCAAACGTATTTTTCATTTAACTCCCTCTTCAACAAAAAATTTTGCCATATCAACAGAACTTGCTAGCTGTTCTAAATCTTTTCAGAATGATTACGATTTATTTTCTCACCGTAGTATACATGACCTACGTACCTTTGTAAACTAACATATTTTCAAAAGTATATACCTGATAACAAAGCAATCCTATTATTTCCCAACGTTCGCATAAGAATAGGAAGACCGATATAATAAATACTAACTCTTCTAGGAGGTGACAAACTAATGGAAGCACAAAAGGTCGCAATTATAGATATGGGGTCCAACTCTGTAAGATTTGTCATTTATGATATAAACACCCATGCATGCTATGAAGAAATATTAAACTTAAAAGTTGTAGCCAGGTTAAGCTCACATATTAATGAACATGGGGCTATGACACCTGAAGGTATAAAAGTGGTATTAAATACATTAAATAAGTTTGAAGCTGTTGCAAAAAAATATAATTTAACTGCAATACGCGGAGTAGCTACTGCAGCCATTCGAAATGCCACAAATAGTAAAGACATTCTAGCAGCTATCCATAAGTACAGCAGCTTTTCTGTAGACATTCTTTCTGAAGAAGAAGAAGCATATTATGGATTCTTAGCTGTGACCAACTCGACCCATTTACCTAAAGGAATAACAATTGATATTGGCGGTGGTAGTACCGAGATAACTTATTTTGAAGACCGAAAAGTCATCCATTTACACAGTTTTCCCTTTGGAGCAATCACTTTAAAGAAGCAATTCATTGAAAAAGACAGCCCTTCACAATCTGAATGGATAGCATTAAAATCTTATCTTCAACAACAGTTTGCTTTGCTTCCATGGTTAAAAAATAATAAGGCCCCAGTTATCGGAATAGGCGGCTCTGCTAGAAATCTTGGGCTCATTCATCAAAATATTGTAGACTATCCTTTATCAGGTCTTCATCAATACGAAATGACGACTGAAGATGTTTACTCTATTCAGGCGAAACTGTCATCTTTATCATTAAAAGAGCGGGAAAAGTTGGATGGCTTATCAAAAGATAGAGCAGATATTATTTTACCTGCTATAGCCGCCATCGAAGAACTGATCACCTACACTGGAAGTCCTAACTTTATTGTCAGTAATAAAGGGTTAAGAGATGGGCTTTTTTACGAGAAGTTATTGGAAACAATTGATATTAGTCATTTTCCAAATGTGACGCATGAAAGCTTTTATCAACTTTCCGTAACTTATCAATTAGATACTACTTTCCAGAAAAGGTTGTCTATTTTATCATCATACCTTGCCACAGAACTAATAAATCATGAACTCATTACACTGTCAGATACCGATTTAACCCATCTTCACTGGGCCTCCCATGTGTTTTACATCGGGAATACGATTCATCCTGAATCTAAAAGTCAACATACATTTTATTTGTTAACAAATCAGTCAATCAATGGACTAACTCATATGGAACGGCTGGCAATAGCTTTTATAGCTTCATTTAGATCTCGTTCACACTTAAAACTTTATGCGAGACCTTTTCGCCACTGGGTTACAAAAGAAGAACTAAAAAAGTACGAATTAATGGGGGCGCTTCTAAAACTTTGCTATGGATTAAACATTTCCAAACGAGACGTGGTGAAAAAAATTGAACTTGACTCCGTTACAGAAACAATAATTGAACTCTCCATATACTATGATGGCGACCCCTATTTTGAAGAATTTCACGCCAGTAAATACAAAAAGCATTTAGAAAGATGTTTAAAAAGGACGATTTCAATCCATTTTATCCCTAGATAAATAAAGGTCATGTCAACTTTACAGTCTAAGTAAGATAATCCAGTTTACGGCTAGGTTACTACAACAAGCTTGGAGGTTGAGAGGCATGAATAATACGATCAAGCCTGTGTCATTAGATGACCCTGCATACTATAACAATCGAGAGTTAAGTTGGCTCAGCTTTAATGAACGAGTACTCCAAGAAGCAATGGATAAGCATAACCCTTTATTAGAACGTTTAAAGTTTATGGCCATCTTCAGTTCTAATCTCGACGAATTTTTTATGGTTCGTGTAGCAGGGTTGAAAGATCAAGTTAAAGCTGGTTTTAATAAACCCGAAAACAAGGCTGGGTTAACTCCGAAACAGCAATTAAACAAAATAGCGGAAAGAAGCCATTATCTCGTTAAAGAACAGTATCAATTATACAATCAAATCCTGCAACCGCTATTAGAAAAAGAGGGAATACATTTTGTAACCATGACCGATTTGACCGATTCGCAATATGACATACTAGCAAATCACTTTCACAACTATATATTACCTGTTTTAACACCGATGGCCATCGATGCTTACCGTCCCTTCCCCATGTTACTAAATAAAAGTTTAAACTTAGCTATTTTGCTTGGAAGTGAGATGGACAATGACCAAGAACGTAAGCTCGCTATCGTGCAAGTACCTTCAGTTTTGAAACGTACAATCACCTTACCTACAGACCGTCATTATCCATCTTTTATTTTTCTTGAAGACGTTATTAGTCATTTTATAGAAGACCTGTTTCAAGGTTATTCAGTGATTGCCGTCTCTCCTTTCAGAATTACGCGCAATGCAGACTTAACGATTCATGAAGAAGACGCTCGCGATTTATTGACTGAAATTGAAAAGGAATTAAAAAAAAGAAAATGGGGTGCAGCTGTCCGTTTAGAAATACAAGCTAAACAAATGGATGAAAACCTTCTGTCTTTTTTAATGGGTGTTCTGGAATTGAGTGAAGATGACGTTTATAGCGTAGAGGGACCACTGGATTTTTCATTTTTCATAAGTTTTTACGAAAATATGGCACCTGAATGGGAACATCTCGTAAATGATGCCTATATCCCACAGCCTCCAGCTGACTTATGGAATAAAAGCGATCTTTTTCAAGCAATACTTGAAAAAGACATCTTTCTCCATCATCCATACGAATCTTTTCAGCCAATCGTTGATTTGATCACACGTGCCGCTAAAGATCCAGATGTTCTTGCAATTAAACAAACACTTTACAGGGTCAGTGGAGATTCCCCGATTATTCAAGCATTAACTGAAGCAGCCGATGCCGGTAAACAGGTTACGGTTCTCGTAGAGCTTAAAGCAAGATTCGATGAGGAGCAAAATATTCAATGGGCGAAGCGGTTAGAAAAGTCAGGTGTCCATGTCATTTATGGTATTACTGGACTTAAAACCCATAGTAAAATAACTTTAATTATCAGGAATAATAATGACACTATTCAACGATTCGTTCACCTCGGAACAGGTAATTATAATGACAGCACAGCAAAATTTTATACCGATATGGGGATATTAACCTCTAGGGCAAGTATTGGAGAAGATGCAACGAATTTTTTCAACCATCTTAGTGGCTTTACGTGTAAGCCAAAATGGCATGATATTGTCATTTCTCCAGTTGATATGCGAGATAAATTTCTAATGTTAATTGAACAGGAAATGACATACCATTTGCAACATGGCAACGGGCGGATAATTGCCAAGATGAACTCCCTTACAGACAAACCAATTATTGTTAAATTATATGAAGCCAGTAGAACAGGTGTAAAAATCGATTTGATCGTAAGAGGCATCTGCTGTTTAAAACCAGGCATTCCTAATGTGAGCGAGAATATAACAGTTCGAAGTATTGTTGATCGTTTCCTAGAACATAGTAGGATATTTTACTTCCACCATAATGGTGAAGAAGCTCTTTTTTTATCCTCGGCAGATTGGATGACGCGAAATATGGATAAACGAATTGAGATTTTATTTCCTATTTTTTCTAAAAATATAAAAGATCGAATAAAAAGTGTATTAACTCTTACCTTAAAGGATAATGTGAAAGCCCGTCTGCAACATACAGATGGTACTTATCACTATGCACCTCGTCATGAAAATGAACCAATCATTCAAAGCCAACGACTCTTTTATGAGAAAGCAGCCATGTTTTTTGAAGACGACTAGGCATTCCAGTAGCGGGTTAAGAGTAGGCTGCCGCCTTTTTAGTTATACCACTAGTTTAGATACAGAGCCGCCTCCACCTTTCGCTCTATTTTTATCACAGATAAGCGCCCGTAAACCTCCCACCTCAAAA